>PLYU01000196.1 GCA_003153495.1 Myxococcales bacterium
ACGGCGTCCGTGCAGGGGGTACGACGTCGTGACGGGCGCCGTGGCGTGCGACGACATGCGTGTCCCTCGGCCCGGCGTGCGTGCGTGGGACCCAAGCCGAGCCCCCGTCGGCGTAGCCCCCGCCGTCGCCCTCTCCAGCGTGAGCGCTGCTACCCTTCCCCGCGTTCCGCCCGTCCTCCCCGTGAGCCTCTACACCGTCACGGGCGGGCCGCTTCGCGCTGACGTGCGGCAAGTGCCAGCGCATCTGCTACCCGCACCCCGCGCTCCTCGTGCGGGTGGGTGGGAACGTTACATCGCAGGCGACGCGATCAGCCATGGAGACGACACGGCCGCCATTTGGTGCCCTTCACACGCGCCTCCGGCGCCGCCGTGCCACAGCCAAGGCAACCGTACCGAGACCGGCCACCGCGAGAGAAGAGCCCACAGGAGCCCCGACGGCCTCTAGCGCACAGTAGCCGCCCCCCGCCTGCCCGCCGTCCTGCCGGTACAACTTCCAGAAGTCGTTCACGGGAGCGGGGAAGTCGCAGGCAACCGACCCTAGCGGACCAACGTTGCCCGAGCCGTCCACCGCCGCCACGCCGACCGTATACGTCGTCCCATCCGTCAGACCGGTGATTGTGTACGTGCTGCCGGACAAACCAGAGACGGTGGTCCCGGTACCGGCGTTCGCGTTGACGATGTAGGAAGCGGGAACGGTGGACAGGCCGCCTTTGGTGTTGGTCACGATGCCGCTGTCGATTAGGTTGCCCGCGTCGTCGTACACTGGCGTGCTCACCGTGGCCCCACTGTCGACGACACCGCCGCCGGGTCCGAGCACGGTGCTCGGGCAAGTCCCGGCGCCGCTCGGCGGAGTGTTCGCTACGTTGACCGTGTAACAGCCGGCGTCGGCGCTCGACGCTGCTGTACCAGAATCGCTAGCCCCCGTTTCCGCGTCAACATTCGCGTTGACGAGCGCTGGCACGCCCGCATCGGGACAGATCGTCTCCGTGGTGACGGAAGCGGACGCATCGGCGTTGGCATGGAACACCGTGTCGGCCGCGGGGTCGAGGTAAACGTCATACCCCTGCGTGTCCGAGTCGGAGTTGGGCGTCCAATTGACGACGAAGAGTGTGTCGCCATCGGCGATCGAGACGCCGCTCGGCCCCGGAGGGCCAAGCATATCGGTCGTGATGGGGTAGTTGTAGGCGCCGCTGCCAGTGTACTGGTTGGCCGAGTTCGTCGGCACAAACCAGATGTTCATCGGCACGGCCGCGAACGAGGGCTGCGCTAGGCAGGGATTGTTGGTTGAGGTCACATGCTCGCTCACGAGCGTCGTCGGAAACGGGGGGGCATTCTGCGGGCCGATGAGATCCTGAACACGCACGTCAAAGTTGAGTGTTCCGGCGCTTTGCTGCAAGAGGCCCGTCGACCCCCCGTTGACAAGCCAGCATGTGGCCCCTGTCACGCTCCCGACTCCGCGCGTCGTATCGGCCGAACAGTCGCCTGAGCGCGTGGCCCAGACCTGCAAGTTGTTGGCGCCGGTGAACCCGCTCACCTGGACGCTGAACCTCAGGGTCATGTCCTGGACGCAGTCGGAGTAGTTCACGCCGAGAGGAGTGAGATTCGAAGGTCGGGTGCTCACCCCGACGTCCTGCCCACCAATGAAACGCTCGGGAGGCACCTGCCCGCTTGCTGTAACGCTTTGCGCCTGCGCACGCGGTGACACGAAGAAGATCGCGGCGACCGCGAAGTACGAGACCAGGAAACGCGTGTAGCGAGGCATCGCAAGCGGTGCAGCATAGCGCGTGCCATTCCGATTTCCACGGGCAGTCGCGCAGCTGCATCGAGGTACGGCCGCGGGGTCCGGCCAAGGTGGCACGGACGGGGCTGCGCCGCGGGTCGCCCGTGACAAACTGGCACGACATGGGCGCTCCCATGGAACGCAGGAATATGCGGTCATTTGATGCGCCGGAGCGATCGAACTGGAGCAGGTTTCAGGGACGAGACCGTCCGCGTAGCGTGAAGCACGGTGGCGCTGCGTCGAACGCCGCCGCGCTCTCTATCGCTTCGCGAAAAGGTGTGGAACGCCTGCGCAAATGGTTGTCTCGCCGCAGCCAGTGGGCCGCTCTGCTGGGACGCGATGCTCGCCCTGCTGAAGCGCTACCCGCTGCCGCAGCCGCGCCATTCGTGCACCGCCACGGCAGGTAGCGCAGCCGACGCCCGAAGAGCCGGATGCGGGAAGTCTGCAAGTCCGGATCCGTGGGGGCCCCGGCGGGCGACCGCCGGGGCTACCCGACCAAGCTGACGTAGCGCGCTAGCCCGATGGTCAAGCCCTCAACCGGCAACGTCGGCTTACGCATATGATTCGTCGAGCGAACCATTGTCACCCGGGGCGATCCGCAAGCGGGTTACCGGCGACAAATACCAAGCAACCTGCTTCTTGGACGCCATGCGCCTATTCATCCGCCGCTATCTCCGTGGCTAACGTTCGTATGAGCGCGTAGTTCCCGGCAGTCAAGAAGCAGTCTTGCCGTGTACGGTCGTGACGCGTCGCCGGGGATCGGAACGTAAATATCTCGCAGACAGTTCAGCGAATACTGCCGCCGAGCGAGCTGTCGATACTCACGACGCGCGCTATCATAAGTGGGCCACTCAACCGTGACCCCGCACATCGTGGACCGGCACTCTACAGCACGCGTAGTGAATGCACGTTCTCCTCCCGGCGCAACAAGGTCTTCCTTCAGCTTAGCGGCAGCCGCGACTCCCCATCCAGGATCAGGCACCTCGCTCTCGAAGCGTCGGAGGAGCGCTTCGTGGCGTCGAACGTCAGCCTCCGGATCGGTATTCATGGGCATACTGGACCCAGTGCCCGATGGCGAGCCCAAGCCGATCACTTCACGGAGTGGAAGAATCCGGACTATCGAGACGCCCGCTCCGACCCCTAATGCTGACGCCACCGCAAATCCGACAAAGATCCATAGGCGCATTTCGGCGGGCACCCCTTAACGTTCAGCGATGTTGCCAAACTGAATCCAAGCGTTCAGTTCGTGTAGTACTGAACACCGAGCAGACTAACCCCTCCCGTGAGTGAAACCTCGATGGTGCCGAGGTCGCCGTAATAAGCGGTGTCAAAACCAGAGGTGTTCAAATTGGTACTGTTGTGTCCGCAAGAAAGCAAATTGGTATATGTGCTGCAAGATGAACCTGTATCGGAATTGTCTTGTATGCACGTCCATTCAGCAGCCCCAGCGGTCCCGCAGTGACTGTTAGAATTATACACATCAGCCCAAATGCTAGTCACGTTGCTCCTTGGGATTGTCTGATCCTCTATGAACGGGCAGCTGACTCCAATGCTTGAGTTGTAGGTCCCGTTATTCGTCAGCGGCTCCCAAGAGACACTGGAGCCACTGCTTGTGCCGTTTACTTGGCACATGCTTGAAGGGTACCTCTTTACGTTTGCGGCTCTGGCACTCTTTACCGTGGTCGCGCCGGCTGAGATGGCGGCAGACACTGAGAACGCGATAGCAAGCCTTGTGAACATCTTCATGATGGCCCTCCATTTCCGTGGTTATTTCGTGACCAGGGCTCCGACTTCAAGCTACGAGCGGTTGGGCGTCAAGCCGCGAAGACGGGGGAGCGACGATTGTGCGATGGACGCACGAACGCGAAACGCCTACGATTCAGAGCCTAGCTTGTTCGCTCGTCCCGGTTTCGCCAGAAACTCCTTGTGATCCCGGATCTTGCAGTGACGCATCCGAGTCCCAAGGTCGCTCACCGAAAGCCCCTCGTTCGCAACGAATTCGGCACACTTTCGCCGCAACATCGGATCGCGGACCGTGGCAAGCCGCTCGAAGTGGGACCAGGTCAGCGGCAACCCCGTAGGGAGGCGGAGCTTAAGATGCTCCGCAAACTCGCTTAGTCCAATAGCCTCAGGGACGCGGGCGTACCGACCAAGCCGAGTCCTGTCGAGCCCCAACATGGACGACAATTGGCTCTCCTTTAGGTTTCATGGAAGCGCGGCGCCCGAGCTGAAGCGCAGGGCGCAGCCTGATCGCCGAGGATTCGAGCTCAGCGGGAGGGCCCGGACGGGGTGAAGAAGGCGCGCACGGAAGAGCGCTTACTTTGCAGCTGCCAAGCCAGCAAAGGAGAGCCGTTCCGCCGTGCGCATCACCACAGTACTCGCGAGGATTCTCGCGTTGAAGCAGACCCGTATCCTGGACGTGCACCTGGAGCCCGAGGGGCTGGTGCTCGACGCCGCGCCGACCACCCGTGTGCCCATCTGCTCGGGGTGCCTCAAGCGCGTTCACGCTGTCCACGACACGTACGAGGGTCGTCGCTGGAGGCACCTGGACGTGGCGGGCATGCGCCTGTGGCTCCGCTACAAGATCCGTCGTGTCCGCTGCCCCCGCTGCGGGGTCACCGTCGAGCTGGTGCCGTGGGCCGAGGCGCAATCCTGGTTCACCCGCGACTTCGAAGGCCACGTCGCCTACCTGGCGCAGCGGGCCGACAAGACGACCCTCAGCGACATGATGCGCATCGGCTGGGCCACCGTCGGCAGCATCATCGAGCGCGTGGTCGCCCGCCTTCGACCGGGCGACGTCCTCGACGGCCTGCGCTTCATCGGCGTCGATGAGCTGAGCTTCCGCCGCCATCACGAGTACGTCACGGTCGTGGTCGATCACGAGCGCGGCGCCGTCGTCTGGGCCCGCGAGGGCAAGGACGCCGCCACGCTCGGCGCCTTCTTCGAAGAGCTGGGAAAAGAGCGGTGCGCGAAGCTGGAGGCCGTCACGCTCGACCTGTCGGCGGCGTACATCAAGGCCGTCACCGAGGCCTCGCCGGAGGCCCGGCTGATCTTCGACCGCTTTCACGTGCAGCGGCTCGCCCACGACGCGCTCGATCAGGTGCGTCGGCAGCAGTGGCGAGCCGCCGACGCCGACGAGAAGAAGGCCATCAAGGGGACGCGCTTCGCCTTGCAAAAGAATCCCTGGAACCTCACCGACGTCGAGCAAGGCAAGCTCACCGATGTGCAGCGCACCAACAGGCCTCTGTACCGCGCGTACCTGCTCAAGGAGACGCTCGCCCGCATTCTCGACGGCGGTCAGGTCAACGTCGCGCGCGACAAGCTCCACGACTGGATCGGCTGGGCGGCGCGTTCTCGGCTGGCACCCTTCCGACGAGTCGCTCGCACCATCAAGAAGTACATCGAGGGAATCGTCGCCTACGTCGCTACCGGCCTGAACAGCGGCCGCAGCGAGGGACTCAACGGCAAGATCCGCACGATCACCCGACGCAGCTTCGGCTTCCACTCCGCCTCCAGCCTCATCGCCCTCATCCACCTGTGCTGCGGCGGACTCACGATCTCGCCCGTGCACAGGTGACGTTCACGCTTCCACTAAACCTGTCGGAGACCCCGACAATTCCCGGATTGCTCCGACCAAATCGGCCGATGAACCATACAGAACCTCATGCACGATAAATCCTAAATCATATCGTGCCCGCAAGTCGGCGACGGCAGCGGTGGCTCGGCGTCGGGTGACATGCATCACGACCCCGCGAACGCGATCCGGCAATCCCACATGAACCCCTGATTCTCGAACGCTCATCTCGTGTACCGAATCACCTTGACCGAGCGGCTTGCGTGACGTCCGCGGCCTGGTCGACGAGGTGGCCGACCTCTCGATCGATCTCCACGAGGCGATCGAGCACCGGGAGCAGACGGGCGGGCCATGCGGTGGTGTACGCGACGGCCGCCTCGTAGTCTTCCCGGGTGCGTGCGAGCTGCGCGGCTCCGAGGGCCGATTGTGTCGCCTGTTCTTCCGCGATGCGGGCCGCGTGTCGCCGCTCCGCGCGTTCCCGGCTCAAGCGAGCACGCGCGGCGGTCTCGGCCTCGCTGCCGTCCTCGTCGAAGAGTCCGACGGCACCCATCTCCCTCGCCGGTCGCCGCCTCGGCACGCGCAAGCGCATCTCGCGCGCTCTGCACCGGATCGGAAAGCGGGGGCGGCGCGATCGTCAGACGTCGAGCGACGGCCTTCATGTGCCCGCCCTCCGCGCTCGCGCCATCGCGGGGTCTGTCTGGTCGGCCTCGCGTCGGGCGAGCATGTTTCCGACGTCGGCCGGAGAAACTGACTGCGGCGGCGGCGCGGCTCGGGGAATCAAGGATCCGGGGATCCCGTACGTCTGGCCCGACCGCTGCAAGAGGGGCGCCCCGCCGCCTATAACGGTCGCTTTGGGTCCGGCGGACTCCGGGTCCTTGCAGATGGCGTTGCGGCAATCGTGGTGGGAACACCCGAGCACGATGTGAATGGCGCGAGCGAAGCGGGTCGGCACGGCCTTCGTCTCGCCCGGCTGCCAGACCACGGCGACGCGCTCCTCTTCTTCGAGCACGGCGTGCGATCCGTCCTCGCGCGCAATCGGCGCGGGGTGCTTCAAAACGCGGCCCGTCGCCACGGTCACCGAAATCGGATCGGAGGTGCACGGGTTCGTCCACGTCGTCATTTTCGGGGCCCCGGGCGATGCGCTCAATCCAGTCCGCCGCTTGTATCACACCGGTCGTCCGGTCGTTCCGGTACGGGAACCTGGGGCCGGCCCCCTTGACGCGCGGTCGGGCCTACGACGACCTACACGCCGGAGCTTGCGGGGAACGTGCTCGGGGCATCGGTGCTGCTGCATGCGAAGCAGGCGCCGTCCCTGGGTGCCGGCGGCGGGCGCGGGATGGTCCAAGATCGCACCCGTCGCCGGAGCCCCATCGCTCAATCGGACCCATCAGGTCATCAAGGGGCCAAGTTGGACGCGGGCGCCGCAGAAGCGCAGCTCCATGACGCCGTCGAGCACGACCAGGCGCAGCACCTCCAGAGGCGCGCCGCTGGGGGCCGAGAGCGTCTCCTCGACGGGTGCGCCAGGGCCGCCGTTGCGGGCGGCGAACGCGGCGATCCGGCCGCGCGAGACGGCGTCGATGCGGGCCAGGACCCGGTCTGCGCGTCCGAAGAAGCGGTCGGCGGGCACCAGGCCGTCGATGCCCATGTGCGCTCGCCGATGGTTGAAGTCCTCGACGAAGGCGGCCAGGCGGCGCTCGGCCTCGCCCCTGTCCTCGAAGTGAAAGCACTCCCACAGCTCGCGCTTGAGCGTGCCGATGGCGCTCTCGACCTTGCCGCCGCCGCGCGGACTGTAGGAGCGGCCCACGATGTGGTCGACCAGCTCGGCCTCCAGCACGAGGCCGAAGTCGCCGTCCTTGGTGTACGCGACGAACGCGCCGCCCCGGTCGGTGCGCACGGCCTCGGGCTTTCCGTGGCGGGCCATCGCGGCCCGGAACGTCGCCGTCACCACGGCGCTCGACGGCGAGTCGGTGAGCGCGTGCCCGACGATGAAGCGTGAATAATCGTCGATCAGGATCAGCGCGTGCAGCCGCTCGTCACCGACGCGCACTTCGCAGAAATCGGCTTGCCACAAGGCGTTTCGACGAGGCGCTTCAAAGCGAACGGGCTCGGGCCCCACGGGGCGCGCCTTGGTGTGCACGAGCGCGTAGCCGTGGCCGCGCAGCACTCGGGCGATGGCCTTGATCGACAGCCGCCAGCCCATGAACCGCTTGAGCTGCGCCCGGAGCTGCGCGGGACCCATCGACGGGTGCTTCTTCTTCCACTCCAGGATGGCGGCGACCTCGGGCTCGCTC
>PLYU01000089.1 GCA_003153495.1 Myxococcales bacterium
GCCAGGAAGGCGGCGGCGGCGACGATGAGCGAGGTCGACCAGTCCTGCATGTCCCGGGACCCGACAGTACCTTACGTCGTGGGCCGTCGTGCAGATAGCACGACGGCACGTCGCTCGCGCTGAGGCCAACTTGAGCGATAACTTGCGGCCAGGGCTCCGCGTTGGCACCATTTGCACCAAGGAGTCCTCGCCCTTGTCGCCTGCCGTCCGCATCGCGGCCTTCCTGGCCGCCATATCCCTGTCTGCGCTCGCCCGGGCGGACATCTACTCGTTCACCGACGAGAGCGGGACGGTCCACTTCTCGAGCTCGCCCGGCGGTGACCGGCGGTACAGGCTGTACATCCGCGGAAACGGCTGGCCGCGCTCGGGAGGCGCCGCGCCGGGCGTGGTCCCCGTGCCCCCGAGCGACCGCGATGTCGCACGCTACACCCGCTACGACGACTGGATCCGCCAGGCGGCAACCCTCTACCAGATCCCCGAGCAGCTGGTGCGCGCCATCATTCGCTGCGAGAGCGACTATGACCCGCGCGCCGTGAGCGTCTCCGGGGCTCGGGGTCTGATGCAGCTGATGCCCGACACCGCCACGCTGATGCAGGTGCGCGACATCGAGGATCCGCGCGAGAACATCTTCGGCGGCGTGCGCTTGCTCCGCGTGCTGGCCAACGAGTTCAACGGCGATCTCGAGCTGACCGTCGCGGCATACAACGCGGGCGACGGGGCGGTCATACGGTTCGGCGGCATACCCCCGTTCGCCCAGACGCGCGACTACGTCGTGAGCGTGACGAAGTACTACCGCCGCTACAGGAGCACGCCGGACGTCATCGAGGCGAGCATCGACGGATAGCCGCCGGCCGGCGGCCTTGCAGGACGGGCCGTCGCTTGCTACGGTCCGCGCCGTTTTTCGCCGCGCGAGTGATCTCGCGCACCCACCGGAGGATTTCCCCTCATGACCACCGCCAACACGCCGCTCAAGATCGTCAAGGACAAGTTCGGCGACAAGGCCAAGCTCGTCACCGCCATCGAGCAGCTCACCGGAGACGCCCTGTGGCTCTCGCGCACGAACGAGAACAAGGGGCTCGCCCACGTCTCGAACGCGAAGCTGCTCCGCCTGCACGCGACCTTCACCGAGGTGAAGGCCAAGTTCGGCACGCGCGACAAGCTCATCGACGCCGTCCTCGAGCTGGAGAAGCGCACGAAGGACACCGGGCTCCGGCAGAAGCTCTCCGAGTGGCCGGTGCCGCGCCTGTACGACGCGTACAAGTCGAAGGCGAAGCAAGCCAAGAGACGCGGCTGAACGAACCGAGTAGTCTCGCGCGACGCAGTCGGGGCGCTCTCCGCGCGCCTACCCGGAGGATCGCAGGGTGATGGCCAAGAAGAAGGATAACGGCAGGATAGTCCTGGGCGACAGCGGCTATCCGATCATGCACGAGATGTTCGTCCCCAAGGCGATCTTCTTCGTCAACGGGGTCGGTGTACACAAGGACCGCTTGTCGTCGTTCGAGCTGGCGCTACGCGACGCCGGCATCGAGAAGGCGAACCTCGTGACGGTCAGCTCGATCTTCCCGCCTCAGTGCATCGAGATCAGCCGCAAGGAGGGCGAGAAGCTCATCATGCCGGGGCAGATCGTCCACTGCGTGATGGCCCGCCAGGACACCAACGAGCCCAACCGCCTCATCGCTGCGGCCATCGGGCTGGCGCGTCCGGCGGACAAGCACCGCTACGGCTACCTCTCGGAGCACCACAGCTACGGCGAGACGGCCAAGAAGGCGGGCGACTACGCCGAAGACCTGGCCGCGACGATGCTCGCGACGACGCTCGGCATCGAGTTCGACCCCGAGAAGGCCTGGAACGAGCGCGAGCAGGTGTTCCGTCTCGAGAAGACGATCCTCAAGAGCCGCAACATCGTGCAGAGCGCCGAGGGGCACCCCAAGGGCCTCTGGTCGACCGTCATCGCCTGCGGCGTGTTCGTATTCTAGCGTTCCCCCCCCATGCCGGTTTAGGATTCTTTACCGCCCGGGTGAAAGCTCCGGCGACCCTCGCGCGTCAAGGTGTTCGAGGCGTTCAAGCAGGACCGCTTCGTGATGGACGAGGTGGCGCCGGCGAGCGATCGCGGCGCGCAAGCTTCGCGAGCGCGCAGACGACCCGAACGGCGGCGCGATGCCCCTGCCGCCTCTCGGGCGGGACTGAGTCCTACCGGCTCGATCGAGCGGCGGCGCGCGCGATGACCGCGCCCGAGCGGCGCCGGCGCAGCGCGTATCTCACCAGCAGGCCCGCCAGCGATGCGTGGTCGATGCCGACGGCGGCGGCGGCGCGAGCCAGGCCGGCGGTCGCCGAGAGGTCGCAGTTGGGGTTCACGTCCACCACGTAGGGGACGCCGCTGCTCGCCAGGCGGACGTCGACCCGACCGTAGTCACGCACCCCGACGGCGCGGAACGCGTCGACGGCGGCCCGACGCACGCGGGCCGCGACGCCGTTGGGCAGCGAAGGATGGAGCGTCGGCACGGTGCCGAGGAACTCCACCGAGGAGCAGGCCCACTTCGCGTCGTACGAGACGATGCGCGGCGCGTCCGGCGGCAGCCCGCTGAAGTCGATCTCGCTCAGCGGAAGGACGCGCGGCGTCGGGTGCCCGAAGAGGGCGACGTTGAGCTCCCGGCCGTCGATGAACTGCTCGACCAGCGACGGCTGGCGCAGCCTGGTCGCCACCGCCTCGACGGCCCGGGCGAGCTCCGCCCGGTCCCTGACGACGCTCGAGCGCCAGATGCCCACCGAGCCGTCCTCGCGCACCGGCTTGACGATGAGCGGGAAGGGGAGGTCGCACGGATCGTCGGGTCGCGTCATGACACGCCCCGGCGGCGTCGGGATGCCGGCCGCCTCGAGGCGCTGCTTCACCCGGTCCTTGCGCAGGGCCAAGGAGAGCACCTCCGGCGGAGAGCCCGTGAAGGGGATGCCGAGGAGATCCAGCAGCAACGGCACCGCGCTCTCGAGGCGGGCGTCGCCTGCGAGGGACTCGCACAGGTTGAACGCGCAGTCGGGCTCCCACTCGGCCAGGCGGGCGCGCAGGCTCGGCAGGTCCCCGTCGATTTCCACGAGCCGGGCCTCGTATCCGGCCCCGTCCAGCGCCTCGGCCACGCTCGCGGCGACGACGCCCACCTCCGCGCGCGCGGCCCAGCCCGGATCGACCTCGGGCGGAGCGTCCTGGTAGTCGACGTTGTACAGCACCGCGACGCACTTGCTGGCGCGGCTGCGTCTCGATGGGGGGACCGTCATGAGCTCCGGATCGTCCTTGGAGCGAATACGCGAGAGATACGTGACAACACGCGCTCCTCCTTGCGAATCTACCGGGGTAGCGATCCAGGTCAAGATGGGATCTTCCACAACCAGCGGGCGAGAGGGCCGGGTGACCTTCCTCGGCGCGACCTTGGCTGTCCTCGCGAAGGACCTGCGCATCGAGCTGGCGACGCGCGAGATCGTCACGACCGCGGCCTTCTTCGCCGCGCTGGTCGCCGTCCTGGCCAGCGTGGCGTTCACGACGGGGCCTGAAACCACCACCCGGGTCGCGCCGGGGGCGCTCTGGCTGGCCATCGCCTTCTCGTCCGTCCTGGCGCTCGGCCGCACCTGGCAGCGGGAGCGTGAGGAGTCGGCGCTCGTCGGCCTGCTCGTCTCGCCGGTGCCCAGGGCGGCCATCTGGTGCGGCAAGGCCGCCGGCGTGCTCGCGTTCGTCCTCGTCGTCGAGGTCGTGGTCGTCCCGGTGGTGGCGCTCTTCTTCCACGTCGACCTCCCGGCCGTCCTGGGCCCGCTCGCCCTCGTGATGGTGTTCGGCACCGTGGGGGTGGCGGCGACCGGCACGCTCTTCGGCGCCATGACCGTGCGCACGCGAGCCCGCGAGCTGCTGCTGGCCACGGTTCTCTTCCCCCTGATCTCGCCTGCGCTCGTGTCGAGCGTGGCCGCCACGCGCGAGATCTTCTACGCCTCGGCGAGCGGTCAGGCCGTGGATTTCTCCGAGGTGCGCGACTGGCTGGTGCTCCTCGGGATCTTCGACGCCGTCGCCATCGCCGGGGGGCTCGCGATGTTCGGGGCGCTCGTGGACGACTGAGCCGTCATCGATCGCGATTGTCCGCTCCCGTCAGCCTGTCCACCAGGTAAGCCGCCACCTCGTCCGGCTTCGTCCCGGTCCCGAACCCCGCGTCGAACCCCAGCTCCAGCGCCAGCTGGTGGTCCACCCTCGGCCCCCCGAAGATCAGCACCACCTCGCTCCGCCACCCCTGCTTGTCGATCAGCTCGACCAGCGCCCGCCCGTTCTCCTTGTGGCAGTTGCGCTGCGTGATCACCTGACTCACCAGCAGCGCATCCGCGTTCACCGCGCGCGCGCGCGCCGCCAGCTGCTCGTTGTCCACCTGCGCGCCGAGGTTGTGCACCTCGAACCCCTTGTAGCTCTCCAGCCCCTTGTGCCCCGCGTAGCCCTTGTAGTTCAGGATCGCGTCGATCCCGACCGTGTGCGCGTCGCTCCCGGTGCAGGCGCCCACCACGACGATCTTGCGCCTCAGCCGCGTCGAGATCCGGTGCTCGATCTCCGGCCGCGACAACGCGTCCGCCCGGACCTCGGCCACGTCGATCGCGTCCGCATCGACCGCGTGCCGCGACGGCCCGTACACGACGAAGAACGAGTACCCTGCCGCGCAGGCCTCCATCGTCGCGACGATCGGCTCGGCGAGCCCGTGCATCTCCGCGAACCGCTTGGCCGCCTCGCGCGCCCGGGCCCCCGGCGGCAGGGCCAGCGTGAACGACAGCTGAACGATGCCGTCGCCTGCCCGGTCCCCGTAGGCGCGGAGAAGCGGCTTGCCCGGCAGAGGCGAGTCCATGGCTACCTGTAGTATGGCGCGTCGCAGCGCCCCGCGCAGCCCGGGGGTCAGCTACGTCCCGCAGAACGTCTGCAGGACGCGCTCCTCCGGCCGCGGCGGGTCGGCGAGGTGCGCGAGCTCGGGCTGGTCGTCGTACGGTCGCCCGAGCACCCGCACGAGCGTATCGAACGGCTCGAAGTCGTCCCGTCGAACGGCGGCTTCGATGGCCTGAGCGACGCGGTGGTTGCGCGGAACGAACACGGGATTGGCGAGTCGCATCGCCGCGGCACGCGAGTCGGGCGCGAGCTCCTCCCTCGCCACGCGGCGGCGCCACGCTCGCGACCAGTCGTGGAACAAGCCGGGCTCGGCGAAGAGTGATGCGATGTGCGCGTCCTCGGAGGGGTCCCGGGCGGCGGCGCAGAGCCTGCGGAAGAAGATCGTGTAGTCGACCCCGCTGTGCGCCATCCGGGCGAGCAGGTCGGCCGCGAGCGCGGGGTCGTCCTCCTCCTCGCGCACGAGCCCGAGCTTCGCGCGCAGGACCCGCGCGTGCGCCGCGGCGAAGAGCGCGGGGAAGCCCCGGAGGCGTTCGGTCGCCAGACGGACGGCCTCGTCCTCGTCGTCCGCCAGCAAGGGCAAGAGCGTCTCGCCGAAGCGCGCGAGGTTCCACTGAGCGATCCGGGGCTGATTGGCGAAGGCGTAGCGCCCACCGTGGTCGATGGAGCTGAACTTCTTGTCCGGATCGTACTCGTCGAGGAAGGCGCACGGCCCGTAGTCGATCGTCTCGCCGGCGATCGCAGTGTTGTCTGTGTTCATCACGCCGTGCACGAAGCCGACCCCGAGCCACCGTGCGACCAGGTTCGCCTGGGCTTGCACGACCCGATCGAGGAGCGCCAGCGCGTCGTTGCCGGCGCCCGCGGCGTCGGGGTAGTGCCTTCGAAGTGCGTACGACGCGAGGGCGGTCAAGGCTTCGCGATCGGCGCGCGCGGCGAAGAACTCGAACGTGCCCACCCGGATGTGACTCGCGGCCACGCGCGTGAGCACCGCGCCGGGGACGATCTCTTCCCGGACGACCGGCTCGCCGGTCAGCACGGCGGCGAGCGCGCGTGTCGTCGGAACGCCCATCGCGGCCATCGCCTCGCTCACGATGTACTCGCGCAGGACGGGCCCGAGCGCGGCGCGCCCGTCGCCCTGGCGCGAGAAGGGGGTGCGGCCGGAGCCTTTGAGCTGAACGTCGACGCGCCTTCCGTCCCCGGCGACGACCTCGCCCAGCAGGATCGCGCGACCGTCGCCCAGCTGGGGCACGAAGAAGCCGAACTGATGCCCGGCGTACGCCAGCGCGATCGGCTCCGCCCCGGCGGGCAGTGCGTTGCCAGCCAGCACCTGGGCTCCCTCGGGCGACGCGAGCTGGTCCGGGTCCAGCCCGAGCTCTCCGGCGAGCACCCGGTTGACCTTCACGACGCGTGGCGCGCGCACCCTCGTGGGGGACACCGACGCGAAGAAACGAGCCGGGAGCCGCGCGTAGGTGTTGTCGAACGCGAAGGTCATGGCCTTCCCAGGGCACCTTCCAGACGGGCGGCTGCTCGATGACCGGGGTGGTCGGTTACCTCGTCGGGAACAACGGCGTCGGGAGCTACGCCTCATACTACTACGGCGCGGGCGCAGCTTCTACCGCCAAGACCATCAACGACGCCCAGACCGGGAGCCTCCACGGCACCTGGTGCACCCCGTGAGGCTCGCCTGTTCCTGAGCCTCCCGTCGGAATAGATCCCCCCCTTTCCCCTCCCCCAGGCACGACGGGCCTCGCGGGCGGTGGAACTTGGGGCTGCGCGCCAGGGCGAGGCGGCCCGACGCGACGAGCGCCACGGCCACGGGCTCGCCGCGCTCTGCGAGCACCGGCTCGCCGTCGAGCCAGACGGTCACCGGGTCGCGGGGGGGGGCGAAGGCGAGGCATCGGCGTGCTGGTGTATCGTGGCCCAGCCTCACGTGCCGAGACAGATCTTCCGGACCAAGTCGATCGACGCGGTCCTCGGCGAGACCCGGGGCGAGGGCCCGTCGCTCCGGAAGACGCTCGGGCCCGGCAGCCTGATCGCGCTCGGGGTCGGCGCCATCATAGGCACCGGCATCTTCGCCACGATCGGCACCGCGGCCGCCGGCGACGCCAGCCGCCCGGGGGCCGGGCCGGCCATCACCGCGTCGTTCGTGCTCACCGCGGTGGTGTGCAGCTTCACGGCTCTCTGTTACGCGGAGCTCGCGTCGATGGTCCCCGTCGCCGGCAGCGCGTACACCTACGCGTACGCGACGCTCGGCGAGCTCGTGGCGTGGGTCATCGGCTGGGATCTGGTCCTCGAGTACGCGATCGGCAACACGGCCGTCGCGATCTCTTGGGCGGGCTACGCCGACCAGCTGCTGCGGGGGATGGGCGTCGACCTGCCGCGCTGGCTCGTCACCGACTACCGGACGGCCGCCCTGGCGCCCGGCGTCCTGGCGAGCGCGCCCCACCTGCTCGGGGTCCCGATCGTGCTCAACGCCCTGGCCATGGGCATCGTCGCGTTCGTCACGATCGTCCTGGTGTGGGGCGTCCGGGAGTCGGCGCAGCTGAGCTTGGGCATGGTGGTCTTCAAGGTCCTGGTGCTCGCGTTCTTCGTCTTCGCCTGTGCCAAGTTCGTCCGGCCCGAGAACTGGCGCCCCTTCGCGCCCAACGGCGCCCGCGGAATCGGCGCGGGCGCCTCGGTCATCTTCTTCGCGTACATCGGCTTCGACGCAGTCTCGACGTGCGCCGAGGAGTGCAAGAACCCCGGCCGCGACATGCCCATCGGGATCATCGGCTCGCTCGCACTGTGCACGGTGCTCTACGTCGTCGTCGCCGGGGTGTTCACCGGGCTGGTGCCGTATCCCGAGCTCGTCCGCCTCGATCCCACCCGGCGCGCCGAGGCGCTCGCCGTCGCCATGGAATACGCGCGCATGCCCGGCTGGACGGTGGGGGTCGTCGCCCTCGGGTCCGTCGCGGCGCAGACAGCGGTCCTGCTCGTGTTCCAGCTCGGGCAGCCGCGGATCCTCTTCGCGATGGCCCGCGACGGGCTCTTGCCGGAGGTCTTCGCGCGGGTTCATCCGCGATATAGGACGCCGCACGTGTCGACCATCGTCACCGGGGTGCTCGTCGGCGTCGTCAGCGCGTTCGCGAGCATCGACGAGATGGTGGACCTGACGAACATCGGGACGCTCTTCGCGTTCATCCTCGTCTGCGCGGGCACGATCGTCATGCGGCTGCGCGAGCCGGACAGACCGCGCCCCTTTCGCGTGCCGTTCGGTCCGGTGCTCGTGCCGGCCCTGGGAATCGTCTCCTGCGCCGGGCTCGTCTGGTTTCTTCCGCCGACGTCCTGGGTGCGCTTCGTCGGCTGGCTCGCGGCGGGGCTCGTCGTCTACGCCGCCTACGGCTCGCGTCGCTCGCGCCTCTCGCGGGCCGCGCCGACGGATCACGGCCTGCGGTAGATGCTCACGATGGGCACGCCGTCGTGCTCGACGATGTACGCCGGAGCGTCCGTCCCGAACGCCGTCCAGATCGAGTAGTCGACCTCGTTCATGTGAAGCTCGTGCTGGACGAGCGCGATCTGCGACTCGTGCGGGGCTCCCGCCGCGCGCAGGTCGCCCCGGATGCGCTTCTCCTCCTGCATGTGGCTCCACGCGTCCCAGGTCGTGTCGTGGATGAACACGGTGGCGCCCGGCGGCGCTCTGTCGTTCAGGTACTCGGCGGCGGCGTTCTGGGTCGTGTAGCCCCAGAACTGGCGGTTGAGGCCGAGGTCGGCCCCGCCCGCGGTGCCGCCCACCAGCGGGACGTACGACGACAGCCCGAAGGGGTGAGCGTGGGCGGTCACCGCCAGCGGCGGCAGCAGCACGCTCGCGCCCAGCGCCGCCTGGAGGGCGACCGCCCTGCGCGGAGCCAGCGAGGGAAGCGCGCGCCCGAGGGCCGCCCAGGTGAGATCGAAGCCACGCCCGGCGAAGAGAGCGAGGAAGGGGTAGGCAGGCATCCAGTGCTTGGTGCCGCCGAAGATGGGCGTCTTCGGCAGGAAGAAGGGGCCCACCGCGACCGCGATCGCCAGGAACAGGAGCAGGTCGGTCTCGCGCGGGTCTCGCGCGGGCCACTCGTCGGCGCGCTTCCTCAGGATGGCCAGGAGCCAGCCGCTGAGCCTCCGGCAACCATCTCTGGCGCGCTCGATGGCCCCGATCGAGAAGAGAAGGAGAGTGACCGTCGGCACGGTGGCGAGCACCATGACCGGCAGGTAGCCGGGCGGCGAAGGCGGGCCGAAGTAGTTCTTCCCGAGGAATTCGATGTTGTAGTAGTCGTGATTCAGGTGAAAGCTCACGTACCACTGCAAGCGCGCCAGCGTGTCGTTCCAGAGGTAAGGCCAGAGCGCGTAGAAGACCGCCGGCCCGAGGATCGCCATCGACACCACGCTCGTCGGCAAGGTGACCTGGCCGCCCCGTAGCCCGCGCCAGAGGGCGTGGCGGTTCACCAGGAGGGCGTGAGGAACGAGCACGAAAGGCAGCATCCAGGCGTTGTGCTTCGTCTCGAGCGCGAGACCGAACACGATGCCCGTGGCGATCGCCCAGCCGTATCCGCGCGTCTCCTGCGCGCGCCAGTGCGCGTACACGCACAGGAGCCACATGGCCGTGATGGGCACGTCGAAGCACGCGAGGTGGGCGTGGAAGAAGACGCGCGGCATCAGTGCGAAGAGCGCGGCCGCCACGAGCCCGGCGCGCCGGGTCCAGGCGCGCGCGCCGAAGAGGTACGTCGTCCAGACGGCGGCGGCGGCCGTGCACATCGCGGGGAAGCGGTAGGCCGTGCTCGCGTCCGTGAAGACGTGCCACTTCTCGTGCAGGAGCCACCACGAGACCCCGAAGAGGGTCTTCATCAGGGCGGGGTGCTCGTGATTGTACCCGAACGAGGAGTCGATCGTGCTCTGCCTGAGCGCCTCGCCTCCGTGCTCGAGCAGCAGCCGCCACCAGCCGACGTAGTCGCTCGCCGCGCGGAAATACATGCCTTCGTCGCGCGGAATGCCGACCGAGCGGACGGTCGCCAGCAACCAGGCCAGGTACGCGAGGGCGAGCGCGGCGCCGACGACGTGGTCGCGCCAGCCGATTCGGTCGGGGAGCTTCACCGCGTGTCGGCCTCGAAGCAATACATGCGCCTGTCGCCCGAGGCGGAGGCGATGTCGACGACCAGATCGGCGACCTGACCGGCCAGCTCGCCGGTGTCGAGCTCGAACCCCTTCCACCCGTCGCCGTCGGCGTGGACGAGGCTTCCCAGGGTCGAATGGCCCGCCTTGAACGTGATCGAGACAGGCGCTCCCCTGCGATCGCGCTCGGCCTCGACGTAGAGAGCGTGATGCCCGTGCAGCGCGTGTCCGAACCGGACGCCCGAGAAGCGCAGGCGGAGCGAGGCGCTCTCGCCGGGGGGTGGCGCGTAGATGCAGCGGCGCGCGCGGTAGTCGAGGTCCGCCGCGACGCTCGTCGCTACGAAGCCGCCCGCGGCGCAGGTGAAGCGGTCGCCCGGGATCGCCGGGCCGAAGCCCAGACCGCCGCTCGACGGTGCGCTACGCTGGAAAGAGCACTCGGTCTCCCGATCGCCGTCCACGCGCGAGACCCTCAGGCGATCAGGGGTGACCATCGAGACCAGATCGTCGAGGACGCTCGCCGGCGCGGGGTTCTCCCTCGTCGTGACGGTGACCGCGCCGAAGCGTCGCGCGGCGCCGTTCCGCCAGCCAGCGAGCTCCGGCAGGTGCGCGCCGCGGATCGCCACCTCGAACGCGCGCGGGAACCGCGTCTCGTCCGGCCTGCCCTCGCGCTCGACGGTCGCCAGACGGGCGCCGAACCGCTCGCGGCCGATGGGGTCCGCCCATCTCGGAGCGAAGGCCACGAGGTCCCCGGGCTTCGCCTCCTGCGCGACGTACTCGCGCGCCGCCCTCCAGTCGCGCTCCGGGGCGACCGAGCAAGTCTGCGCGACGTGCGCGCCGAGCTCGATCATGCCGACCACCGGGACCGCCACGAAGGCCCAGCTCTTCCACGCGCGCGGGGTCTGGAAGCGAAGGTCCTCGTTGGCCAAGGCGACCCGGGGAGGGTACACGCCGTCTTCGGGCTCGTCACGGCTCCGCCTTCGTGTAATTTCGGGCCCCGTGCCAATGCCCGCGCTGCGCGTGCGACCGACCACGCCGCTGTACTTGCTGGTCGCCCTGCTGGCGTCGGCGCCCGCGTGGATCGTCAAGCATCCGCCGCTGCAGGACCTTCCCTTTCACCTTGCGACGATCCGCGTGGTCAGAAGCTTCTCGGACCCCGCGTACGGGTTTGCCGACAACTTCGTCCTGACCTTCGGGAACACCCAGTACGTCGTCTACTACCTGCTCGGCGCCGCGCTCTCGATGCTGGTGGGCGTCGTCGCGGCGAACGTCGTCCTCGTGTCCGGGTACCTCGGCGGGACGGTGCTGGCTCTGCGCTCGCTGCTTCGCGCCCTGGGGCGCGACGAGCGGCTCAGCTTCCTGGTGTTGCCGCTCCTCGTGAACGTGATGTTCGCGTTCGGTCTCCTTCCGTTCCTCCTGGGCATCCCCATCATGTTCTGGGCGCTGGGCGCCGCCGTGCGCCATTTCGAGCGCCCGACGCCGAGGAGCGGCGTCCTGCTCGGAGCGCTGGCGCTGACGCTCTTCTACTCGCACGTCTCCCCGTTCGGCCTCTTCTGCATCGGCGTCGCCGCGATGTTCCCGTGGACCCGACCCTCGCGCTGGCTCGTCTCGGCAGCTCCGATCGCCCCCTCCGCGCTGGTCCTCCTGTGGTGGGCGACCCATACGGCAGCGGGGAAGCTGGTCAGCGGTGCCGCGACGGACGCGGCCGCCGATCCTCGCCGGCCGATCGACGCTGCCATCCTGGACGCGCCCAACTGGTTCACGAACGTGCTCCGCGACACGAGCGACGAGGTCATGCTCGTGGCGCTCGCCATCGTCGTCGTGGCGTCGCTCGGCCTCTCGCTGGGCGACCCCGACCGGGCGAAGCCCGTGGCTCGCCGGTACGTCATCCTGCCGCTCGCGTGCATCGCGTTCTACTTCGTGCTGCCCGAGGGGCACGGGTACATCTGGCTCATCTGCCAGCGCTTTCCGATCCTGTTCGCGATGACGGCGATCCCGCTCGTACGAATGCCGCAAGGGGCGCGCGGCGTGCTCGTCACGGCCGCGGCCCTCGCCGTGGGGACCGCGGCGATCGTCAACACGTGCAAACACTTCATCCGCTTCGAGCGGGAGGAGGTGGGAGACATCGACGGCGCGATCGACTCCATGGACGCGAACAAACACGTGTGCGCGCTCATCTACGACAAGGGCTCATCGATCGTACACAACCAGCCCTTCATGCACTTCGGGTCGTACTACCAGGTGCGCAAGGGCGGCGTGGTGATGTTCACCTACGCAGGGTATGCCCACTGGCCGTTCGACTTCCGCCCGGGCAAGTACCCGCCTCCCGGCGGCCCGGCGCGCCAGCGCTGGGAGTGGACGCCCGAGGCCGTGCCCATCGGCGAGATCTTCCCCTACTACGACTACGTTCTGGCCCGCGGGTCGGGATTCCGGCCGCCGCAGGGGACGTACCACGTGAAGTGGCGCGACGATCACTGGACGGTCTGGGCCAAGGACTCACCGTGACTTCTCCGCCCGGCTTGCTGGCGGAGGCCAGCGATCTGCCTCGGCGCTCCGGCTGGCCATGTAAGTCAACGAGCGTGATCCTCGATCAGGCAGGCTAAGGAAGCAGAAGAGAGCCGCCAAGACGCCAAGAGCGCCAAGGACTGGAATGGCGCTCAACCCAACATTCTTGGCGGGCTTTGCGGCTCCCCGTCTCTTGTTTCGAGGATCGTGACCGCTGATTTAGATGCTGCTGTTGAGCGGATCGAACTTGTTTCCGCCGGTCGTGAAGCCGGAGCTCTTCATCTTCGGCGCGCCGTGCGCGCTCGCGCCGGCCACGTGGTTGGTCGCGTGCGCCTTCGTCCGGTCGTCGCGCTGTTTGTCCGCGGTGAGCAGCTTCTGCCTCTGCTGATCGGTGAATCGCGGCGTCAGCGGCGAGTCGTTCGACGGCGAATCGGCCATCGCCGTCGGGTGTGGGGCCGCGCGCGGCGGCTCGGGAGGCGTCGCCTCCGGAATCACGGGGGTCGCGGGGAGAGGAGCCGGGAGCGCTGCGGCAGCCGATTCGGTGCCGCCGGCCCCCATGATCGCGTGCCTCAACCCGGGGCGCATGACCGCGACGCCGGCAATGCCGGCCACCGCGGCGGCAGCGAAGAGGGCGACGCCCCAGCGCTTCCGCGAGCTCGGGCGGAAGGGCAGATCGTCGTCGAGGCCGCCACCGAAGTCCATGCTGACCGGGCGCAGGCTGTTCGGCTGCGGGGGTGCGTACGACGTGGCGAAAGCCGGCGTTGGCGTCACGGACTGTACGGGAACGCGTGCCTGGACGGGCGGGGCTGCGGGCGTGGCCTCGGCGGGCTGGTCGTCGAGCCCGGCGAGCTCGCCGAGCGTCTTCCACTCCGTTTCGCCGGTGGCGAGCACCATCGTCTTGCCGTCGACGTGCCCAGCCTCGAACGCCTGCTCGATCTGATCGAGCGTCGCGCGGTGCACGTCGCCGTTCGGGAGCTTCACATACCAGAGATCGCCACCGCCGCTGCTCATGGATCGTCCTCCCGCTTTCGAGTTCGAAGGTTGAAAGGATGACAAGGCCGGTGGCTGCCTGCACGCGAAGAACGCACAAAAGAGGCCCCTTCACACCCCTACGAGAACGATTCACTGTCGCTGCTTTCCGTCCCCACGCAACCTGGGTCGACGGGCGGCCGAGGGGATGGGCATGGCCGACACAATCAGGTCCCGCCCCGTGGCTCTCTACCGCGCCATATTGCTGGCAATCACCGCCTCCTCTCTCATGGCCCTGCGGTGCTCGACCTCGCCGGCCGAGGGGCGTGTGACGCACGACGTCGCGAGCGGCCCGACCGTGACGCGGCGCGTTGGCGGCGACGGAGGAACGCTGTCGCGTCTCCAGTTCGCGGTCGTGGGCGACACGAGACCCCCGAGCGTCGACGACACGGCCGCGTACCCGACCGACGTCATCGACCGGATCTACGCCGGCATCGAGGCGCTCGTGCCGCGCCCGGCGTTCGCGGTGTCGACGGGCGACTATCTGTTCGCGTCGGACCGGTCCGGACAGGCACGCCCGCAGCTGGACCTGTACCTTCGAGCCCGCTCCCGGTACTCGGGCGCGCTGTACCCGGCACTGGGTAACCACGAGTGCACGGGGGCCACGGCGTCCAACTGTGGCCCCGGCGCGCGCGACGGAGTGACCGAGCCCTACGCGGCGTTCCTGGAGAAGCTCCTGTCCCCGATCGGGAAGAGCGACCCCTACTACTCGATCCGCGTGGACGCCGACGACGGGTCGTGGACGGCCAAGCTCGTCTTCGTCGCCGCCAACGCCTGGTCGCCCGCGCAGGCCGGGTGGCTCGACTCCGCGCTCACCGTGCCGACGACGTACACGTTCGTCGTTCGCCACGAGCCCGCGTCCGCGGCCACGGCGCCGGGCGTCGCCCCGTCGGAGGAGATCATGCTGCGCCACCCGTACACTCTCGCCATCGTGGGGCACAGCCACACCTACGAGCACTCTTCCAGCGCTCCGCGTGAGGTGGTCATCGGCAACGGGGGCGCTCCTTTGACCGGCAAGAAGCCGTACGGCTTCGGCGTCTTCGCCCGGCAAGGCGACGGCACGATCGCGGTCGACATGGTCCACTGGCAGACCGGTCTGCTGGACCCAGCGTTTCACTTCGTCGTGACGCCAGGCGGGAAGCCTGCGCCGTAGTGTCCTGAGTCCGTAGATCGTTGGTCCACGCGCGCCGTGCACGCGAGCCCGCCTCCTGTCCTCCCCCCAGCTCTGGCTCATCATTCGTCCCATCTCGTCGGGGCCGCGAAGCGCGCGCGCCCGGAGGGCGAGCCTCTCCTCGGGGGCTCGGACGGCGCATGCCGTCCGGGCCGTCCAGTCGGGGCGCTACGAGCTCGCCCCCTTCGGAGAGGCTCCCCCTCCGGGCGCTCGGGTCCGCAGGACCCGGTGCGCGGTCCCGCAGCGCGCGGACGGGACTCTCACCGGCAGGACGCGTCATTCCGCGAGGATGGGGCCCTTCATCCCGCCGGGAAGGCCCTTGCTCGTCATGGGGGAGCGCCTCCTCATCGCGAGAAGGTGCCGTCCGGCGAGGGGGAGGCCCTCGCCCCTCGTGACGAGGCGTCGCCCCGCGACGGGCGAGCCCTTGCCCCTCGCGAGGAAGCCCTCCCTCACCACGAGCAAGCCCTTGCCCGCCGGGGGGCGGCCGTCGCCCCGCGAAGGTCCGGCCCTTGCCCTTGGCGGGCAAGCGCCTCCTCGCGGTGAGGATGCCCTTCCCCCGAGGAGGAGGCAGCTCCCCGTCGTCGGAGCTCGGCTGCAGGCGACGGGCCATCGCTCGCTTGCGAAGTCCGAGCGCCCGGAGGGTGAGCCTCTCCGAAGGGGGCGAGCTCGTAGCGCCCCGACCGGACGGTCCGGACAGCACGCGCCGTCCGAGCCCCCGAGGAGAGGCTCACCCTCCGGGCGCGCGCGCTTCGCGGCCCCGACGAGATGGGACGAATGATGAGCCAGAGCTGGGGGGAGCGTCGCGACCGCACCGACGAATCACAGACTCAAGAGCTGTCCAGAAATGGCGACAGCGGTCGCGGGGCCCGTTGGTGTGGCAGTGGGCGTGTGAGGCTCGGCGGCTGAGGGAGCGTGATTCTCGAACACCAACGCTCCGGCACGCTCTTCGTGCCCCCGGACTGAAGCTCGCCAAACCCATTCCTGGACAGCTCTTCAGGGCACTGGACGTCATTCCCCCGCGGCCGGATGCATCGCCTCGCGAGCCGAGGGCGCCGGGTCGGCGGGACGGCGCCGGCGGAAGAGGCGCCCGACCCGTTGCGACAGGTCGTCGAACAGAGAGTAGGCGACGGGGGTCGCCAGCAGGGTGAGCGTCAGGGACAGCACCTGCCCCCCGACCACCACGCCAGCGGTCGCGCGGTTGAACCCGGACCCGACGCCGCGGGACATGAGGAGAGGGATCATCCCGGCCACGAAGGCCGCCGTTGTCATCAGGATGGGCCGGAGGCGGTCGCGATTCGCCTGCAGGATGGCCTGCAGGCGGGGGAGGCCCGCTGCGCGGAGCTGGTTGGTGTGGTCGATCTGCAAGATGGCGTTCTTCTTCACCACGCCGAAGAGCACGAGGATCCCCAGCACCGAGTAGATGTCGATGGCCTGCTTGAAGAGGATGACGCTCAGGAACGCGAAGGGCAGCGTGAGCGGGAGCGACAACAGGATGGTGATCGGGTGCAGCCACGACTCGAACTGCGCGGCGAGCACGAGGTACATGAAGATGAACGACAGGACGAGCGCCGCGACGAACGCGACGAATACGCGTCCCATCTCGCGCGTCTGCCCGGTGGGCGACGCCTGGTAGGCAGCGGGGAGGTGCTCGTCGTCCAGGATCTTCTTGAGCGCGGCGGCGATCTGCCCGTCGCCGTAGCCCGGCGCCGCGTTGGCGAGGAGGGTCACCTGCCGCTCCCGGTTCAGCCGGTCGATGCGTGACGGCCCCGTCGCCTTGCCCAGGCGCACGACGTCGGCCAGGGACACGAAGCCGAGGCGCTGCGAGGGTACCGTCAGGAGCCGCAACCCCTCCTCGTCGGCGCGGTACTTCGGCTCCGCGCGGACGTGCACCTCGTACTCCTCGCCGTGCTCCTCGTAGCTGGATACCTGCTCTCCCTGCACCAGCAGGCGAAGCGCGTTGGCGATGTCGCTCGGTTGCACGCCCAGGTCCGCCGCCCGCGCGCGGTCGATGTACACGCCGATCTCGGGCTTGCCGACGATCAGCGACGAGTCCACGTCCACGGCCCCGGGGACCCTCTTCAGCTTCTCGATCACGTGCCCGGTGGTCTCTTCGAGCTTCCGGAGCTCCGGGCCCCTGAGCGTGTACTGGGTGCGGGCGTTCGAGAAGCCGCCGCCTCCGAACAGCGGGACATCGCCCACCGTGATCCGCAGCTCTTTCGGCTGCTTCGCGATGATCTCGCGCCGGACGCGGTCCATCATGTCGTTCTGCGTGGCCGCCCGCTGCTCCGGGTTGCTCAGCAGCACGTAGACGGTCGCCAGGTTGTGGGTGTGCGCCCCGTCGTCGCCGATGGTCGTCACCGTCAGGCGAACCTCGGGATTGGCGCGCACGCCGCGGGCGAGTCGCTCGGCGATGAGCTCCGTCTCGGAGATGCTGGTGCCTTCCGGGGTGCGCACCTGCATCTGGAAGCGCGCCTCGTCGTTCACCGGCAAAAACCCTTTGTTGGCCTTGACCGCGAGCGGGAAGAGCGAGCCCAGCGTGGCCAGCGACGCGATGACGACCACCCACCGGTGCTTCATCACGAACTGGAGCACGCCCCCGTAGACGTGCTCGATCGGCGCATAGAAGTGGTCGACCAGCCGCTCGCCGAACGACTTGGGGCCGGCGACGTGCTCCCGCAGCCAGCGCGACGCCAGCATCGGCGTCAGCGTGAAGCTCACCAGCATCGAGATGGCGATCGAGAAGGCCATGGTGACCCCGAACGACCGCAGGAAGCGCCCCGGGATCCCTCCCATGAAGGCGACCGGGAGGAAGACCGCGATGAGCGAGAGGGTCGTCGCCATGACGGCGAGGCCGATCTCCTTCGTCGCCGAGACGGCGGCGATCATCGGCGGCTCCTTCTTCTCCTCGATGTGGCGGAAGATGTTCTCGAGCACGACGATGGCGTCGTCGATGACGATGCCCACGGCGAGCGCCAGGGCGAGCAGCGTGATCGTGTTCAGCGTGTAGCCCGTCCACCACATCGTCGCGAAGGTCCCGATGATGCTCGTGGGGATCGCGATCGCCGCGATGACCGTGCTCCGTGCGTTGCCGAGGAAGAAGAAGACCACCACCGCCGCGAGGAGCGCGCCCACCGCCAGGTGCTCCTTGACGGCGTCGACGCTCGTGCGGATGACGCCCGACTCGTCGCGGACGACGTCCATCCGGTATCCCGCAGGGAGCTGCTTGCGGAGGTCGTCGATGCGCTCTTTGGCGGTGTCGGCGACCTTCACCGTGTTCGCCCCGGACTGCTTGCGGATGCCCAGGAGCACCGTGGGCATGCCGTCGACCAGCGCCGCCGAGTCCGAGTCCTCCTCGCCGTCGATCACCTCGCCGACGTCTCGGACGCGGATCGAGTGCGATGCCTCCTGGCGCACGACGAGATCGCCGATCTGGGCCGGGTCGGTGACGCGGCCGTGGATGCGCACGGTCAGCTCGGTCGGGCCCGTGTCGACGCGACCCCCCGGAGTCGTCAGGTTCTGGGACGCGATCGCCCGCTGGACGTCCACGACCGTGACGCCCGCCGCGCGAAGGCGGATGGGGTCGAGCATCACGTTGACCTGCCGCTTCCGGCCGCCGATGAGCTGGACTTCGCCCACCCCGTCGACGGACTCGAGCGCGCGGCGCAGCCGCTTGTCGGCGAGCTCGGTGGCCTCGCGGATCGTGTGCCCCTCGGCGCGCAGGGCGACGAGGAGAATCGGGGCTGCGTCCGGGTCGAGCTTCTGGATGACCGGCTGGTTGATGTCCTTCGGGAGGTTCGGCGCGATCGCGTTGACCTTGTCGCGGACCTCCTGCGCCGCCACGTTGACGTCCTTGTCGAGGACGAACGAGACGACGACCTGGGAGACGCCCTCGGTCGTTATCGACCGCAGCTCGTCGATTCCGCTGATTGTGTTGACCGACTCTTCGATCTTGTCGGTGATCTCCGTCTCGACGTCCTCCGGCGCGGCGCCCGGCTGGGTCGTCAGCACCACGACGTACGGGAAGTCGACGTTCGGGAACCTGTCCACGCCGAGCTGGAGGTACCCGGCGATGCCGAGCACGCAGACCAGCAGGATGAGCACCGACGCGAAGATCGGCCGGCGGACGCAAAGCGCGGCGAGCCACTGCATCGGACGCTAGTCCACGCGTGCGCCGTCGCGCACGTCGGGCCCCGGCTGGAGGACGACCGCTTCGCCGGGCCTCACCCCGCCGAGCACGGCGATCACATCTCCCTTCGCCTCCCCCAGCTGCACGAGCCTCTCCTGCACCTCCTTCGTCGGCCCGACCACGAAGACGCGCGCCTCCGAGTCGTCGCGGCGCACGGAGGCGACGGGCACCACCGCGCGAGACCTCTCTGCGAGCTGCAGCCGCGCGACGGCGAACATGCCCGGACGGAGTCGCCCGTCGTGGTTCGGAACGATCGCCTCGACCACCAGGTCGCGAGTCGACTCGCGCACGTTGGGGCTGATGTATTTCACCGCACCCGAGAACCTCTCGTCCCCGAACGCGGCGACGGTGAAGGCGACGGGCATGCCTTCCTTCATGACACCGACGTTCGCCTCCGGCACCGTGACCTGGAGCCGGAGGGGGTCGGGGTCGTAGACCGAAGCGACGCGCGTGCTGGGTTCGACGTGCTGGCCGACGTTGATCATCCGCTCGCCGATGATCCCGTCGAACGGGGCCCGGATGCGCGTATCCCCGAGCAGCTTGGTCGCGCTCTGCTGCTGAGCCTGGGCGGCGGCGGCCGACCACTCCTGCACGGTGCACTGCGACGTCTGCCGGTCGTAGTCGGCCTGCGAGATCGCGCCGGTCTCGAGCAGGTGCTTCACCCGCTCGCACTCACGCTGGGCCTGCTCGAGCTGGCTCTGCGCCAGGCGCGACTGGGCCTGGGCGGCGGTCGCGCTGAGGGTCGCCCCGCGAGCGTCGAGCGTCGCGATGACCTGCCCGACTCGCACCGGCTGCCCGCGCTCGACGAGGACCTGGAGGACCTTGCCGCTCGCCTCCGCGGCGATGTCCGACTCCTGGTCGGCGCGCAGGCTGCCCGTCAGAGTCAGGTACTCGGGCATCGGCTGCTCGCCGACGGTCGCCGTCTGGACGTGGATGGGGGCGGCCGCCTCGGAGGCGGATGCCGCGCTGTCTTCCGGTCGGTGGCAGGCCGCCGGCAGCGCGAAGAGCAGGAGAGCGATCGCGAACCGCATGCTGGGGACGGGGGAGGGGCGCCGGACGAGCGGCGCCCGGGCGGTCCTATAACACGATGCCGCCGGGTCTCGCTCGGTTGCGGCACTCGAGGCACCGGTGGGCTATAAGGCGTCCCGCTGATGCCCGAACGCCAAACCCCGCGCGAGCTGCTCGCGTCCTCCGGAAAGCTCGACAGGGACGTCATCGCGGTCAAATACCGCGGCCGGACGGTCGACCTGCACACGCCGGTGGCCGCCACCGCGGCCGAGCTCGCGCCGGTCCGGGCGACCGATGCCGAGGGGCTCGCCGTCATCCGCCACTCGACGGCGCATGTGATGGCCGACGCCGTCCAGCGCCTCTTCCCCGGCACGAAGGTGACCATCGGTCCGGCGATCGAGGACGGCTTCTACTACGACTTCGACAAGCCCGGCGGCGGGTTCACCGACGACGACCTCCGCAAGATCGAGCAGACGATGCTCGACGTCGTCAAGAAGGACTCGGCGTTCCGGCGCGTCGTCGTCTCGCGCGACGAGGCCAAGAAGATGTTCTCGGCCATGGGGGAGACCTTCAAGCTCGAGATCATCGACGCCATCCCGCCGGACGAAGAGGTCAGCCTCTACGAGCACGGGGTCCCCCCGAACGAGTGGGTCGACGTCTGCGAGGGCCCGCACGTCCCTTCGACCGGATACCTGAAGGCCGTGCGCCTGACCCACGTCGCCGGTGCGTACTGGCGGGGCGACGAGCGCAACCCCATGCTCCAGCGCATCTACGGCACGGCCTTCCCGTCGCCCGAGGCGCTCGAAGAGCACCTGAAGCTCCTCGAGCAGGCCAGGGGGCGCGACCACCGCAAGCTCGGCAAGGAGCTCGAGCTCTTCATGTTCGACGAGGTCGCCCCGGCGATGCCGTTTTTCCTGCCGAGGGGGGCGTTCGTCTACACGCGCATGATCGACTACGTCCGCGGCCTCTACGAGCGGCACGGGTACGACGAGGTCGTGACGCCGCAGGTCTTCGACCCGAGGCTCTTTCGAACGAGCGGCCACCTCGGCCACTACAACGAGAACATGTACCGGGTATGGACCGAGGATCTTCTCGCGGACGCGGGGGACAAGGTCAAAGAAGGGCTACAGCAGGGCGCGTTCGCGCTCAAGCCCATGAACTGCCCGAGTCACTGCGTGATCTTCGGCAGCAAGCGTCGCTCGTACCGCGAGCTGCCGTGGCGCGTGGCCGATTTCGGCCGCCTGCACCGCTACGAGCGCGGCGGCGTCGTGCACGGCCTGGCCCGCGTGAGGAGCTTCGCGCAGGACGACGCGCACATCTTCTGCGCCGAGGCGCAGGTATCCTCCGAGATCGAGAAGTTCATCGGTCTGCTGAACGAGGTGTACGTCGCCTTCGGGTTCGTGAAGGTGGACATCAAGCTGGCGACCCGCCCTGCCGCCGAGAAGCGCCTCGGTACCGACGAAGAGTGGGACCGGAGCGAGCGGGCGCTCGCCGAGGGGCTCGAGCGGGCGGGCCTGAAGTACGACGTGGTGCCCGGCGAGGGGGCTTTCTACGGGCCCAAGATCGAGTTCCACGTTCACGACGCCCTCAAGCGCTCCTGGCAGCTGGGGACGATCCAGTACGACTCGAACCTCCCGAACCGCTTCGACCTGTCCTTCGTCGGGGACGACGGCCACCAGCACCGCCCGGTGATGCTCCACCGCGCCATCTTCGGGTCGCTCGAGCGGTTCTTCGGCGTCTACCTCGAGCACTGCGGCGGCAATTTCCCCGCGTGGCTCGCCCCCAAGCAGGCGATCGTCCTCACCGTCAGCGAGAAGAGCGACGCCCACGCCCTGAAGGTCCAGGAGCGCCTCCGGGCCCGGGGCCTGAGGGTGGACGTCGACCTGTCGAGCGACAAGCTCGGCGCCAAGATCCGCAACGCGCGGCTGCTGCGCTACCCGTACCTGCTCGTCGTCGGGCCGAAAGAGGCCGAGATCGACTCGGTGGGCGTCCGGTCCCGTGACGCCGGCGAGCTCGGCGCGATGAAGGTCGACGAGCTCGCCGCCCGCCTCGAGGCCGAGGCGCGCCCGCCGGCCCGAATGCCAGGACTGGCTCATTGACGCGCGTGCGGTTTCGCGGGGAGACTTCGCCTAGCATGAGGCAGCGAGCCGGGGCCCCCCGCCCCAGGGCAGCAAGTTCCAATTCCAACACGGAGGTCACGTAACAAAAAATGGCGATGGGGCATCCCCGGTTCGATCCGCGTCAGCAGCAGCGCGGGTTCCAGACCCGAGTCAATCACCGCATCCGCGTTCCCGAAGTGCGCGTCATAGGCGCCGACGGAGGCATGCTCGGCGTGCTGCAGACTCACGACGCGCTCCGCATGGCGCAAGAGCTAGGGCTCGATCTCGTCGAGGTCGATCCCAAGACCGACCCGCCGGTTTGCAAGATCCTCGACTTCGGCAAGTACAAGTACGAGGAGAAGAAGAAGCAAGCCCAGGCGCGCCGCAAGCAAGCGGTCGTCGAGATCAAAGAGGTCAAGCTCCGCCCGAAGACGGACGATCACGACATCGCCTTCAAGGTGAAGGCCTCGCGTCGTTTCCTCGAGGCCGGCCACAAGGTGAAGTTCACGGTGCGCTTCCGCGGCCGCGAGATCACTCACCCCGAGAAGGCCCACGAGCAGCTCGACGTCATCCTCAAGCAGCTCGAGGACATCGCCAACATCGAGACGCGCCCGATGATGGAGGCGCGCGCGATGTCGCTGGTGGTCGCGCCCAAGCCCGCCGTCATGCAGCGCGTGGCGCAGCAGCGCGCCGCCCTCGAGAAGGCGCGGCAGCTGGCCGAGAAGGAGGGGCGCCCGCTGCCTCCGGAGCCGTCATCCGCCACCCTGCCGGAAGACGAGGATGACGATGACGATGATGACGACGACGACGACGAGGCGTCGCCCTAGCGTCATGACGGCTGCACCCACCAGCGCGCCCAAGCTCCGCATCCTCATCGCGAAGCCCGGTCTGGACGGGCACGATCGCGGGGCAAAGGTCGTCGCCAGGGCCCTGAGAGACGCCGGATTCGAGGTCGTCTACACGGGGCTTCACCAGACGCCGGAGATGATCGCGAGCGCGGCCGTCCAGGAAGACGTGGACGCCGTCGGTCTCTCGATCATGAGCGGCGCCCACAACACCCTGTTCCCGGCGATCGTCGACGAGCTGAAGAAGCGCGGAGCCGACGACGTGGTCGTCTTCGGCGGAGGGATCATCCCCGACTCCGACTTCGAGCGGCTGGAGGCCTCGGGCATCAAGGGCGTGTTCACGCCGGGGACGACGCTCGAGTCCATCATCCAGTGGGTCCGGGAGAACGTACGGCCCAGGGCGTGAGCCGCAGCCGGCCGGGGGGGGAAAGGGGCGGCCGGCTCGGTGTCCCGGGACATCCCGGATCCGTCCGGGCCGCCCGCGTGCCCTCCCAATTCTCGCCGCCCGCACTCGGCACGCGCCTCGCATCGTCGAGCGAGGATGCTGCCTCCGATCTCGTGCGTACCGCTGGTTCTCCCGGTGGCTTTCGTCATGGCGTGCTCCGGAGAGAACGCAGGGCCGCTCGCGTCGGGAGGCGGCGGTGGCCTGCTCGTCGATAGAGTCGCGCCGGTCTATGGCGTCGCCGACCGAGGGGCGGACCCGGCCGTCGTGGCGATCTCCGCTCCCAGGCAGCCAGCGTGCGCGGGCGTACTCGTCGCGCCCGACGTCGTGTTGACCGCGCGACACTGCATGTCCCTGGCGGCCGCGCCGCTGACCTGCCCCGCGCCCGCGTCGAGCGCTCTCGGTCTCCGCGCCCCGGGGTCGCTCCTCGTCCTGGTCGGAGACGACATCGCGAGCGCGGAAGGGCGCGCCCGCGGCCGCCAGATCCTCGTTCCCCCCGGCGATGGGCTGTGCGCCGCTGACCTCGCGCTCCTGCTCCTCGACCAGCCCATCGACGACCTCGAGCCGATCGGAGTTCGCGCGATCGGCGTCGCTCTGGGCGGGCACGTCCGCACGGTCGGCTTTCCAGCCGGGCCGGAGACGGGCTTGCCCGACCGCAAGGTCCTGCGAGATCACGTCCCCGTCCTCGACATGACCGACACCGAGCTCCGCCTGGCGGAAGCCGCGAATCGCGGAGGCGGCGGCGCCCCGGCGCTGGACGAGACGACCGGGGAGGTTCTCGGCGTCGCTTCCCGGGCGGCCGACGATACGAGCAACGTCTACACGCGCGGCGATGCCTTTCTATCCTTCATTCGTCAGGCGACGGCGGAGAGCGCGGCCAGGCTCGGCGTGAGCCGCGCCGTGCACAGGTTGAAGGCGAAGAAGGGGCCGTTCGACCTGGGCGCGGAGTGCGACCACGGGACCGACTGCGCGGCCGGTGTGTGCGCCAGCGACGGTACGCGACGGTACTGCTCGCGCGAGTGCAGTGCCCATGATCATTGCCCGGTGCGATTCCGATGCCAGAAGGGCGAGGAGGCGACCGGTCAGCACCGAGTGGTGTGGGCGTGCGCGGAAAAGTGAAGCGCGCCCCGGCTTGCGCTCGCGCCCCGCTGCTGACATCGTGGAGGCGAACCTCGTCACGCTGGACGACGCCCCGCTGCGATGGACTTCGACTTCGATGAGCAGCACCGGCTGCTGCGTCAGAGCGTTCGCGACTTCGCCGCCGCGGAGATCGCCCCGCATGCGCAACGCTGGGACCGGGAAGAGCGCTTCCCTGTCGAGCTCGTCCCCAAGCTCGCGGCGATGGGCCTGCTGGGGATCCGCGTTCCCCCGGAGTACGGCGGCTCCGGGATGGACATGCAGGCCTACGCCATCGCGATCGAGGAGATCGCGCGCGTCGACGGCTCGATCGCGCTGACGGTGGCCTCTCACAACGGGCTGGGCACCGGCCACATTCTCGCGTTCGGGACGGAGGAGCAGAAGCGCAAGTACCTACCCCGGGCGGTCAGCGGTGAGTGGCTGGCGGCCTGGGCGCTGAGTGAGCCCGGCTCCGGCAGCGACGCGGCCGCCTTGAGGACGACGGCGAGACGCGACGGCGAAGGGTGGGTCATCGACGGGACGAAGACGTTCATCACCCAGGGGTCCGTGGGGGGGTTCTGCGTCGTGCTGGCGCGAACCAACACGGGCGTTCCCAAGCAGCAAGGGATCACCGCGTTCGTGGTGGATCGCGGCACGCCGGGCTTCGCCGCGTCCAGGCACCTGCGCAAGTACGGCTGCCGGGCGAGCGATACGGTGGAGCTGACCCTCGACGGGGTGCGCGTGCCCGACGCTCAGCGAGTCGGCGCGGTCGATCACGGGTTCGCGGACACCATGCGGATCCTGGACCGCGGCCGCGTCTCGATCGCCGCGATGGCCCTCGGGCTGGGGTACGGAGCGCTCGAGAAGGCCATCGCTTACGCCAAGCAGAGGACAGCATTCGGTAATCCCATCGCGGAGTTCCAGGCCATCCAGTGGATCCTGGCGGACGCTAAGGTGGAGCTCGACGCGGCCGCCCTGCTCACGTACCGGGCTGCGTGGCTGGCCGACCGGCACGAGCCGTTCTCGAAAGAGGCGGCCATGGCCAAGCTGTTCGCGAGCGAGGCCGCGACGCGGGCCTGCGGCGGCGCCCTCCAGGTGCACGGCGGGTACGGCTACGTCTGCGAGTTCGACGTCGAGCGCCACCTGCGCGACGTGAAGATCTGCGAGATCGGCGAGGGGACGAGCCAGATCCAGCGTCTGGTCGTCGCGAAGCACGTTCTCGGCGGCTGACCCCGCCGCACTCCTTTCCCCGGAGACTTGCACATGCGGGCTCACCTGCGCGAAGGTGCAGTATACGCATGACGTGTAGGCGTCGAGAAAGATTGACAATCCAGGTCTCATCCATAACATCGCCCATGGTTGTGGGAAATCGTGGCAAGAAGTGCCAAGCCACGAGTTGCGACGGTCGAGAGCCGGAGGCGCGTCGATGTTCCGCGGGCGGTACGAGCACACGATCGACGCGAAGGGCCGCACCAGCGTCCCGGTGCGCTATCGCGATGCCCTCGACGCGGCGGGCGCTCGTCGGGTCGTGCTGACGAGCGCCCTCGATCCCTGCCTGGTGGCGTACACACCCGCTGAATGGGCGGTGTTCGAGGAGCGTCTGGCCAAGCTGCCGCAGTTCGACCGGGCCGTGCAGAAGCTCAAGCGCATCTACGTGTCGGGCGCGGTCGAGTGCGAGATCGACGACGTGGGCCGCATCCTGGTTCCGCCGACGTTGCGAGAGCACGCGCACCTCACGAAGGACGTGCTCTGGGCCGGCGCCGGCCGCTACGCCGAGCTCTGGGACAAGGCCGCGTGGCTCGAGCACTTCGAGACGACCGAGGACGAGCGCCGCGACATCTCCTCGCGTCTGGCGGAGCTGGGGCTATGAATACCTTGCAGCTCGCTCTGCCCGGCGTTCTCCCCGATTCCGTCGAGTGGGTCTGGCGCGACGACTTCGACGAGGTATCCGACGTGAGACGCTTCGAGCACACGACCGTCATGCGCGACGAGATCGTCCAAGCGATCGCGCCGCGGCCCGGCGGCGTGTACCTGGACGCGACGCTCGGGGGAGGAGGGCACACCGTCGCGCTCCTCGAGGCGGAGCCCAAGGCTCGAATCGTCGCCTTCGACAGGGACCCGACCGCAATCGCCGCCGCGCGCGAGCGTCTCGCCCCGGTGGCCGATCGCGTGACCCTGGTGCACGCTGCGTTCTCGAGCGTGCGCGAGCAGCTGGAGGCCGTCGGGCTCGCGCGGGTCGACGGCGTCGTGGCGGACCTCGGCGTGAGCTCGCCGCAGCTCGACGACCCCGAGCGGGGCATGAGCTTCCGCCGCGAGGGACCCCTCGACATGCGCATGGACCCCGAGTCCGGCGAGACGGCGCTCGAGCTGCTCGAGCGCCTGAGCGACGACGAGCTGGCGAACGTGATCTACCAGTACGGCGACGAGCGGCGTTCGCGCCGCATCGCTCGCAGCATCAAGAAGGCCCTCGCGGTCGGAGAGCTCCGCACCACGCTCGATCTCCGTCGGGCGATCGTGCGCGCCGTCGGTCCGGCGCGCGTAGGCGGGATCGACCCGGCGACTCGCGCCTTCCAGGCCATTCGGATCGCCGTCAACGGCGAGCTCGAGGAGCTCGAGCGACTGCTCGCGTCGCTGCCGGAGTTCGTCGCCGAGGGGGGGATAGTGGCGATCTTGAGCTTTCACTCCCTCGAGGACAGGCTCGTCAAGCGCGCGTTCGCGGGGCCCGGCTGGGACCGGCTCACCAAGAAGCCCATGTCCCCGAGCGACGAGGAGCGGGCGCAGAACGCGCGCGCACGGAGCGCGAAGCTGCGGGCCGCGCAGCGCGTGCCTGCGGGGGAAGGCGAGCCGTGAGAGCGCAGCGTTCCTTCTTGCCGCTATGGACGCTCGCGATCGGGGCGACGGTGAGCGCATTCGTCCTGCACCTGGCGCTGAGAAGCAAGACGATGCAGCTCGGCTACGAGCTCGGTCGGGCCCGTCAGGAACAATCGCGGCTTCACGAGATGAAGCGTGTGCTCGAGGTCGAAGAGGCGAGCTACAAGACCCCCGAGCGCGTCGAGATCGTCGGGCGCACGCTGCTGGGCATGGAGCCCGCGCCGCCAGAGCGGATCGTGTCCATCGCGCAGGTGGCGCCCGCCGAAGACCGAACCGACCTCGCGTCCGCGTCGCGGGGCGGGCCGCCGTGAAGAACCTCGACCCTCGTCGCGCCCGGTGGATCCGTACGCGCATGGGGGTCCTGTGCGGGGTCATGGGGCTCGGCCTCGGCGGGATTGTGGCCACCGCGTGGCGCGTCCAGGTCGAGGACGGGCCCGAATGGCGCGACATGGCCGAGAAGCAGCGGCAGCGCCGCCTCCACGTCGAGCCCAAGCGGGGCACGGTGCACGATCGCAACGGCGCGCCCCTCGCCGTCAGCATCGAGGTCCCGAGCGTGAGCGCTGACGTGGTGGAGATGCTGCGCGGGCTCGACCGCGGACCGGCTCAGGAGGCCGCGCTCCACGACGCCGCGGCCCGCCTCGCTCAGGGGCTGTCGCTCGACGCCGCCGAGGTCTACGAGAAGCTCGCCCAGCGCCACCGCTTCGTCTGGATCAAGCGCCGCGTCACCGGCGAGGAGGCCGAGCTGGTGCGTGACCTCGGCGATGCGAAGAAGCAGGCGCGTCCGGTCCACGGCCTGTCGCTAGAGGCCGAAGGACATCGCTATTACCCCGGGCGGCAGCTCGCCGGCCCGGTCCTCGGCTTCGTCGCCCCCGACGGCCAGGGCAAGGACGGTGTCGAGCTGTCGCTCGACGAGGAGCTGCGCGGCAAGGTCGAGGAGGTCCATGGACTGCGGGACCGGAGCGGACGGCTGATCTTCGACGGCGCCAACGACACCCGCGCTCTGCAAGGCGACGACGTGGCGCTGTCGATCGACGAGGGCATCCAGCACGTGGCGGAGAACGAGCTCGACGCCGCGATGCACACCTACGAGACCAAGGGAGGGTCGCTCGTCGTCGTCGACCCGGCGACGGGCGAGCTCCTGGCGCTCGCGAGCGCGCCCGGATACAACCCGAACGACTACGCGGAGAGCGACGTCGACGCCCGCCGCCAGCGCGCGGCGACCGACCGGTTCGAGCCTGGCTCGATCATGAAGCCGTTCTTGATCGCGGGGGCCCTCGCGGCGGGGACGCTCAAGCCGACCGACACGATCGACTGCGAGCACGGCGTCTACCAGATCGCAGGCGCGACGATCCACGACACGCACGTCAACGACGTGCTCACCCCGACGCAGATCCTCGCGAGGAGCTCCAACATCGGAGCCCTGAAGATAGGCTTGCAGCTCGGCGAGCCCGCCCTCTACGCCAACTACCGGCGCTTCGGATTCGGCGAGCCGACTTCCATTCCCCTTCCGGGGGAAGCCACTGGAGTTCTCAGACCGCGCGGCCGCCCGTGGTACGACGGCGAGACGGCGAGCGCCAGCTTCGGGCAGGGGATCACCGTGACCACGCTTCAGCTGGCGATGGCCATGAGCGCGATCGCCAACGGTGGGAAGCTGCTCGAGCCGATCCTCGTGAAGCGCGTGACCGACGGGCACGGAGACACGGTGCGCGAGGCGAGCGCCCGTGTGCGGCGGGAGGTCGTCCCGCCCTCGGTGGCCCGGACGGTCGCCGAGATGCTGACGGCCGTGACCGAGGACGGTGGCACCGCGGTCGAGGCCGCGATCCCCGGCTTCCGCGTCGCCGGCAAGACCTCGACGGCCCAGAAGGTCGACCCGGCGACGGGCAAGTACTCGTCCGACAAGTACACTGCCGTCTTCGTGGGTTTCGTTCCGGTCGAGGCTCCCCGCCTGGTCGTGGCCGTCGTGCTCGACGAGCCGACCATAGGCCGCTATGGAGGCGATCTCGCCGGCCCCGTGTTCAGGCGCGTCGCCGAGGCCAGCCTGCGATACCTCGGGGTGAGCCGCACCGCGGCCCCGCCGAAGACCTCGTCGCTCAAGCGCGATGTCGATATCGCCGACACCACGCTCGCGATGACGAGGCCCCCGCAACCCCCCCCGCCGTCGCCGCCGAGCGCCGTCCAGGGGCCGCCGCCTCCCGGGAGCGTCCGGGTGCCCGACGCGACCGGCCTGGGTGCGCGCGACGTCGTCCTCGCCGTGAGCAAGGCCGGCCTCGTGCCTCGGATGGAAGGGTGGGGCCGCGTCGTGCGGCAGAGCCCTGCCCCCGGAAGCGCGGCCGCCCGTGGAACCGCCGTACGCGTGGTGCTCGAGCCGGCCTCGTGACCGCGATGAAAGCGACGGATCAGCTCCAGCTGCCGATGGGGCTCCGCCTCGACGAGGTGGCGCGAGAGCTGCCCATGCACGCGGAGATCGCGGGCGACCCCTCCGTGCGCGTATGCGGCGTGCGCCACGACTCCCGCGCGGTGCGCCGCGGAGACCTGTTCGTCGCGCGCCCCGGCCGCAAGGCCGATGGGGTGCGGTTCGTCATGGACGCCGTCCACCGGGGTGCCGTCGCCGTGATGGCCGCGCGCGGCTCGCTGGACGCGGGCGCCGCGGCCGTCCCCGTCGTCCTCGTGGACGACCCCGCCGTCGGGCTCGCGTACGCGGCGTCCGCCGTCTACGGGCACCCGTCGTTCGCCCTCGACGTCGTGGGCATCACGGGGACGAACGGGAAGACGACGACGGCGCACCTGGTGCGCGCCGCCATCGACGGAGCTCTCGGTTCGCCGAGCTGCGGGGTGCTCGGCACCGTGGGTCACTGGTTCGGCGAGTGGCGCTCGCCCGCCGAGCACACGACGCCCGAGGCGGACGAGCTCGCGCGCGCCATGGTCGAGATGCTGGGGCGCGGCGCGTCGTACGTGGCGATGGAGGTGTCATCCCACGCCCTGGAGCTCGGCCGGGTCCGCGCGATACGCTTCCGGGTCGCTGCGCTGACGAACCTCACGAGAGACCACCTCGATTTCCATGGGTCGATGGCGGCGTACGGGCGAGCGAAGGCGCGCCTGTTCACCGAGCTCGGCCCCGCCGCCGCCGTGCTGAACGTCGACGACGCGCTGGGACGGGAGATCGCGTCGGTCGTGAAGGCCCCGCTCGTGAGGGTCAGCGCGCGGGTCGGGGGCGCCGCCGGCACCGCAGACCTGTTCCCGCGGCAGGCCCGCCTGGACGCGAGCGGGATCGACGCGCTCGTGCGCACGCCATGCGGCGACGTGAGGGTCGCGTCGCGGCTCGTCGGCGCGCACAACTTCGAGAACCTGCTCCTCGCGCTCGGCGTCGTGCACGCCCTCGAGCTCGACGTCGGCCGCGCCGCAGAGGCCCTCGCGCGCGATCCAGGCGTCCCCGGCCGCCTGGAGCGCTGCGACGTCGAGGGGGACGACGTGGCCGTCCTGGTCGACTACGCGCACACGCCTGATGCCCTCGCGCGCGTGCTGGACGCCGTCCGCGCCGTGACGACGGGACGCCTCTGGTGCGTCTTCGGCTGCGGCGGAGATCGGGACCCCACCAAGCGCGCTCCGATGGGCGAGGCCGTCGCGCGCCGCGCGGACGTCGCAGTTCTGACGAGCGACAACCCGCGAACCGAGGACCCGGACGTCATCGCGGCGGCGGTCCTGGACGGCATGCGCGCCGCGGGAGTCGAGCCGACCGTCGAGCCCGACCGCCGCAAGGCCATCGAGCTCGCCGTCTCCGCTGCATCCCCCGGTGACATCGTGGTCGTCGCCGGCAAGGGACACGAGGACTATCAGGTGTTGGGAACGGTGAAGCACCCGTTCGACGACCGTATCGAGGTCCGGCGCGCGCTCGCGCACCGGCGGCGGGCGAGGGGAGGCGGGTGATGGCGACGCCCGTTCCCATGAACACCGCGCCGCTGACCGCGTGGTCGGCGGCGGCGGCGACGGGGGGACGGCTCGCGCGCGTTCGCGATCCGGACACCATGGCCCGCGGGATCACCAGCGATAGCCGCGCCGTGACGCCGGGCTGCGCGTTCGTCGCGCTGCGCGGCGAGCGCTACGACGGGCACGACTACGTCGACGCAGCCGTTCGCGGGGGCGCCGGCCTCGTGGTGGTCCAGAAGGGACGCTACACGCTCGACGCGTCCGTGGACGTCGTGGAGGTCGACGATACCCTGGTCGCCTGGGGCGACCTCGCCCGGGCGCACCTGCGCGCCTGGCGACGGGGCCGGGAGGGGGCGCGCGTCATCGCGATCACTGGCAGCGCGGGCAAGACGACCACGAAGGAGCTCTGCGCGGCGCTCCTGCGCCCCGTCGGCCCATGCCACGCGACGCCGGGGAACCTCAACAACCGCGTGGGTGTGCCGGCCGTCGCGCTCGGCGTGCGGGGCGAGCATCGCTTCGCCGTCTTCGAGGTGGGGATGAGCCTGCGCGGAGAGATCGCGCAGCTCGCGGGCATCCTCGAGCCGGACGTCGCCGTCATCACGAACGTCGGCGTGGCCCACGCCGCGGGCGTGGGCGGCGGTCGCGCCGAGGTAGCCCGCGAGAAGGGCGACCTGTTCGCGGCGCTCTCCGAAGAGGCCGCAGCCGTCGCGTGCTTCGACGACCCCGCCGCCGCCGGGCAGCTCGCGCG
>PLYU01000112.1 GCA_003153495.1 Myxococcales bacterium
CTCTTTGCGAAAGTAGGGCTAGCGGCTACGGGTTGAAGTCCTGTGGCGGCTTGGGGGCCCGAGCCGGCGGAGCCGGCGCGGGCGTCGCTGCCGGGGCGGGTGGCGCCTTGTCGGCCTTCTCGGGCTTCGCCGGGGGCCTGGGAGTAGCCGGCCTCGCGGCGGGCTTGGTCTCCTTCTTGTCCTTGTCGCCGCTGTCCTTCTTCGTCCCCTTGTCGACCGCCGGCGCTGGCGCCAGGGCTTCCCCCTTGGTCACGTCGAAGCTCGGCGGAGTCGTCGGATCGCACCCGGGCGCGAAGCCCGTGGCGTCGAAGTCGCTCCTCAGGCTCCCTGTCTCCTCGCGCTTGCCCTCGCCGTCCTTGACGACCGCCTCGATGCGGACCTCGTGCTTCCCCGCCCGCGAGGGCGAACAGTAAGACAGCAGGTAATAGCTCTTCGTCCGCGCCTCGACCTTCGCCCCCACCTCGTCGAACGCCTTCACGATCGCGCTCTTGTCGGCCGCCATCGCCGTGCCGCTCTTGCCGAGCTCCCTGAGCTGCGGCTCCTGGATCTCCGCCCCGAGGCCGATGGCGAACACGTCGAACGGCTTCTCGTTCACGTGCTGCTTCATGCCGGCCGCCGGGACGCGGTTCGCTCGATCGGTGCCGTCGGTGAATACGACCAGGGTGCCGAACTTGAGGGGCTGCGTGGCGTGCCCCAGCGCGTTGTCGAGCTCGTCCAGCGCCTTGACGACCGCGCCGTTCAGGTTGGTGCTCGGGTCCTTCGGCTTGAAGGTCGCCAGCTGCTGCACGCCGGCCTTCGCGCTCCCCGGCTGATCGGTGAACGGGACGATGGGATAGAGGTCCGGGCTCCCGTCGAAGGCGTAGATCCCCAGCTTCTGCTGCTTCTCGACGCGGTCGGTGAAGGTGCCCACCGCCTGCACCAGCGTGTCGGTGGCCCCGCTCTGCGTCACGCTGCCGCTCATGTCGACGAGCAGGAGCGTGTAGTGGGCAGCGGCCACCTCGGGATTGGCGATCGTCTGCTTGCTCTCGTACTGGGAGACGAGCTGGTCGTCCTCGTAGATGCGAAACTTGTCCGCCGTCAGGTTGCCGACGGGCTCGCCCGAGCCGGCCTGCACCTTGAAGTAGACGGCGACGTTGCTGGGTCTCTGCTGCGCCGTCTTGATCGTGGTCAGCTGCAGCCCTGCGCAGCCGGTGCCCAGAACCAGGAGGGCCGCGGGGAGGTGGCTTACGATTGTGCGCTTCACGGGGGGGCGAGCATAACCCACGTCAGCGTTCGATAGCGAAGGACCGCACCACGGGCGCGCAGGTCGAGCGATAGCGCTCGAACGCGCCCGACGACGCCGCACACGTCACGACGTATCCGACGCCGCGCGCGGCGAGGGCCGTCTGGACCGTCCGGAACGGGGCGGTCGAGGGAGGGCTGGGCGACCAGGTCGTCTCCAGGACGAGGGTCGGGTCGCCGTCGACGACGTCCTCGCGGACCGCCTCCACCGTGGCGCGCGCGTCGCGGCGCAGCGCCGCCTCGCTCGCCCTCGCGTAGTCGTACGACTCGCCGGTGAACGCCTCGGTGTGCACGTTGACGGTCGCGTGGAACGCGTCCACCGCCTGCGGATCCGCCGCGGACCACACCGTCGCGTCCTTCGCCGGGCCCTCCTTCCACGTCGACGGGATCGCGATCCGCCAGCCTGCCCCGCTCCTCTCCACGAACCCCGCCGGAGGCGCGGGTGGGCTGTACGTCGTCACGTGCGCGTGGCTCGGCCGCCTGCAGCCGGCCGCCGCCGTGGTCAGGACGACGGCCGTCAGCGCATGGAGGCGCAGCCCCACGCGAGTCACCGCTTCCGACCGCCGCCGCCCCCGCGTAGCAGGACCATCACCAGCAGCCCGATGACGACGATCAGCCCGGCGACCCCGCCGATGAGGACCAGCGAGAACGGCTTCTTGGTCGCCTTGAGGGACAGGACCGTCTTCTCGTCGATGGCCGACGCCCGGTGCGCCTTGTTGTCGTAGACCACGACGTGCGCGACCATGTTGTCGCCCGTCCCGTCGAGGATCTTGTCGTCGTCCGGCACGCTGAAGGTGACGTAACCGTCGCCGGCGGCCGTCGCCGTTCCGAGCATGTGCTCGGCCTGCAGCTGCTGCATCGCCTTCTTGGCCATCTCGGGGTCGCGGCTGCTCGTCGAGACGGGCTTCGTGCCCGCGGGTATGAAGTAGGACTCGGCCCGCTGCTTGTCGCCCGCCCAGCAGAAGTCGCCGTAGACCGTGAACTGCCCGCCCGGGTAGAGCGGGCTCGACTGCGCCGCCTTCACCGTCTTGTCGAAGTCCACGTCGAGCGGCCACGCCGTCGGGTCCATCCCGATCGGGACCTCCTTGAAGGTCCCGTCGGGGGCGATCACGGGGTGCGTGTTCTCGAACACGAGGTTGAACGTCTGCTCGACGCTCGAGTTGACGCAGCTCATCGTCCAGTGGATGAGCCACATCGCGTTGAAGCGGGCGCGGACCAGGCCCATGATGGTCTCGGCCTTCTTGTCGCCGTCGCCTGCCTGCATGATGTCGAAGAACCCGCCGATCTCGGGGTTCGCCAGCGCTTGCATGAACTGGGCTTCGTTGTTCCGGTAGACGCTCTCGACCAGGCTCGACGCGTTCGGCAGCCAGATCGAGATGACCGGCAGCGGCGTCTTCGGCAAGGACGTGTTGTCGTCCGGGAAGCGACCGCGATCGAGGTACTGGTGGAACACGTCCGCGCTCGGGCTCGCGCTCTCCGGGTCCCCGCGCCCCGCGCCGTTGGACACCACGACCATCGCCTGGTGAAGCGGCACGGTGTCCGGCTGGTCGGAGTTGCCGAGCGACCCGAACGCGTCCCGCGTCATGTTCTTGATCTCGGAGAAGAGCGCCCGGTCCCGCCCGTGCGACGGGCTGGTCGCCCGGAAGTCGTTGAGCACGTTCGCGAGCGCCGCGCGCTCCTTGAACGTCTTCCACTTCGTGTCGCGCACCACCTGCACGTCGTCGAAGAACATCAGGTCGAGCAGGTCGTTCGGCTGCATGTCCTCGATGACTTCGTGCGCCATGGCGCGCGCGTCCGCGAAGCGTGGCCCCATGCTGCTGGCGGCGTCGACCGCGACGAGCCACGCCGTGCCGACGTTCGGCTGGCCCTGCGCCTTGCCCCACTGGGTCTTGTCGACGAAGCGCGTCAGCTGGTCCTCGCCCTGGACCTTGACGAGCAGGTGCGCGTTCGCCTCGGGGAAGGGGAACGGATCCCAGAGCGCGCCCGGCTTCTCGAGCTGCTCGCTCCAGCAGGCCAGCGTCCCCGCGCCCGTCACCCCCGCGCACGGCTGGAGCGCGTCGCTCAGGCGCTTGAATTGCACGACCTCGATCACGGTCGTGAGCACCGGCTTGCCGTCCTTCAGACCGGTCCGCGGATCGATCCGCAGGATGTGCGCCTCGGGCGCCGCCCCCGCGTCGCCCGCGAGCAACCACAGAGAGAGCACCGCCATCAGAGAGCAAAGAAAGACTCGCCTCGACATCTCCGCGTGACCTCGTCGTTCCAGGGCGGGTGAACTGCGTTCAGACGCGACCGATGATCTTCACCGTCGTGGTGAAGCCGCCGAAGCGCAGGCGGTCACCGTCACGAAGCTCGCGACGTCCGTTGACTCCGATGTGCTCGTCGTTCACGAACGTGCCGTTGGTCGAGCCGGTGTCCTCGACCGTGACCGATCCGCTCGGCGCGTCGACGTGCAGGGCCGCGTGCCGCGAGGAAATCGTCGGGTCCGCCAGCGAGATGTCGGTGCCCTCGACCGCCCCGAGGCGGCCGACGGAGTGGCGCCCGCCCGTCAGGGGCCAGAACTCGCCGCTCGGATTGGCGCCGTAGGCGACCAGGAAGCCCCGGAGCGCCTTGGGCGGCACCTCTCTCGGTGCCACGGGCGCCGGCACGGCGGCCGGATACTGGGCGACCGGCCCAGGCGAAACCATCGGTGCCTGCGCCGGCGGAACCCCGTAGGGGCCGCCCTGGGGAGGAGGCTGCTGGGAGCGGTAAGGCCGCTGGGGAGGCGGCGTTCCGAACGCGGGCCGGCCGACCCCGAACGGATCCATCGACATCTGCGTCGGATCGAGGGCGATCGGGTGACCCTGCACGCAGTAGCTCGTGCCGGGCGCGACCTCGTGGCCCATCGCGCAGCGGCCCGCCGGCCCCGGGGGCAGGCCGAACCCAGGGGGCAGCGGCGTCGGGAAGTACGCGCCCTGCTGGGGGACGTACTGGGGGGGCGCCGCCTGGGGCGGCGGCGGCGTGTACGCGGGCGGCGGGGCGGGGGGCGCGGCCGGAGCGCTCTGGCGGCGCGCGAGCGCAGTTCCGCATACGTTGCAGAAGTTGTCGGTCGGCCTGGCAGCCAAGGTGCCGCATTGCGGGCACGCGCTCATGGTGTCGCCCTCGTCATCTTCTTCAGCGGGTCGCCGCCCCGGGGGTGGGACGCGCACGGGGGAGCATATCGAAGTAATCATCGGCCCGCGAGCCACATGGCGGCGCTCGCAGTGGCTGCCCGCAGCACCTCGCGCACCGGAACGCCGTGCGCGCGCGCCGCTTGCGCGCACGCGTCGAACTCGGGCTTGACCTGCGGCGGCCCGAACGGACCCTCGGCGATCTTGACCGGGATGCGGCCGTACGGCGTCTCGACCTGCTCCAGCCTGCGCGGGCGCTCGGTCCTCGCCACGTCGTAGCGGCGGACGCCGAGGCTCGTGGTCTCGCGCAGCATCGCGGAGGCGACCGCGCCGGCGTGCTCGAGCGGCGCCAGCGCCGAGATCGTGAGCGCGGGCCGCCCCTTCTTCATGGTGATGGGCGTCGCCCAGGCGTCCACCGCGCCGGCGGCGATGAGCGTCTCGATCCAGCTCGCAGCGAGCTCTCCCGTCGCGTCGTCCACGTTCGCCTCGAGCACCGCGTGCGTCGGGCGGCCGCTCGCCAGCGCCGGCGCCGGCGCCCCGAGCACGGCGCGCAGGACGTTCGGTCGGTCGGCCAGCTCGGCGTGGCCCGCGCCCCAGCCGACGCGCTCGGGCGCCATCGAAGGCCACCGGTGCGTGCCCGCCGCGTGGGCGCCGACGATCGCAGCGCCGGTCGGCGTCACGAGCTCGAAGTCGAGCCCCGCGTCGTACGTCCCGAGCCCGGCGAGGCACTCGACCGTCGCCGGGGGCGGGAGCGGGAGCTTCCCGTGCGCGGCGGTGGTGTAGCCGCGGCCCATGGGGAGGGGCGAGACGAGCAGCTCGGCCCCGAGGTGCTCGAGCGCGGCCGCGCTCCCCACGACGTCCACGAGCGCGTCGACCGCCCCGACCTCGTGGAAGTGCACGTCGTCGAGGGCCATGCGGTGGACCTTGGCCTCCGCCGTCGCGAGGCGGTGGAACGTGTGCAAGGCGCGGGCGCGCACGCCCTCGGCGAGGTCCGAGCCCTCGAGCAGCGCGCGGACGCTCGCGTAGGTGCGCGAGGGCTGGCGCTCGTCGACGTGAACGTCGAACGACGTCGCCACGATCCCGCTCCTGACCTTCGTCCCGAAATGCACGTGGTATCCGGTCACCTGCAGCCCGACCAGGGCGTCGGCGATCACCCTGCGGGGAACCCCCAGGTCGACCAGCGCCGCGATGATCATGTCGCCCGCGAGGCCGCTCGGGGCGTCGAGGAAGAGGATCTTTCCCGCGCCCGCGCCCGGGGGTAGCTCCTCGCGGTCGCGGTCGCGGTCGTGGTCGCGGTCGCGGTCGTGGTCGTGGTCGTGGTCGCGGTCGTGGTCGTGGTCGCCCTCGTGCTCGTCGTGCCCCATCTCAGTACCGCTCTCTCGCGCGCAGGATCCTCGCCGCCGCGCACGCCGCGCCGAATCCGTTGTCGATGTTGCAGACGACGACACCCGAAGCGCAGCTCGACAGCATCCCTGCCAGCGCCGTCAGCCCGCCGAGCGCCGCTCCGTAGCCGACCGACGTCGGCACGGCGATCACCGGCCCGGCGACGAGCCCTCCGACCACGCTCGGCAGCGCCCCTTCCATGCCCGCCACGACGATCACGACGCTCGCGCGCTCGAAGGCGTCGCGCTTGTGAAACAGGCGGTGGATCCCCGCGACCCCGACGTCGTAGACGCGCTCCACGCCCGCGCCGAGCATCCGCAGCGTCTCGGCGCACTCCTCCGCGACCGGCAGGTCGCTCGTTCCCGCGCTCACCAGGGCGACCGGCCGCGTGCCCAGCGGCGCGATCGGCGCGAGCTCGAGCGTCGCCACGCGGGCCAGCTCGGCGTACGCCATCTGCGGCACGCCGGCGCACACCTCTCGCGCCTTCGGCGCGTCGAGCCGGGTGACCAGCACGTTCTGGCGCGTCCGCGCGAGCTCCTGCGCGATGCCGACGATCTGCGCCGCCGTCTTTCCCTCGCCGAGGACGACCTCGGGCGCCCCCTGACGCAGGGCGCGGTGATGGTCGACCGCGGCGTACCCCAGGTCGGCGAACGGCAGGTCTTTCAGCTCGCCCAGCGCATCCTCGATGCTGGTCGCACCGCGGCGTACGCCGTCGAGTAGCTCGCGAAGCCGGGCGGGATCCATGCGTGAACGCGCGCGAGAGTAGCACCGGGGGAGGAAGCGTCGACGGACCGCCCGCCCGCCCGGTACCCTGTCGCCCGTGCCGATCCCGTTCGCACCCCTCCTGGGGCTGTCGCTTGGTGCCCTGCTCGCCTGGATCGCGGCGCCCGAGCTCGCCCGCGACGACGGGCCGATCGCCATGTCGCGCCCGTTCGCGATCGTCGCGGCGTTCGCCGCGCTCGTATGGGTCCCCGTGGTCGGGTACTTCCTCGCCTTCCACGGCGACTGGTCGTACCTGTACCTCCTGCCCTGGCAGCGGGTTCCCAGCGCGGTCGATCTCGGCCTCGTGCTCGTGGCGGGGGCGGCGGTGGTCGGGGGCTTCTGGCTCGCGGTCCCGCCCGTGCGGCGTCGTCGCTTCGGCCCCATCGTCGCCATGGTCGTCGTGCCGGGCGCCCTGGCGGTCGCCGGCCTGACCGCCGCGGCGCACCGCCTGGGCGTGAGCGGCACCTACGCCCAGTTCCAGGGTGACTTCGGCACCGAGCCGATCGGCAATAGCCCGCTGGGCAAGAGCGTGCTCCTCATGGGGTTCGTGGTGCTCCTCGCCGTGGCGTGGACCGTCCGGTCGATCGTTCGTCTGGCAGCCGACAAATAGGGCCTGCTAGCCCTACTTTCGCAAAGAGGCGCCGAGTCTACGCACGAAAGGCCGTCATTTAGGGTGCGCCACGACGTCGCGCGCCTAGCGGAAAGAAG
>PLYU01000070.1 GCA_003153495.1 Myxococcales bacterium
GCCGTTCAAGAACTACTTCACGGATCCGAGTCGGGCCGAGGCGGGCATCAACCGCGTGCTGAACGAAGGCAAGGTCAGCAACTACGAGCTCGTCGCGCGCGCCAGGGACGCCCATCTCACCGTCGTGTCGTACAACGCGACCACGTTCTACGACCGGGACCGGAGGCTGCAGGGTGTGTTCGTCGCCGCGCGCGACGTGACCGAGCTGAAGCGCTTCGAGCAGACGCTGCGGCAGAAGAACATCGAGCTGGAGGACGCGAGCCGGATGAAGTCCGAGTTCCTCGCCAACATGTCGCACGAGCTGAGGACGCCGCTCAATGCCATCATCGGCTTCTCCGAGGTGCTCAAGGACGGCCTGCTGGGCACGATGACCGATCAACAGCGAGGGTTCATCGGCGACATCTTCAGCAGCGGCAAGCATCTGCTCTCGCTGATCAACGACATCCTCGACCTGTCCAAGGTGGAGGCCGGCCAGATGCCGCTCGACCTCGAGCCGGTGCAAGTGTCCTCGCTGTTCGTGAACAGCCTGTCGATCATCCGGGAGAAAGCCGCGACCCGGCAGATCCGCCTGAACGTGGACGTCGCCGAGGATCTGGGCGAGATTCACGCGGACGCGCGCAAGGTCAAGCAGATCGTATATAATCTCCTAGCCAATGCGGTGAAGTTCACCCTCGAGGGCGGCCATGTGGCTCTGAGCGCTCGCCGCGTTCCGCGCGCCATGGTCGGTCAGCGTTCCGGTCCCTCTTCCGGTCCCTCTTCCGGTCCCTCGAAGGCGAGGAGCTTTCCGCTGGCCGACAGCCAGTTCGCTGGATTCCTCGAGATCAGCGTGACCGACAGCGGCATCGGCATCTCGCCGGAGGCGCTGGACCAGCTGTTCAGGCCCTTCAGCCAGATCGACAGCGGCCTCGCGCGAAAATTCGAGGGAACGGGCCTGGGTCTGGCCATGGTCAAGCTCCTCGCGGAGCTGCACGGCGGCACGGTGGCAGCGGAAAGCGCGGTGGGCGAGGGCTCTCGGTTCACCGTCTGGCTGCCCCTCCGGGGTCCGGACGAGCCGGCGCTCGCGCCGGCCAGAGTCACGGCCACGCAGCGCCTGGAGGCACTGGCGGGAGCGCCCACCGCGCTCGTGGTCGAAGACGACTCCAAGTCCGCCGAGCTGATCCGCGTTCAGCTCGAGGCGGGGGGCTTCAAGGTGCTGCACGCCGCCTCCGCGGAGGCGGGGCTGGTTCTCGCGGGGCAGCAGCCGCTGTCGCTGATCACTCTGGACATCATGCTGCCGAACATGGACGGCTGGGAGTTTCTCAATCAGCTCAAGGCGGCGCCGGGGCTCTCGGGGATCCCGGTGCTGGTCATTTCCATCGTGGCGGATCGCAGCAGGGGCTCTGCACTCGGCGCCGCAGCGGTCATGCAGAAGCCCATATCCCGGCAGGAGCTGTACTCGGCGCTGCTCGAGCTGGGTCTGTTTCCGGTCTCCCAGAGACGGACGCTCAACGTCCTCGTGGTCGACGACGATCCCAAGGCCGTGGAGCTGCTCGCCGTATCCATCCAGACCCTGGGGGGTACGGTCCAGCGCGCGCACGACGGTCGCGAGGCGATCGAGGTCGCGCGGCGGGAGCGGCCGGACGTGATCGTGCTCGATCTGATGATGCCGGGGATGGACGGCTTCGACGTGGCGAAGGCCCTTCACGGACATCCCGACACGGCCCGTATTCCGATCCTGGTGGTCACCTCCCATCGGGTCACCGCGGCCGAGCGGCGCAGGCTCAATGGTTACGTGACGACGATCATAGAAAAATCCGAGTGCGACCACGAGCGATTCATTGCCGAAGTCCGGCGCGCCACGTCGAGCCCCCTCCCGGTCAACTGAGATGGCCAAGATCCTGGTCATCGAGGACAACCCGACCAACATGACGCTGGCCGTGTTCCTGCTGCAATCGGCGGGTCACATCGTGGTCAGCGCCACCGATGCAGAGGTTGGACTGACGCTGGCGCGCCATGAGCGCCCCAGCCTGATCCTGATGGACGTCCAGCTTCCAGGCATAGACGGCCTCGAAGCGACCACGCTGCTCAAGCGGGACGAAGCCACGCGCGCCATTCCGGTCATCGCCCTCACCGCCCTGGCGATGAAGGGCGACGAGGAGCGCATTCGCGCTGCAGGGTGCGACGGCTACATCGCCAAGCCGATGAACTACAAGGAATTCCTGGCGACCGTCGCCACCCACCTGGGGCGCGCATGACCATGATCCCGTTCATCGCCGACCACCCGGCGCGCGTCCTGGTCGTGGACGATGAACGCGTCAACCGGGACCTGGTGGGGATCATCCTCACGTGCGAAGGCTTCGAGGTCGACTTTGCCGCCAGCGGCGAGGAAGCGCTCGCCTCCGTGGCGCTACGATTGCCCGACGTCGTGCTGCTCGACATCATGATGCCGGGCATAGACGGCTACCAGGTCGCGGCGGAGCTCAAGGGCAGTCTCGCCACCAGCAGCGTCCCCATCATCATGATCAGCGCCCTGGCGGATCCCCGCGCCAGGGCACGCGCGTCGAGCACGGGAGCCGAGGGCTTTCTGTCCAAACCGATGGACCGGGACATGCTCCTGTCGCGAGTGAAGAACCTCTTGCGCACGACGTACGACGGCTATCACGAGGGGGCGCCCGGCCTCGCGCCGCTCGGTGCAAAAGTGGCGTAACCTGGGCGCCCATGCGCCACGACGAAGGGAAGCTCGCCCGCCGCGCCGGGGGCGGCCCCGCCCTGCACTTCTACGTCACGTTGCCCGAGGGGCCGGTCAAGGCCGCCGTGGGCCTGCTTCACGGCTACGCCGACCACGGCGCCCGCTACGCGCACGTGCTCGACGCCTGGGCGGAGCGCGGGATCGCGTCGGTCGCGGTCGACATGCGCGGGCACGGGCGCGCCGAGGGCGACCGGGGCTTCTGCGAGCGGTTCGACGAGTACCTGGCCGACGCGGCGGAGCTCGTCCCGCTCCTGAAGGAGCGCGCGCCCGGCGTGCACGCGTTCCTCGTGGGCCACAGCTTCGGCGGGCTCGTGGCGGCGTCCTCCGCCCTCGCCGACCCCTCGCCGTGGCGCGGGCTGGTGCTGAGCGGTCCGTTCTTCGGGCTGGCGCTCCAGGTGCCCGCGATCAAGCTCTTGGCCGGCAAGCTCGCCTCGCGCTTGGCCCCGAGGTTCGGCCAGCCGAGCGGGCTGCGGGGGTCGGCCCTCACGCACGACGCCGAGCGCGCCCGCGCGTACGACGAGGATCCTCTCGTGTTCAAGAACACGAACGCGCGCTGGTTCACCGAATCGCAGAAGGCGCAGGCCCGCGCGCTCGCCGGCGCCCCGTCGCTCCGCTTGCCGCTCTACCTCGTGATCGGGGCCGCGGACCCCATCGTCAGCGTCCCGAGCGCCCGCGCCTTCTACGACGCCGCGGGGAGCCGGGACAGGACCTGGGACGCGCGCGAGGGGCTGCTGCACGAGGTGCTCAACGAGCCCGAGTGGCGCCCGATCGCGGATCGCATCGCGGAGTGGGTCCTCGCCCACGCGTGAAGGTCAGTCGTCCGCCGGGCGGACGCGCAGGCGACCGGGCCCGGGGCGGACGCGGAGCTGGCAGGCGAGGCGACGCCGAGCCGGGTCGTCGCCGAAGATGTCGAGCACGTCGAGCTCCTCGTCGGCGGGCGGCTCGAGCAGGTCGGCGCCCTCGAGCACGTCGACCCGGCACGTTCCGCAGCTGGCGCTCCGGCACGAGAACGGCACGGTGGCGGGTTGCTCGTCGCAGAGGTCGATGAGACGGATTCCGTCGGGCGCGGCGATCTCGATCGAAGTCGAGCCGGGCGTTTCGAAGACGACGAGGGGCACTTGCGAGTGTTCTAGCGCTTCTGGAGCACGATCGCATGCTCGGTCCGGGGTGCCTTGTCGAACGCGCGCACCGTGGGCCCGTGAAAATGCGGGCGGATCTGGGATGCCCGGGCGACGAAGGCGAAGCCGGCGCCGTCGGCCACCGTCGCGAGGATGGAGTCCGCTCGGAGGGCTTCTCCCTGCACGGCGGAGTCGCCCAGCACCAGCGCGACCCTGGCGCCGCTGCGGCAGACGCGGGCCATCGCCCGCAGGGCCGTCCCCAGCTCGCGCTTCCAGGTCTCACGCGCGGCCTGCGCGTCGAGCTCCGCGTAGCGGCGGCGCGCCCCGATCTCGCCTGTCGACAGGCCGCGCGCGTCGAGGCCCAGCCAGCGCAGGCGCAGCGCGTGGTGGGCGAGGTAGTCGTAGGTCGCCGCGTACGGCGGCGACGTGATCACGGCGTCGACCGTGGCCGCTCCGAGCGACCGCAGGCGCGTCGCGTCGTCGAGCTCGACGCGGGCCGCGGGCACTCCGGGCGGAACGAGCCTCGCCAGGTCGTCCAGCCTGCGCACCAGCTCGTCCGTCTTCTTCACGAAGAGGCGCGCGGGAAACCCGGCGGCGATGCGCCGGGGCGCGACGGTCGCCGACGTGTCCGACGTCCGGCGGCTGACCTTCACCAGGATCGCGCTCAGCACGAGCCCGAGGGCCTCCTGCACCCGCGGGTCTCCGCGGTGCTCGGCGATGCCCGCGCGGATCGAGTCGAGCTCGAGGAGCACGTGCGGGTCGAAGGTCTGCACGTCCTCCGGCGGGTACCGACGCGTCGCCCCGGCGCGCCGCTCGCGCCGCCCGTCGGCGAAGGCCGCGACGCCCCGCGCGGCGCCCAGGATGGCCTCCCGGGTGCCCGGGTCGTAGAGGGCGGTCTTCACGCGGGCCAGCCGGACCGCGAGCGGGTTGAGATCGGTGCCGACGGCCCGCCGCCCGGCGATCATCGTCTCGACCAGGACGGTGCCGGACCCGCAGAACGGGTCGAGCACGGTCGCGCGCTCCGCCGTGAGCGCGCGCACCAGGCGCGCGGCCGTCGTCGGGTGCATGCGGGCCGGGTAGGTGTGAAAGCCGTGGACGTGGAGGCGGTCCGGGTCGTCCTCGGCGCCGCCGGCGGCGGGCTCGGGGGCCGGGGCGACGTCGAGCGCCTCGGCGAGCTTGCCTGCGACCGCCGGGTCCCCTGCGGTGCTCGCGGCGCCGCCGACGTGGGTGAGCGAGCGTCGCTTCTTCACGGCGCTCGCCCGCGTGCGCGCAGCACGTCGTCCGCCGCGCG
>PLYU01000204.1 GCA_003153495.1 Myxococcales bacterium
TCCGCTCGGCCGAAGGGGGTCGATCTGTAGTCGGGGGGAGCGCGGCCGCTCCCCCCGGCCCCCCACCCGAACGGGGCGTACCGGGCAGGGGCGAGCAGGGGGGCCCGGCCCCGGGCGAGCGCGGCTTGCAGGGGGCTGGAAGGGCGATGGTCAGGGGCCATGGCATCTCCGGGGAGGTCGAGAGGGGCGCCCGGGGGTCCGCGCGCGAAGGCGTGGCGATCGGGCTTCACCCGCATGCTCGGGTGGTCTGACCACCGTCCTGGTCAGCCCTGACCTCCATGCTCGGGTGGCTACACCACCGTCCTGGTCAGGCCTGACCTCCATGGTCGGGTGCCTTGACCACCATCCTGGTCAGGCCTGACCTCCATGGTCGGGTGGCTTGACCACCGTCCTGGTCAGGCCTGACCTCCATGGTTGGGTGCCTTGACCACCGTCCTGGTCAGGGCTGACCTCCATGGTTGGGTGCCTTGACCACCGTCCTGGTAAGGCCTGACCTCCATGGTCGGGTGCCTTGACCGACCGCCTGGTCAGGGTCGACCTCGTGCGCGGTGAAGGAACCTCACCACCTCGAGGGTGGCACCTCACCGCGCTGGTCAGGCTTGATCGACTCGGTGGGGTGGAGTGGCCAACGGGTCGGTCAGCCCGGTGGGGCATGGCCGGGACGGCGGCCGGAGTGAGCAGGTGGCGTACCCACGCGTCTGGGGCGCCGTGCACACGACCTGGCAGCGGCATGGGAGCGTGGTTGCCCTCGACCCCCGGCTAGCGCCGCGCGGCGCGGGCAGGGCCTGCCTTGGACGTGGTCAAATGGATCACGCTTCCAGTCCGAGCGGAAGCCGCGAAGATCCTCTAACGTCTTCTCCGTCAACTCGACGTGCCTTGCTCGACCGCGGTACCAAGCGCTACCTACTCCCCGCGAAGCGGCGTTGGATATGTGAACTCCTTGCACCCGTCCGGGCGCCTGCTTCACTTATCCCCTGCGCGACGCTCGCGACCGCGGCGGAGTCGACCGCGTCCTCGCCGGCCTCTTCGACGAGCCGGCGCCAGAGATCCTCGGGAGTGAGCGTGGGGGGGCGTGATCCGGAGCGGGGAGCATAGACCAGGAACGCTCGCGGGCGAGGCCGCGAGCGAAGCGCGCCCGTGCACGAGCGAAGGGATCGCATTCGCGGGCGGACCGGCCCCCGGACCCGGTGCCGTCATGGTGAACCGGCGTCTGGCCGGGCGCCAAGCCTGCACGTAGCATCGGCCGGCACCACGTGACTAGCGTGACCACAGCCGAGGCTGGCCGGGACCCGGGCGCGGGCGTCTTCACGCGGGAGCGACGCCCGCTGACCGTCGGGATCCTGCTCGCGATCACCGCCTTCGCCGCGGAAGGCATGGGTGTGGTGCCGGCGCTGCCCGTGGCCGTGCGCGAGCTCGGCGGGCTCTCGCTCTTCGGCTGGGCGTTCAGCGCATTCATGCTGGCGTGGCTGGTGGGCACCGTCGGGAGCGGTCTCTGGTCGGACGCGCGCGGGCCTCGGTGGCCCATGGCGGTGGGCCTCTCCGCATTCGCCGGCGGCCTGCTCTTCGCGGGGCTCTCGCGATCGATGATCTGGTTTCTCGCGGGGCGGGTCCTTCAGGGGGCCGGCGGCGGAGGGATCATCGCGTCGGCTTACGTGGCAATCGCCCGCGGCTATCCCGACGAGCTGCGCGCGCGGATCATGGCGCTCACCGCCAGCGTGTGGATCCTGCCGGCCGTGGCCGGGCCCGCGCTCTCCGGTGCGATCACCCAGTGGCTCGGCTGGCGCTACGTGTTCGTCGGGATCCTGCCGCTGCTCTGCGTCACGGCGTTCGTGGTGCTGCCGCCGCTCGCGCGCTTCGACATACGCGTGCCGCCCGCGAGCGCGAGACCCATGGTGGCCGCGCTGCGCGTCGCGGCGGGGAGCGGTCTGCTCCTCGCAGCCCCCGGGGTGAGGTCGCGTGGCTGGGTCGCGCTCGTTGCCCTGCTCGCCGCCGGGCTCGCGCTGCTCGTCCCCGCGCTGCTCGACATCTTGCCGCCGGGAACGATCCGGGCGCGCCGGGGTCTTCCTGCCGGAATGGCCGTGCGTGGCCTCCTGGGGTTCGGCTTCTTCGGTACCGAAGCGTTCATCCCTCTCGGGATGGCGGAGCTTCGTGGAGCGACGCCCACGGAGGCGGGCCTGGCGCTCAGCGCCGGGGCTTTCGGATGGATCGCGGCCTCGTGGATCCAGGACCGGATCGAATCGCGCGGCGGCGCGGGCGGTCGCGCGGACCGCGTTCGCGGCGGGCTACTGCTCATCGCGCTGGCCATCGCCCTGGTCGCTGCAGGGCTGCTCACGCAGCTCTCGACGCTGCTGGTGCCCCTCGGCTGGCTGTTCGCCGGGGCCGGGATGGGCGCGGCCTACAACGCGGTGGGGCTCCTGTGCATCGCCGCCGCTCCGCCCGGAAAGGAGGGGGAGGTCTCGGGTCAGCTGCAGGTCGTGGAGGCCCTCGGCACCGCAGCAGGCGCGGGCGTCGGCGGACTGCTCATCGCGCGACTGGCGGAGGTCGGACGCGGCCAGCGCGAGGCGCACGCGGCGGTCTTCTTCGTCACGCTGTCGGCGGTCCTCGTGGGCCTCTCGATCGCGCGGCGCACCTCGAATGACGCACCGGTTCTGAGCGCGAGGCCAAACGGCCTCCCGACCGGCGGGCCCTGAGGGTCACCATGAACTGGAGCTCCTCCTCGAGCGCGCGGATCTCCCGCGATACGAGCTGCCGCCCGGCCTCGCGATCCGCTATGGCGGCGGCTTCGGGATGGTGCGCCCGCGCGTCTACGCGAACTTCGTCTCGTCGGTGGACGGCGTCGTCGCGCTGCCCGACGGTGGGGAGTCGGGCAGCGTCATCAGCGGGCGCAACGAGGCCGACCGTTTCGTCATGGCGTTGCTGCGCGCCAGCGCCGACGCTGTCCTGATCGGGGCCGAGACCTTCCGCCGGGCGAGCGGCGACCTGTGGAACGCCGACCACGCGTATCCCGAGGCGGCGGATCTCTTCGCCAAATGGATCACGGTTCCAGTCCGAGCGGAAGCCGAGCTTCACGACACTCCAGGCGTTCTCCTCGCTGGCGAACGTCACCCGTTCAAGCACGCCCTCGATGGTGGTCGCGGCGGACGCAGGACGGTTGGCGGAGAGCACGGCGGCGCGAACCATCGGGAACACCAGCTCTTGCCGTCGGCGTCGGCCAGGCTACGGGTAATGCCAGCAAATCGAGCACTCCCAGCGATTGCTCAGACTGTCGTAATTGCAGGTCTGATCCGCGCTGGGGCAATCGCTGTCGTTGATGCACTCGTCGCATCGGGTATGGCAAAAATAGCCATGGCCGCAACTGTCCCCACACGCGCAAGGAACGGGAGTGGAGCCCGCGTAGCATCTGCCGCCCGAGTCCCCGCAGAGTGCGGTGCTGGGACAGAAGCACAGGCCATTGACGACGCTGGGCGAACAGTAGCCGCCGGGGCCGCAGTCCGAATCGAGACGGGTGCAGATCCTCTCCGGCAGCCTGAAACCGCGTGATTCCGCTGGTTTCGGGG
>PLYU01000009.1 GCA_003153495.1 Myxococcales bacterium
GCACCGAGCAGTGAATCTTCACCGGGGGAAGGTTCAGCTCTTCGACGATCTGCGAGTTTTTGATCGTCTCGGCCTCGTCGACCGTCTTGCCCTTGATCCACTCGGTGGCGAGCGACGAGCTCGCGATCGCCGAGCCGCATCCGAAGGTCTTGAACCGGGCGTCCTCGATGACGCCTTGGTCGTTGACCTTGATCTGCAGACGCATCACGTCGCCGCACGCCGGCGCCCCGACCAGGCCCGTCCCGACGCTGGGATCGGCCTTGTCGAGCGTGCCCACGTTGCGCGGGTTCTCGTAGTGCTCGATGACCTTGTTGCTATATGCCATGGCTCATTTCCTCGCGGGTCAATGCGCGACCCATTGCACGTTCTTCAGGTCGATCCCGTCCTGGTGCATCTCCCACAGCGGAGACAGCTCTCGCAGACGCTTCACCTTCTCGATGACGAGATCGGCCACGTAGTCGACTTCTTCTTCGGTGTTGAAGCGGCCCAGGCCGAACCGGATGCTCGAGTGGGCGAGCTCGTCGCCCACGCCGAGCGCTCGCAGGACGTAGCTCGGCTCGAGGCTGGCCGAGGTGCAGGCCGAGCCCGAGCTGACCGCCACGTCCTTCATGGCCATCATCAGCCCCTCGCCTTCGACGAAGTTGAAGCTGAGGTTCATGTTGCCCGGGAGACGGTGCTCGAGCGACCCGTTGACGTACACTTCGTCGAGCCGGCTCATGACGCGCGACTTCAGCCGGTCGCGCAGCGCCACCAGGCGCGCCGTCTCCGCCTTGCCCTCGAGCGTCAGGATCTCGCACGCCTTGCCGAAGCCCGCGATGAGCGGGACCGCCAGCGTCCCCGAGCGCATCCCGCGCTCGTGACCGCCGCCGTCGATCTGGGCGACCAGGCGCACGCGCGGCCGGCTGCGCCGCACGTAGAGCGCGCCTACGCCCTTGGGGCCGTAGATCTTGTGGGCGGTGAGCGACGCGAGGTCGACGTTCATGGCCTGCACGTCGAAGTCGACCTTGCCGACCCCCTGCACGGCGTCGGTGTGAAGGAGGACGCCGCGCTCGCGCGTGATCTTCCCGATCTCGCCGATGGGCTGAACCGTGCCGATCTCGTTATTTGCCAGCATCACGCTGACGAGGATCGTCTTGTCGGTGATGGCCTTCTTGACGTCGTCCGGGTCTACGCGGCCGACCTTGTCGACCGGCAGGTAGGTGACCTGGTAGCCCTGCTTCTCGAGGCGCTTGCACGTGTCGAGGATGGCCTTGTGCTCGGTCACCGTGGTGACGAGGTGGTTGCCCTTGTCCTTGTAGAACTCGGCGACGCCCTTGAGGGCCAGGTTGTCGCTCTCGGTGGCGCCGCTCGTGAAGACGATCTCCTTGGAGTCCTTCGCGCCGATGAGCCTCGCGATGCGCTCGCGCGCGTGCTCGACCGCCTCCTCCGCCTCCCACCCGAACTGGTGGTTCTTGCTGGCGGCATTGCCGAACTTCGTCGTGAAGTACGGCAGCATCTCCTCGACGACGCGCGGATCGACCGGCGTGGTCGAGTGATTGTCCATGAAGATGGGGAGCTTGACGGCCATGAGGTTCCTCTAGCGAGCGCGAAACCCGAGCACGAGGTCGGGCACGTCGAGCTCCTTGTCGTGCAGATCGCAGCACTCGCAGGCACTCAAGAGGCGCTGCGGGTCGCACACCGTTTCGCAGGTGTCCAGATACTCCAGGCTCGCGGACAGGTCGTGCTCGAGCGCCTCCAGGCGGCGCTTCTGCTCGCGCGTCTCCTCGAGCTTGCGCTCGTAGACGTCGCGCATCCGCTTCATCGCGCCGGGCGCGCTCTCGACGCGCTCCCACTCGCGGACGATGGTCTGGATGTCCCCCAGGCTGAAGCCCATCTCCTGGAGCCGACCGATCCAGCGGATTCGCACGAGCGCCTCGCCCGCGTAGAGGCGGAACCGCCCCTTCGACCGGGCGGCCGGGGCGAGCAGGCCGAGCTCCTCGTAGAGATGGATCGCGCGGACCGTCTTTCCTGTTTCCCTTGCGAGATCACCTATCTGGATGAGATGACGGCGCTCGCGTGCCTCGTCCAGAGAGGCGGGCGCGGGCAAGCTGCTCCTGTCGGCGCCGGCGGCGTCGAGGCTCGGGAGAAGCGGCAAGCGGTGGTGCTCGGGCATGGCGGTCGACTCGTACGCGTCAGTCTTACGTTAACGTAAGGTTTAGTGCAGGCCACCTGCACACGCAAGGTGCGCCATCGAAACCTTGACGGCGGCGCCAAGGGCTTCACCATGGGAGCGTCATGCCCAAGCGCGCTTCGCAGGGTCTCGAGGCTCAACTGGCCGAGCTGACGGGAGAGTTCGTCGCCCGGCTCGTCGAGGCCATCCGTAACGCCTCCTTCGGTGACGTCGCAGCGCTCTCGGTACCCAGGGTCAGGGCGAAGGCCGTTCGCCCCGGCCCGACCGCACACGCGCCCACCGTCCCCGACAGGCCGAGTGGCCGCCACGGGACTCGCTCCCGGCAGACGGCAGCGCGTCGCGCCGAGCTCGGGCACCAGGTCGTCGGAGCGCTCGAGTCTGCCGGTCGCCCCGTCGGCGTGCGCGTCCTTTCGAGCGAGCTCGGGGTGGCCCCGGATCTGCTCGCCACGCCGCTGCGCGAGCTACGCGCCGCCGGGCGCATCCGCAAGCACGGCGAGAAGCGCGCGACGACGTACTCGATCGCCTAGGAAGCTGGTGTCTTTCGGCCGATCCCTTCGC
>PLYU01000291.1 GCA_003153495.1 Myxococcales bacterium
CTCTTTGCGAAAGTAGGGCTAGTTCCCCACGGGCGGGCGGTGCCCACCCCCCCCCGTTGTCATCCCTCGCTCCGCTCGGGATGACAAGATAGGGGGCGCAACAGAGAGGAGACTGCCGATGGATCCGCGAGGCAAGGTAGTCGCCGTCCACATCGTGGAGAACGCCATGCTCGACGGGGAGACCAGCGCCCTGCGCATGCCGCCGAAGCGGGGGCGGGGGGAGCCCACGCCGCGGCTCACGGCTTCGGCTTCCGCGGGGGCTTCGGGGGCATCTTCGTGTCGAAATCCCGGGGTCCTGCGTCGAAGCGGAGAGGCGAGGGGGGCGCGACGTCCTCGTGTCGGAGCGTCGCGACCTCGGACGGCGCCGGCGCGGGAGGTGGCGCCGCGGTGGGAGGCGCAGGTTCGGCCTGAGCCGGCGCGCGGGGGGCCGACTCGACCACCGCGCGCGCGACGAGCAGGGCCGTCGGGATCGAGACGGCCACCGAGACGAGCGCCGACATCGCGGCCGCGAGCAGGAAGACGGCGCGCGGACGGAACCGGTGCGCGGCCTGGACGACGGGCGGCTTCGGGCGCAGCGCGTCGGCCTGAGCGTCGAGCGCCTTCAGGTCGTACCCGGCGGCGACCAGCTCGGCGTCGCGCTCGGCCGGGGACATCGCCAGGACGCGCTCGATCTCGTCGTCGACCGACGACTCCTCGATGGACCTCAGGATCTCTTCGGGGGTTCGCTTCATGGGTGCGGCTCGCCTTCGGCGCGGATCTTCGTCAGGTGATACTTGAGCATTTCCATCGCGCGGTACACCTGCGCGACGGGGACGCCCAGGGCGACCGCGATGTCGGCCGCCTTCTCGATGCCCTCGGACTTGCAGCGCAGCACGCCGCGCGCCACCTCGTGGCCGCGGACCCGCGCTTCGAGCCTCGCGAGCGCGCTCGCCGCCGCCGCGCGCCGCTGCTCGGCCCGCGCCGACTCGGCCTCCTCTTCAGCGCGCTCGAGCATCATGTCCTCGGCGGAGCCGTCGTAAAGCGGGCGCACCTCGCGGTGATAGGCCTCGTGGACGAGCGCCTCGCGCTCCGGTGCCTTGCTCGTGTGCTCGTTCGAGAGCACGCTCTTCAGCGCTCCGGTCAGGTGCCTGAAGAGAGGCCCACGGGCGGGGTCCCACCGCCTCGTCGTGAGCAGGAGCTGGAGCACCGTCGACATGACGTCGTCGGCGCGGGCTCTCGACTTCGTGATGCTCCGGGCCATGATCGTGGCGTCGCGCCACGCCCGGTTGAACTCGTCGGTCGGCAGCGCGGCGATCTCCGGCGGGAGCTCGCGCGGCCCCGGCGGCTCCGAAGGCGGAGCCTCGTCCTCGGTGGTCAGATCGGTCCCGGAAGTCACGTCCCTTCCCTCCCTCCCTCGCTTGCCTCCCGCTCGGCGCGGGCGAAGCATAGTGGACCGAGGGAGGCGGCGAGCGGATGATTCTCGCCGCCCCCCTCGTTCCGTGTACCGGCGTCAGCCACCGGCCTTCGCAGCCGCCGGGGTCAGCGGTGTCGTCGCCGTCGCCGGCGCCGCCGGAGTCGCCGCGTGAGCCGGCGCCTCCGGTGCCGGGCCCGTACTGGCGCCCGGCACCACTGTCCCCGTGATCAGCTTGCGCTGCTTGCTACCTCTCGTGCTCCTCGCCACGCGCGTCGCCTTGTTCTTGATCGCAGCCGTCGCCTTGACGGCCACGGTCGCCTTGCCGGCCTTGGGGGCCGTCAAGCCGAACTCGGCGAGAACCTCGGGGGACTGCATGAACATTCCCTCGACGATGCGCTTGAGCGCCCTGACTACGGGCGCCGTCTGCGCGCGCTTGTCTCGGTTTGCCTTGACCGCCGCGGTGCGAGCCGCCTCGGCCGCATCTGCGGCCTTGGCGGTGCTGAGACGGTCCTGGAAGACCTTGACGATGTCCGCCGGCGTCAGCTTCTGGCTGCCGACGGTGAACGAGGCTTGACCCGACAGGTTCTTCTGCACGCCGTCGATCATCTTCTGGTCGGCGGCGAGCAGACTGGTACGATTCTGAGTGGTCATGGTGTTTCTCCTTGTGTGAGTTGTCGTGTGTTGCTTGTGCTGGTCGTGAAGCCACCGTTCCCGGCGGGGCCCGATTGCCTCGCCTTCGTGTGCCTTCACTGGGTTAAGCTGGGTCCCGGGCGGATTCCGGACGGGGGCGGGGGGAAATCGACAGGGGGGTGGTCGATTTTCGGGAGGAGGAGGGCAGCGCGCGCCTTCGACGCGCGCATGCGCCAGGCGTTGGGCACTTGGCGGACGCCTTGGCTATCGTTGCGCCCACCGGAATGCCGAGGCGGGCTGCCCCCACGTACCCTCCCACGAAGCTGAGTGGTGGAAGCTTTCAGCTTCTCGGTGGCCTCGAAGTGAGGTGTGCGAGCAATCCAGCGGTGGACGTGATCGACCTCGCTGATCGAGCGTGGATTCCCCAGCGCCGGCCTACGGACGTCGATTGGCGCTGGCGTGACGTGCTCGGTGAATCGCGTGACATGCTCGCGGTCCTTCGGCTCTCCGACGGGGCCCCTGTCGCGCTCCTCTGCTCGACAGCACCGCGGCTCCTACGGCTGCCAGGGGGTCCCGCGTACCGCCTCGACTCGCTCGAAGTGGGGCCGCCGTTCCGCGGCGGCGACGCGGGCGTTTTTGCAGTCGCGGCCGCTGCGGCGAGGGCCTTGGAGTGTGGCGCGCGGAAGCTCGTGCTCGCTTCAGTCGTGGAGGCCCGCAAGCTGTACGATGGAACGGGGGGAAAACAGCGGCTCGCAGAGGGATGGAGAGTCCCTCAGGGCCTGCTACCCTATGAGTTCTTGGAGGACGACTTGCACTCGTTGGAGGAGGCGTTTCATGAACGACGGCAGGACTAAGAAAGGCGGACGCTTCGAAGCGTTCGTCGCCGCCGTGGAGGCCGACGGCCCCCTCGAAGCCACCGTGCTGGCATCCTCGCGCCCTCGGTCGGCCATCTCCGATCAGGCCAGGCGCGCCGCTCAGCAAATGGTGGGTGCCGTCGCGAACGGGGGAGGCCGTGTAGGCCGGGTGGCCGCGTTGCTGGACGATCTTTGTGCGGCCGACGCCGGCACCGGGGCGTCAAAGCGACGTCATGCCTCCTAAGGGCACACACCGATCCAGCGAGAAGTCAGCGGCGGGCGGAGTCGGAAGCGCGGCGGGAAAAGCCATAGACGGCCTTCATCTCTCCCCGCCCGTCGCGTCGGCCCTGAAGGACATCCAGGCCGAGGTCGCGGACGCGTACCGGGATCGGTTCATCGAGATGATGGACGTCCTCCGGCAGCAGACCTCCACGTTGGCGCGCATCCAGGAGACGCTACACGTCCTCGTCCAGGCGGTGCGTCCCGAGCTGGCCGGGACTGTTCCGGCGGCGGTGAGGGTCGCACGGGATGGTGAGGGCGCGGACCTCGCGTCCACCTTGGTGGTGGCCGACCCGATCGGCGCCGGTTACACCTTGTCGCAGGTCGACCTGGCGAAAGCTCTCGGGCTGCCGAACGCCACCGACGTGTCGATCCTCGTGCGAGCCTTCAAGCTGGACGAGAACGGCGACTGCGCGGTCATCGTCCGCCGCGGAGTCAGGAACAAGATCGTCAACTACCATCCGCGTGCGGTCGACACGTTGCGGAAGTGGATCGAGTGTCCCCCCGAGGGACTCGCTCTGACGCCAGAGCAGCAAGGTGCGGTGAAGCGCATCAAGAAGAAGCTGGCGCCGACCGTCGGGACGTGACGTCGCGCCAGTGACCGTGGCCGCCCGAGGGAGGGGGAACCTGAGGAACAGCCGGCGGCGGCCCAGCATGGCCCGGCTCGCCGGTGGTACAAGGGGACTCTTCATGGCCGCTCGAAAGAAGAAGGACGAGAAGAAGGACGGCAACGGCTCCGGTGCCCTCGGCTTCGAGGCGAAGCTCTGGGAGACCGCCGACAAGCTGCGCGGCCACATGGACGCCGCCGAGTACAAGCACGTCGTCCTCGGCCTGGTCTTCCTGAAGTACATCTCCGACGCGTTCGAGGAGCGACACACGTTCCTGCTCTCCGCGGCCGCGGACTCGAAGAGCGAGTACTTCATCAAGCAGCCCGAGGTGCGCATCACGCTCGCCGAGGACCGGGACGAGTACGCCGCGGACAACGTCTTCTGGGTGCCGAAGGAGGCGCGCTGGTCGAAGCTCCAGGCCAGCGCGCGCCAGCCGACCATCGGCAAGCTCATCGACGACGCGATGGAGGCCGTCGAGAAGGCGAACCCCACGCTCAAGGGCGTCCTGCCGAAGGACTACGGCCGCCCCTCGCTCGACAAGACGCGCCTCGGCGAGCTCGTCGACCTCGTGAGCGGCATCGGGCTCGGCGACGCCGAGAGCCGCTCGAAGGACATCATCGGGCGCGTCTACGAGTACTTTCTAAGCCGTTTCGCCAGCGCCGAAGGCAAGCTCGGCGGCGAGTTCTACACGCCGCGCTGCGTCGTCGCGCTGCTCGTCGAGATGCTCGAGCCGTTCAAGGGCCGCGTCTACGACCCGTGCTGCGGCTCGGGGGGCATGTTCGTTCAGAGCGAGAAGTTCGTGCTCGCGCACGGTGGGCGGCTCGGCGACATCAGCGTCTACGGGCAGGAGTCGAACCCGACGACGTGGCGCCTCTGCAAGATGAACCTCGCGATTCGCGGCATCGAGGGGAACCTCGGGCCAGGGCAGGCCGACAGTTTTCACAACGACGTGCACAAGGACCTCAAGGCCGACTTCGTCCTCGCGAACCCGCCGTTCAACGTGAGCGACTGGGGCGGCGACCGCGTGCGCGAGGACGTGCGGTGGAAGTACGGCGTCCCGCCCGTCGGCAACGCGAACTACGCGTGGATACAGCACATCGTGCACCACCTCGGGCCGCGCGGCTTTGCCGGCTTTGTGCTCGCGAACGGGTCGATGTCGTCGGGGCAGTCGGGTGAGGGGGAGATCCGGAAGGCGCTCGTCGAGGCGGACCTCGTCGACTGCATGGTGTCCCTTCCGGGGCAGCTCTTCTACACGACGCAGATCCCGGCGTGCCTGTGGTTTCTGGCGCGCGACAAGAAGAACAGCAAGCTGCGGGACCGGCGCGGGCAGGTGCTGTTCATCGACGCGCGGAAGCTCGGCACGATGACCGATCGCACGCACAGCGAGTTCACGGACGAAGCCATCGCGCGGATCGCGCGCGCCTACCACGCGTGGCGTGGCGAGAACGACGCCGGCAAGTATGCGGATGTGCCCGGCTTCTGCAAGAGCGCGAGCCTCGAGGATGTCACCGGGCACGGGTTCGTGCTGACGCCCGGGCGCTACGTCGGAGCGGAGGACATCGAGGAAGACGACGAGCCGTTCGACGCGAAGATGAAGCGGCTCACGGCGAAGCTCGGGGAGCAGTTCGCGGAAGGGCAGCGGCTCGAGGAGGGGATTCGGAAGAATCTGCGCGAGTTAGGGTATGGCTGACGCCCAGTTGTCGTCTCCGATAGGCCCACTGCCGACGGGCTGGAGGCTGGCTCGACTGGCCGACATTGCGATCAAGATCGGCTCAGGTGCTACGCCAAAGGGGGGAGGCGAAGTCTATCTCCCACAGCGGCAACTCTACGCTCTGGTCAGGAGTCAGAACGTCTTCGACCGCTCCTTCGACACCGCAGGGCTCGCCTTTATCTCGGACGAGGACGCAGCAGGTCTTCGAGGGGTCGAACTTCAAGAGGGTGACATACTCCTCAACATCACCGGCGATGGGGTGACCTTTGGCCGCTCGTGCCTCGCTCCGGCGGCAATCTTCCCGGCCGTAGTGAATCAGCATGTAAGCATAGTTCGCGTCGACAAGGCGCGTGTCGCGCCCGGGTTTGCGCTCGCCTTCCTTACGCACCCTTCGATCAAGCACTACATCGAGTCGTTCAACGCTGGAGGAAGCAGGCGGGCCATTACGAAGGGACACATTGAATCCTTCGTCCTGCCGTTGCCACCGCTCCCGGAGCAGCGCGCCATCGCCCGCATCCTCGGCGCGCTCGATGATAAGATCGAGCTGAACCAGAAGACGAACGAGACGCTGGAGGCGATGGCGCGAGCGCTGTTCAAGTCGTGGTTCGTCGACTTCGACCCCGTGCGCGCGAAGATGGCGGGACGGCGGCCGGAGGAGATGGACGCAGAGACGGCGTCGCTGTTCCCCGCCGCGTTCGCCGCGTCGGCGCTCGGGCCAGTGCCTGCTGGGTGGAAGACGACGACCCTTGGAGAGGTCTGCGCCGCCGGTGGCGGCGAGATTCAGACAGGGCCCTTCGGCAGCCAGCTGCACGCGTCCGATTACGTGCCGGAAGGGATCCCGTCGATCATGCCGCGCGACCTCGGCGAAAACCGCGTGCGGACCGACTCTATTGCCAGGGTACGCGAGGGCGACGCCCAGCGTCTGAGGCACCATCGGGTGCGCATCGGCGACATCGTCTACAGCCGGCGCGGCGACGTGGAGAGACGGGCGCTTATCCGCCTGGAGGAGGAAGGCTGGCTGTGCGGAACGGGCTGCCTGCGCGTCCGACTTGGCGACGCTGCAGAACCGCTATTCATCGCGGCGACCCTCGGGACGCCGGAGTCGAGGGCGTGGGTAGTGCGCCACGCAGTGGGGGCGACCATGCCCAACCTCAACACCTCGATACTCGCCGCCCTGCCAATCTTGCTCCCGCCCCTTCCGGCACAGCGCGCCTTCTCCGCTGCAGTACGCCCGGCAGATGAGCGCGTTACCGTTGGCCTCGCCGCAAGCCGTACCCTTGCCGTTCTGCGGGATGCCCTCCTTCCCAGGCTCGTGTCTGGCGAGCTGCGCGTGCCAGAGGCCGGGACGGTGGCAGCTGGGCTAACCTGACCCCGATGGTGACCCCGAAGGCCGCCCAGGCTCAGCGCTTCCACGAGCCCTTGAGGGACGGCGACACCGACAAGCGGACGGTTGGCTGCCGGCACACGAACCCGGACATCTGCTCGAAGAACGCGATGCCGAGCGTCTGCGCGTTCGCGAGAGCCGACGGGATGTGTCTGGCGCCGCCGGCGAGCTGGTCGAGGCAGTACAGGCGGCTGGTGGAGCTCCGGGACGGCAAGAAGTAGCCCGACGGCGCCGTCCGCATGTTCGAGAAGACCCTGCGCGCGTACCAGAACCGCGGCGTCGCAGGGGGCGGAACGAAATGTGAACCCGCCCGAAGCCAGCCGCGTGTAGTGTCACCCATGTGAATCGACGGGAGCGCAAGGCCGCCCAGTCTGCCGGCATCACTGTGCAGAACCACGCGAACCCGAACGTCGTACGAGCGACGATCTCGTACGGGGCGGGTGGGGCCCCGACGACCTTCTCCATCAGCTCTCTCCAGTTTACGCGTGCCGAGAGAACCTTCGCCGCCGACTGCGGCATCGCCCGGATGCGTCTCGATTCGCCCGAGCTCCACTTTGCTCAGCTCGACCCCCGTCACGACGGCACGATACTGCGGGCGGTGATGGTGCGATTCGATGTGGATCGGTTCGTCGAACGAGCGAAGGCCAACGAGAAGTTCCGGCTCGACCTCGAACAGAAGCTCGCAGACTTGGGGCGACGCGGTGAACCGGGACGCCGCTCCAAGCTCTTCGAGCAAGCCACGTTCAAAGGTGACACCGCCATGACCGCGCTTCTTGACGCCGAGGCCGAGATGATATCTTGGTCGGGTGGCCGCGCTGGGATGGTCTTCCTCGCGGCATCGCAGAACGAGCTGCATTCGGCCATCCAGAGCCATGCTGCCGAACTCTTGTTCACGCCCGAGCTTGAAGTTACGGTGACGACCGTCGTGCTGGCGGACATGCTTCTTTCGTGGAAAACTCTAGCTGGATCGATCTCATGAGCGTCATCGGCATGGAAGAGGTTGTTGAAGCGCCGGGCCTGTTCGACTCGGACGCCATGGGCTTCTTTCTGAAGGCCGTGTCTCGCGGTGCTCGTAACGTCTACGAGAACGTTACAACGTTCGCCATTGCCGGCGTGGTGGTCACCGCGGTGGGAGCAGTCGCGCCCGCCACGATTCGAACCGACGCTCCGTTTAGGGAGCCCGCGCCAGTTGTCTCGCACGAAGAGCGGCGATGGGCCGCGTCCATCAACGGCCTAGAGTCACTCATCGCGAACATGCACGCCGGTGCTCGGCCGGAGTTCGCAGACGAACTTTCGTCGCTCTCACTGGAGGCGCTGACGAGTTCGCGGGCACGAACAAGTACGGACGTAGACGCCTGGGCGATGGCTCTTGCCTCGGAGGTCGCTGACCTCGACGATTGAGATCGATGGCGCACCCGTGCCCCGATAGCTGGCCGTACGAGCAACATCCGAAGCGAAAGAAGCTGTTGGCGCGCGTTGTCGACGTGATCAAGCGTCTTCGCTCTCGACAACTGGACGGCGTGCGGGCGTCTCAAGACTCACGCCCGGTACACAGCGGGCTGTTCGAGGGCCTGACGCCGCCGCATTTTACCTACTTCGCGGGCCATTACCGCGGCGAGCCGTTTCATTGCCTAGAGTTCTCCACCGTCCGGGCAGGAAATGACCCCCGCACGGGCACGTCGCCGGACATGGTCGCTCAGCGCATCGATGAGCTGAAGAACCTGATCGCGCGAGGCGTCGCGGAGGCGGACAACCTCGTAGCGTCCGGCACATTGCCCGAGCACGAGAAGATGCAGCACGTCGTCGCGTTTGCGTGCCGAATCTTTGACCTGTTTCTCCAAGTACATCCCTACGTCAACGGAAACGGACACGTCGCCCGGTTCATCGTGTGGGCGATCCTCGGCAGGTATGGATTCTGGCCCGTACGTTGGACCATCGAGCCACGTCCACCAAATCCGCCATACATTCCGTACCTTCTGGAGCACCGCGGCGGCAACGGGAAGCCTCTGGTGGAATGGGTGCTGAACTGCATCAAGTGAGGTGGGTCGTACCGCGGCGCCAGCGCGGCCCGCCGACGCGTCCAGAGTGTCACGGGCTATCCAATCCCGAGTCGCACGGCGACTCGCCGCCGTCGGCTCTCGGCCGGTGTCGCTTCAGCCCGTCGCATCGTCCACGCCCCGCCCACCCAGTCGGGTCGCTCGCCGCCGTGCCCCGGAAGGAGCCGTACCGCAAGCTCGCTCGCAGCTGGCGCTCGGCGCCCCTCGTCGCGCAGAGCGGCATCCGTATCGCGCTGGTCGCCCGCGACGGGACCGTCGAGGGTCTGGACCTCGAAGATGCGCTTGCGCGCCCGTAGCGCGCTCGCGCCGCAGAGGCTACGGAGACCGGCGGGGCGATGGCGGCGCACATGACCTGGCAGCAGCAGGAGCTGAGCTTCGCCTATGTCCAGGCAGTGGCGGCGGCGGCCGGGTACGCGATGGAACGACACTCCGTCGATTACGACGGCGTGGACCTCAGCGTGCACGGTCACGGGGGCGGCGGGGTGGTGCGCTCCCCGCGGCTCGACGTCCAGGTCAAGTCGCAGACGGGTGGCAAGCCGGCGAGCTTCCCGTGGTCGTACGCGCTCGAAGTGGACAACTACAACAGCCTGCGTCCGACCGACGTCCTCGTCCCGCGAGTGCTCGTCGTCGTCGCCCTCCCGAAGGACGCGGCCGACTGGGTGAAGCTCACGCCGCACCAGCTCGCCTTGCGACACTGTGGGTACTGGCTGTCGCTCAGAGGCGCGACCGCGACGGCGAACTCCGCCACCGTGACGGTCCACCTGAAGGCCAAGCAGCGCCTATCGCCCGAGGCGCTCGGCACGCTTATGATGCGCATTGGCAAGGGAGAGGACCCGTGAAGGCCACCGTGCAGGATATCGAGGCGCTCCGCGCCCTGCGCCCGCAGGACGTGGCGGCGTACCTGCGCGCCCGCGGCTGGTTGGTCGACGGGACGGTCGGCGCCTTCACCCGGTACACGCGGGGCTCGAACGGGCATCGAGCCGAGATCGAGGTGCCGCGCGGCTCCGACTACCGCGATTTTCCGCTTCGCATGGCCGAGGTGCTCGCTGGCCTCGCGCGTGTCGAAAAGCGATCGCAGATCGACATCTTGCAGGACCTGAGCGTCGCCGGTGCGGACGTCGTGAGGGCGCGTCTGGTGGGCGCGGAGCTGGGGGACGGCACGGTTCCGCTCGAAGACGGCGCGCTCCTCGTCGACAAGCTCCGCGACGTCCTGCTCGCCTCGGCCTGCGCGGCGTCCCAGCCGCGAGCCTTCTTCGGCACGCGCAAGCCGACGGAGGCCACGGAGTATGTCCGGAGGCTCCGCCTCGGGCAGACCGAGCAGGGGAGCTTCGTGGTCAAGGTTCTCTCGCCCGTCGCGCCGCTTCTCTCCCCGCTCGAGGCCGGGACGCTCTTCCCGGAGGCCGACCCGGCGCCCTTCGAGCGACGGGTCACCGAGACGCTCCTGCGCGGCGCGGCGGCAGCTCGCGATGCAGCGATCGAGGCGAGCGCCACGGGAACGCTGGCGCCCTTCGAGCAGGCGGTCGTGGCGGGTGCCAGCGCGAACCTCTGCGAGGGGCTCGCGGCGATGCTCCTGCCAGACCGGCCCTACGCTGCCCTCGAGCTCTCGGTGGGCTGGGCCGGGAACCGACCCGCGCCGGCATCGCTCGCGACCGTCGTGAGGTTGACTCGCGAGGCCGCGCCCCTCCTGGCGTCGGCAGCACGGCAGCTCAAGGCGCGCTCGCCGCGCGACGACTTCGAGCTGGAGGGGTACGTCGTGGGACTCGACAACGAGAACGCGCTCACCCAGGGCGGCACGGTGACAGTTTTTGCCGCGATCGACGGGCACACGCGCCGCGTGCGAGTCGAGCTGGGCGCAGCGGACTACCGCGCGGCGCTCACCGCGCACGGGCAGATGGCGCGGGTCACGTGCTTGGGTCGGCTCGTGAAGACCGGCAGGCAGTACGAGCTGCGCGACCCGCAGGGCCTCGCGATCATCCCCGACGAGTGAAGCACGCGGAACGGGGGTAGTATCCTTCCGGATGAGCCTGTCCGAATCGCACGTCGAGGAGGCGGCGCTCGAGTGGCTCGCGTCTACCGGGTACGCGGTCGCCCCCGCCGCCGCGCTCGAGGACACCATCCGCAGCGCGTTCAACCAGCTGCAGACCTACAAGAACGACGTCCCCGTTCTCTTCCCGTTCAACGCCGTGATGGTCGTCTCCGACGGGCTCGAGGCCCGGATGGGGACGGTGACCTCGGACTGGGAGCGGTTTCTCCCCTGGCGCACCGTCGACGGGCGCGACGTGCCGCCGAAGGGCACACCGGAGCTCGAGGTGCTGCTCAAGGGCGTCTTCGAGAAGGAGCGCTTCCTCGATCTCTTGCGCGCGTTCATCGTCTTCGAGGTCGACGGCGCGAAGATCGCGAAGAAGGTCGCCGGCTACCACCAGTTCCACGCCGTCCGCAAAGCCGTCGACGCGACCGTGCGCGCGGCGGCGCCCCAGGGAGACCGCCGCGTCGGCGTCGTGTGGCACACCCAGGGCAGCGGCAAGAGCCTGTCGATGGTGTTCTACGCTGGCAAGATCGCGCTCACGCCGGCGATGGCAAACCCGACGCTCGTCGTGCTGACCGACCGCAACGACCTCGACGACCAGCTCTTCGGCACCTTCGCGCTCTGCACCGATCTCCTCGGCCAGACGCCGGCGCAGGCCAACAACCGCGAGGAGCTGCGGGAGCTGCTGAAGGTCGCCTCCGGCGGCATCGTCTTCACGACCATCCAGAAGTTTGCGCCGGCCGAGAAGGGGGAGAAGTACGGCCTGCTCTCGGACCGCAAGAACATCGTCGTCATCGCCGACGAGGCGCACCGCAGCCAGTACGACTTCATCGACGGCTTCGCCCGCCACATGCGCGACGCCCTGCCGAACGCCTCGTTTCTGGGCTTCACGGGCACGCCCATCGAGTCGGCGGACAAGAGCACGCCGGCGGTCTTCGGCGACTACATCGACGTCTACGACATCCAGCGCGCCGTCGAGGACGGGGCCACCGTCCGCATCTACTACGAGGGCCGGATGGCGCGGCTCGAGCTGGACGAGGACGAGAAGCCGTCGCTCGACGAGGAGTTCGAGGAGGTCACCGAGGGGGAAGAAGAAGAGAAGAAGGAGAAGCTCAAGTCGAAGTGGGCCCGCCTCGAGGCGATGGTCGGTAACGACAAGCGCGTCGGCCTCGTCGCGAAGGACATCGTCGAGCACTTCGAGCGGCGGCTCGAGGCGATGGACGGCAAGGCCATGATCGTCTGCATGAGCCGCCGCATCTGCGTCGACCTGTACGACGCCATCGTGAAGCTACGCCCCGCGTGGCACGACGCTGACGACGCGAGGGGCACGTTGAGGGTCGTGATGACGGGCTCGGCGTCGGACAAGCCGGCGCTCCAGCCCCACATCCGCAACAAGGCGCGGCGCGAGAAGCTGGCCACCCGCTACAAGGACGCGGCGAGCGAGTTCAAGCTCGTGATCGTGCGCGACATGTGGCTGACGGGCTTCGACGCGCCGCGCATGCACACGATGTACGTCGACAAGCCGATGCGCGGGCACGGACTGATGCAGGCCATCGCCCGGGTGAACCGGGTCTTCCGCGACAAGCCCGGTGGCCTGGTCGTCGACTCCCTCGGCATCGCCGATCAGCTGAAGCGCGCGCTCTCCGAGTACACCGAGGGGGACCAGCGCGAGGCGGGCGTACCGCAGGAAGAAGCCGTCGCGCTGATGCAGGAGAAGCTCGAGGTCGTGGCCTCCATGTTCCACGGGTTCGACTACGCGAAGTTCTTCTCGGGGACCGGTGCGCAGCGGATGGCCGTGCTGCCGCCTGCGATGGAGCACGTGCTCGCTCAGGACGACGGCAAGGCCCGCTTGCTCAAGGCCGTGACCGACCTGTCCAGGGCGTTCGCGCTGGCGGTACCCCACGAGGACGCCATCGCAGCGCGCGACGACATCAGCTTCTTCCAGGCGGTGCGCGCCGCGCTCGCGAAGACGTCCGGGAGCGGCAGGGACCCCGAGGACCTCGACCACGCCGTGCGCCAGCTCGTGTCGAAGGCCGTGTCGTCGACCGAGATCGTCGACATCTTCGCCGCGGCGGGGCTCAAGAGCCCGGACATCTCCATCCTGTCGGACGAGTTCCTCGCCGAGGTCCGGGGGATGCCCCAGAAGAACCTCGCCCTCGAGCTGCTGAAGCGGCTGCTCAACGACGAGATCAAGACGCGCTCGAAGCGCAACGTCGTCCAGTCGCGGTCGTTCTCCGACATGCTGGAGAAGACTCTTCGCGCGTACCAGAACCGCGGCCTCGAGACCGCCCAGGTCATCTCCGAGCTGATCAAGCTGGCCAAGGAGATGAACGCCGCCAGGGCGCGCGGCGAGAACCTCGGCCTCACCGACGACGAGGTCGCCTTCTATGACGCGCTGGAGACCAACGACTCCGCCGTGAAGGTGCTCGGCGACGAGACGTTGCGCACCATCGCCCGGGAGCTCGTCGAGACGGTGAAGCGCAACGTCACCATCGACTGGACGGTGAAGGAGAGCGCCCGGGCGAAGCTCAGGACCATCGTGAAGCGCATCCTGCGAAAGTACGGCTACCCGCCCGACAAGCAGGAGAAGGCGACGCAGACTGTGCTGGAGCAGGCGGAATTGCTATCGCAGGAGTGGGCGGCGTAGGGGTGGTGTGCCGGCCATGGCTACGGCCGGGTTCGATCCTACTCGGCGGTTGAGCGTCGAACCGGGAATGGTTCTGCCTAACAGAAGTGGTCATTCCGCATCAGCATTACGCCGCTGCGATGGCTAGCCCGGATCATTCACCGGGG
>PLYU01000175.1 GCA_003153495.1 Myxococcales bacterium
CTGCCCAACGTCACGGCGCACTCTATTTTACGGCCTTTCGTGCTCAAACACTCGGCCTCTTTGCGAAAGTAGGGCTAGGAGTCCAGACCGCATGCACCACCAGCGTGCTGACCGAAAAATGCCACCTGCCGATCGACCGAAGCCCACTGCCAGCGGTGGAGCGTCGCGAGCGTGCTGTTCGCCTCGTGGGCCTCGCTGGTGGGGTGCGATCACACCGCGCCGAACAACGAGACGCCAGAAGCGAGCGCTCCCGACGCGCCGCCGCCCGCCTCGCAAGGCGACGGCGCGAGCTTGACGGGCGACGACGCCGGAGCGGCCGACGCGGGCGTCGGCTCGGCGGACGGTCCGTTGCTCCGCGCAGACGCCGGGCTCGATGCGACCCTCGACGGGGCCGCCACAGGTCCGGTCGATTCGGGATCGAACGAGGCCGCACCGACCGACGCTGCGCAAGGCAACGGCGGCGGCGGCGCCGACGGCAGCCTGACCGACGCCGGTCTGATCATCGGGGCTTACGGCGTCGACTCGACGTGGACCCCCTTCGACCTGCCCTCCAACTACGTCTACTTCGTTCCCATCCAGGTGCCGGCTCCGACCCGCATCGCGTCGATGCAGGTCGTCACCCAGGCCGGACTCGCGCGCGCCAAGATGTGGATCTACGCCGACGTCGGCGGCGCTCCCTCCAGCCTGCTCGCGGGCACCTTCGAGTATCGCTCGCTCTCCATCGGGGCGGTGGCCAAGGGCTCGTCTGGCGCTGCGCCAGGCGCCCGAGGGGATCGTCGAGGCGTTCTACAGCGTGAACCTGCTCCGGGCACCTGGCTGACCGCCGATTACCAGCTCCTGTGGAACCCGGGCTTCAACGCGGACCGCGGGCCGGCCCACATCCCGGGTGGCAGGATCCACGCCGAGGTCTGAGCCGATCGGTCCAGCCGCGCGCCGGCACCACCGGTCCGACGGTCGGCCGATGGTCGGGCGGACGCGGCGACGGCCCGCCTAGCCGATTCCTGAGCACTTGCGAGGACCCCCCGGGTTCGGGGGCGGTGGCACGACGCCTGCTCATGGGGCAGCCCATGACCCAGCGACGTCCTCGATCCTCCGTCTCTCTCTCCGCCTTCTTGCTCGCGAGCGTCCTCTGGACGGCCCTCTCCGCGGGCGCCGCCGGCTGCGTGGCCGCCTCCGCCGGCGAACCCGCCGCGACGCAGGCCGACGACCTCGCGAGCTACCGCGCCGCCGCGTCGGGGACGCCGCGCGCCGAGGACCGACGCCTCGCCGTCGGCGGAGGGCAGGTCTGCCGCGCGCTCCCCGAGGGCACGCTCAAGTGCTGGGGACGCAACGACCAGGGGCAGCTCGGTCTGGGCGACACCGCCAACCGCGGCGACCACCAGGGCCAGATGGGCGCCGGCCTCCGCGTCACCTCGATGGGGAGCAACCGCACGGTCCGCACGCTGGCGGCGGGAGGCATGTCGTGGAGCTGCGCCGTCCTCGACGACGGGTCCCTCAAGTGCTGGGGCACGACGCCGCTCGTGACACAGGGTAACACGCCCGCCACCACGGGCGACGGGATCAAGGCCTTCAATCTCGGCACCGGACGCACGGCCACGAGCGTCGCCCTCGGCTGGGATCATGCGTGCGTCATCCTCGACGACGGCTCCGTCAAGTGCTTCGGCTCCAACAACTACGGCCAGCTCGGCGTGGGCAACACGACGGGCGTCTACTCGACGTCGCAGATGGGGGACAACCTGCCCGTGGTGCAGATCGGGACCGGGGCCCGGGCGGCGGCGCTCGCGCTTGGAAGCGGCTTCTCGTGCGCCCTGCTGCAGGGCGGGTCGGTCAAGTGCTGGGGTAACAACGGGTACGGCCAGCTCGGCATCGGCAGCGGCGGCAACCGCGGCGCCACGCCGTCCGACATGGGCGACAACCTGCCGGCGGTCGCGCTGGGCACCGGGCGCAAGGCCGTCGCGATCGCGACCGGGGACGCTCACGCATGTGCGCTGCTCGACGACGGCACGGTCAAGTGCTGGGGTCAGGGCTCCTACGGCCAGCTCGGCAACGGCACCACGTACAGCGTGGGCACGGGCATCGCGCAGATGGGCGACAACCTCCAGGTCTCTCCCCTCCCCGCGGGCCGGCGGGCCAACGCCGTCACGGCCGGACAGTCCCACACGTGCGTGCTGCTCGACGATTCGAGCGTGCGCTGCTGGGGCGCGGGGTCGAGCGGCCAGCTGGGGCGGGGCGACCAGACGAGCATCGGCACCTCGCCCTCGCAGATGGGCGACGCGCTGGTGGCGGTCCCCCTCGGCACCGGGCGCTCGGCCGTCGCCATCGCGTCCGGCACCAACTCGGCGACCACCTGCGCCGTCCTCGACGACGGGTCGGTGCGCTGCTGGGGCGACAACCAGTACGGGCAGCTCGGTCTCGGCGACACGCAGAACCGCGGCGACAACCCGAACGAGCTCGGCGACTTCGAGCCGCCCGTGGCTCTGCGCAGGGTGGTCGTCTCGGGCGAGTCGCACACGTGCGAGCTGTTCGAGGACGCCACGGTCAAGTGCTGGGGCAACAACGACTTCGGCCAGCTCGGGCTCGGCGACGTCGTGAAGCGCGGCCTGCAGAGTAACCAGGTCGGCGACTCGATGCAGGCCACCCCGATGGGGACCGGTCACGTGCCGGTCAACCTCGCCGCGGGGCAGTACCACACCTGCGCGCTCCTCGACGACGGCTCGGTCAAGTGCTGGGGCAACAACTCCTACGGGCAGCTGGGCCTGGGCGACCGCGCCACGCGCGGCGGATCGCCGACGACGACCCCCGACAAGCTGCCCACGATCGCGCTGGGAACCGGGCGCACCGCGAAGGCCCTGGCGGCCGGCTCGGGGCACACGTGCGCCGTGCTCGACGACGACAGCGTGAAGTGCTGGGGCGCCAACTTCTCCGGGCAGCTCGGCCAGGGCGACACGGTCAACCGCGGCGACGATCCCAGCGAGATGGGGGACTACCTGCACCCGGTGACGCTCCCCTACGGACACAAGGTGCGGACCCTCGACGCGGGCTTTCACCACAACTGCGCGCTGATGGACGACGACACCCTGCACTGCTGGGGCGACAACCAGTATGGCCAGCTGGGCCTGGGCGACACGGTCAACCGCGGCATCAAGCAGGCGGACGGAGCGGGCCTCGCAACGACCGACCTGGGCACGGGGCGCACCGTCAAGGGCGTCACCGCCGGGGCGTTCCACACCTGCGCGCGGCTCGACGACGACACGATCAAGTGCTGGGGCAGAAACGACTTCGGGCAGCTGGGCCTCGGCGACAGCGTGAACCACGGCAGCGCCCCGAACCAGATGGGCAACTACCTCGCCGCCGTCTCGTACGCCGCCCTGACGTCCCCCAACAAGGCAGTGGCCGTGGAGAGCGGCTACTACCACACGTGCGCGCTGATGGCGGACGCCACGGTGCAGTGCTGGGGCTACAACGCGTTCGCGCAGCTCGGCCAGGGCGACACCATCAACCGCGGCGGGCCGCTCGGTTCCCCGCTGCCTCCCCCGCCCCGCCCGATCAACCTCGGTCCGGGCCGGGCGGCGAGCGCTATCGTCGCCGGCGGGTACCACACGTGCGTCGTGCTCGGCGACGCGTCGCTGACCTGCTTCGGTGACAACGGGCAGGGAGCCATGGCGCTGGGCACGGCCGAGCCCCTCTGGGGCGACACGGCGTCCGAGATGGGCGCGGGGCTGCCCCTGGTGCACACCGGGCAAGGCCGCCGCGTGGCGAGCGCCGGTTCGATCCTCGGCGCGTTCCAGTGCGCCATCCTCGACGACGGCGTGACCAAGTGCTGGGGCGACAACGGCTACGGCGAGCTCGGCGTCGGCGACACGGTGCCGCGCGGCAAGCTGACCACCGACCTCTCCGAGCGCTTCTCGGCCGTGTCGCTGGGCACCGGCCGCACGGCGCGCGCCGTGACGGGCGGCATGTGGCACGCCTGCGCGCTGCTCGACAACGGCTCGGTCAAGTGCTGGGGCTACAACTACGCCGGGCAGCTCGGCCAGGGCAGCACCACCAACCAGGGGGACCACGCCGGCTCGATGGGCGACGCTCTGCTCGCGGTGAACCTGGGAACCGGACGCACGGCGCAGAGCGTCGTCGCGGGCGGCTATTCGACGTGCGCGCTGCTCGACAACGGGCAGATCAAGTGCTGGGGCGACAACGCCGCGGGGGCGCTCGGGCTGGGCGACAAGATCAACCGCGGCACCTCGCCCACGCAGATGGGCGACAGCCTCCCGGCGGTCAACCTCGGCTCGGCCCAGCCCGTCGCGGCGGGAGTCCCGGCGACGGCCACGGCGCTCGCCGGGGGCCTCTACCACTTCTGCGCGATCGTGAACGACGGCGACGTCAAGTGCTGGGGGGACAACTCCTACGGCCAGCTCGGCATTGGCAACACCCAGGTGCATGGCGACGGCAGCGTCAACGGCGGCATGGGCAACAGCCTGCCGTACGTGGCGCTGGGCACTGGACGCAAGGCGCGGGCGCTCGCCGCCGGCTTCCGGCACACGTGCGCGCTGCTCGACGACGGGTCCGTCAAGTGCTGGGGCAGCAGCGCGCTCGGGCAGCTCGGCCAGGGCAACACGGCTACGCACGGAGACGGCAGCGCCTCGGGCGGCATGGGCGACTCGCTGCCGGCCATCGCGCTCGGTACGGGGCCGACCGTGTACACGAACCCGCCACCCCCGCCCGGCGCCGGCAAGCGCGCGCGGGCCATCGCGGCGAGCGCGAACCAAGCGTGCGCGCTGCTCGAGGACTCGAGCGTCAAGTGCTGGGGGTACAACGGCTCGGGGCAGCTCGGGCTGGGCGACGTGACCAACCGGGGGACGACGATCGGGCAGATGGGCGACTCTCTACCCGCCCTCGCGCTCGGCACGGGCGCGCCGGCGCCGGGCGCGCCGCCTCCGCCCCCCGGTACGGGCAAGACGGCGAGGGCGATCTCCTGCGGAAACCAGTTCGCGTGCGCCGTCCTCGACGACGGGAGCATGAAGTGCTGGGGCGACAACTCGTTCGGCCAGCTGGCCCAGGGGAACACGACGACCGTCGGGAGCGCGGGCGGGGCGACCGGCCAGATGGGCGACAACCTGAAGCCGATCCGGTTCGGGAACTGAGCCGCGGTGACGACGCGGAACAATCCGAGCAGTGGGTGCAGCCGCGGTGCGCGCAAGTCTCTCGCGGGGGGCCGATTTCCGTGGAGATCCGTGGAAACGTCACTTGCGAATCTTGCTCAAGCCGCTGGCGCTCGTCCACACGACGTAGTCGGTGGTCTGGTCGAGCGAGTACGGCTGGCTTACCGCTGCCAGGTCGACCACAGTTCCCCCGCCCTTCGGCGCGACGTGCAGCCCGCGCTCGTCGATCCAGTAGAGGGACCACGGGTCGATGACGGCGCGGGAAGGGTGGCCGGGCTTCGCGTCGACGACTGTTTGCGCAACGCTGGCGGACGACTTGGACGCACGCTGCACGGTCGTCCCCGAGTAGAAGTAGACGTATGCTTCGTCGACCGGCATCAGGGGTGCGTTCACGTAAGGGCCGCCGTCGACGGAGGTCAGCGTCGTCGACGCATCGCCTTCGAAGCGCCGGATGTCGAACGTCCTGTGCGTCGGCTCGCTCCCGAAGTAGACGCGCATTCCATCGCTACCGATGGCGACGTTCGTGGTCGACGTGGCCCAGTAGGAGTCGGACGCAAGGTTCGTCAGCGGCCGGTCGTCGATGACCCCCAAGTACGCGCTGTAGATCTGGCCGCCCTGGTCGCCTTCGGACTCGACAGCGTGATCGAGACCGTCTCGGCAGTCGCCCTGTACCGCCGGCTCGATGCCGAACGTCCTGGTCGAGTCCGTCCTGACCCTCTGGGGTCGCCGGGCGCCCGAGAAGTCGCTGGGCGGCGTGGTGGTCGCAGGACTCGCCCTCGTGGTCATGCCCGCGCTCTGGTTCGCGAAGCTCCTCTCGATCCTCCGCTACGTCGTGCAGGGTGGCCCGGATGGGACAGCGGCGGGCGAGATCCAGAGCAAGCTCGACATCCCCGGGTCCACGCTCAGCCACCATCTCGATCGCCTCGCTTCGGCCGGGCTGCTTACGCCGCGTCGCGAGGGGACGTTCATCTACTACCGCGCCGAGTACGACGAGCTGAAGACCCTCACGGACTACCTGTGGGAGGACTGCTGCAAACGCGGCAAGGGCTGCTGCTAGCCCTACTTTCGCAAAGAGGCGCCGAGTCTACGCACGAAAGGCCGTAATTTAGGGAGCGCCACGACGTCGCGCGCCTAGCGGAAAGAAGCCACCCTGGGCCTCGCAGCCCCCCAACCCGGCCTTCCCCCCGCCGGAGCGGG
>PLYU01000373.1 GCA_003153495.1 Myxococcales bacterium
GCGGGTGGCCGAGGTGGGGCCCGGCGGGTCGATCGCGCGGCTCGAGCCGACCGGCTGGCTGCGCCTCGAGGCGACCGACGGCGCCTTCCTGGTCGTGGACGCCGGGCCGGACGCCGAGGGCTGGCAGCCGGGCCACGCGCACGCCGACGGGCTCACCTTCGAGCTGTGGGTGGGCGGCGCGCGGACGGTGGTCGACTTCGGGGTCGCCAGCTACCGGGACGACGAGCTGCGGCGCGAGACGCGCGCGACGCGCTCGCACAGCACCGTGGAGCTCGAGGGCGCCGACTCGTGCGAGGTGTGGGGGGCGTTCCGCGTGGGCCGGCGGGGGCGCGGCCGCGTCGTCGCGTGCGAGGCGCGCGGCGGCGTCGCGCAGGTCGAGCTGGAGCACGACGGGTACCGCTGGCGGCCGGGGTCGCCCCGTCACGTCCGGACGCTGCGCCTGACCGCCGGGCGGCTCGAGGTGAGCGACCGCGTGACGGGCGGCTCGGGCGAGTACGTGTCTCGCCTGCGCTTCGACGCGGCCGCCTTCCGGCGCGTGCTCGTCTCGGGGGCCGGCCAGGTGACTCGCGTGAGCGGCGTGTGGCACCCGCGGCACGGCGACGCCCTGCCGGCGGTGGTGCTCGAGCAGCGAGCGCTCGCGGGCGACGCGCGGAGTGTCGGGTGGGTCGTACAGTGGTGAGGCGGGAGCCGAGTAGCAGTGCGCTCCTACCATGGTAGACTCGCGTGGATGGCAGCCACCCAGAAGATCAGCGTCGCGATGGGCGTCGACGAGCTCCGCCTCGCGAAGACCGCAGCCGACGAGGAAGGCGTGAGCCTTTCCGCATACGTCACACGCGCCGTCAGGGACCAGCTCGAGGAGCGACGTCGCAGGGAAGCCGCCGAGGAGGTGCTCGCCACGTTTGCGCCCGAGGAGCGCGCGACGCCGGAGGAGCGACGCACCCTGGTGGCGCTGTGGACGCGGGCGCGCTCCACTCTCCCCCGCAAGGCGCGAAGGAAGGTGTCGCGCCCCCGGCACGGGGCCTGATGCCCGGCCTCACGTTCGACACGGGGGCTCTGATCGGACTGGAGCGACGACATCACGCGATGCGCAAGGTGTACGACACGGCCATCGCGACGGGGTTTCCGATCACCGTCCCGACGGTGGTCATCGCCGAATGGTGGCGCGCCGGACTGCGAGAGAAGGAGCGCGCCGCCTGGCTGCGCTCGATGCGCGTGGAGCCGCTCACGGACTACGTGGCCAGGATGGCCGGGGCGGCCGTCGGTCTGGTGCGCGAGGCGGGGACGGTCGACGCGATCGTCATGGCGTCGGCGTCGCTCCGCGGGGATACGGTCTACACCGCTGACGTGGCCGATCTGACCAGGTTGCAGCTCGGCTTCGCGAGGTTCGCCGGAGTCCAGATTCTGCGGGCGTGAGAGCTTCGGTCGCTGTCGGGGCTCCAAGGTCGCGTATGCTCTCGCTCCCCATGAAACAGGTGGCGCAGAGCTACAAGACAGGCGTGCTGACGCTGGCCGACGTGGCGCGGCCGGCCCGCGCGCCGGCGGGGGGCATTCTCGTCGAGACCGGCGTGTCGCTCATCTCGGCCGGGACCGAGCGGGCCATCGTCGATCTCGCCCGGAAGAGCCTCGTCGAGAAGGCGCGCGAGCGCCCCGACCTGGTGAAGAAGGTGATCGACCGGGCGAGGCGCGAGGGCGTGCTCGCCGCGCTCGACGCCGTCCGGGCCAAGCTCGACTCGCCCATCCCCCTCGGGTACTCGCTGGCCGGCCGCGTGGCGGACGTCGGCAAGAACGCGCAGGGCTTCGCGCGCGGCGACCGGGTCGCCTGCGCCGGCGCGGGGTACGCCAACCACGCCGAGGTCAACGCCGTCCCGAAGAACCTCGCGGTGCACGTGCCCGACGGGGTGAGCGACGAGGAGGCGTCGTTCGTGACCGTGGGGGCCATCGCGCTGCAGGGCGTGCGCCTCGCCCGCCCCGAGCTGGGCGACGTGGTGGTCGTGATCGGTCTGGGCCTCATCGGGCAGATCGCCGTGCAGCTGCTGACGGCGCACGGCTGCGACGTGATCGGCATCGACATCGAGCGCGGCAAGGTCGAGCGCGCGCTCGCGCGCGGCGCCGTCGCGGGCGCCGTGAGCGGCGTGGACGACGCGGTGGAGGTCGTCCGCGCGGCGTCGCGCGGGTACGGCGCGGACGCCGTGGTCATCACCGCCTCGTCGCCCACCGCCGAGCCGCTCGCGCTGGCGGGCGAGCTCGCGCGCGACCGCGCGCGCGTGTCGGTCGTGGGCCTCTTGCCCCTCGAGATCCCGCGCAAGGCCTACTACGAGAAGGAGCTCGAGGTCGTCGTCTCGCGCAGCTACGGACCCGGGCGCTACGACGCCGACTACGAGGAGCGCGGGCACGACTACCCCATCGGGTACGTGCGCTGGACCGAGCGGCGCAACCTGCAGGCCGTGCTGCGCGCGATCGCGACGAAGCGCCTCGACGTGAGCGGCCTGGTCACCCACCGGTTCCCCTTCGAGCGGGCGCTCGACGCGTACGCGCTCATCACCGGAGAGCGCCCCGAGCCGCACCTGGGCGTGCTGCTCACCTACGAAGCGAGCGGCGCGGACGGGCCGAGCGGCGCTCCGGCGGCTCCGGTGCCTCGCGCGCACGCGCGGGGCGACGTCGGGCTCGCGGTCGTCGGGACGGGGTCGTTCGCGACCGGCGTGCTGCTGCCGGCGTTCGAGAAGACCCGGGGCGTGCGCCTGGTGCGCACGGTCTCGGGGCGCGGGCTGAGCGCGCGGCACGCGGCGGACAAGTTCGGGGCCGAGGGCGTGGCCGCGTCGCTCGACGAGGTGCTGGCGCTGCCCGAGGTGAGTGCGGTGGTGATCGCCACGCGGCACGACACGCACGCTGCGCTCGCCGCGCGGGCGCTCGCGGCCGGGCGCGACGTCTTCCTCGAGAAGCCGGCGGCGGTCGACGAGGAGCAGCTCGCGATGCTCGGCGAGGCCGTGCGCGGGTCGGCGGCGCAGCTGATGGTCGGCTACAACCGCCGGTTCGCGCCGTTCGCGCGGGCGGCGAGGGAGGCCTTCGCGGGCCGGCGCGCCGGCCTGGTCATGAGCGCGCGCATCAACGCGGGGAGGATCCCCGCGGGCAACTGGGTCGTCGACGCCGACGAGGGCGGCGGGCGCGTCGTGGGCGAGGTCTGCCACTTCGTGGACCTGCTCTCGTACTGGGCGGGGGCGCCGCCGGTGCGGGTGAGCGCGCACGCCATCGGGCCGGACGGCGGGTGGGAGCGCGCGGACAACCTCGTCGTGGGGCTGTCGTTCGCCGACGGGAGCGTCGCGACGCTCGCGTACACCGCGATGGGCGACCCGAGCGTGAGCAAGGAGCGCTACGAGCTGCTGTGCGAGGGCAAGGTGGCGGTCATCGACAGCTGGCGCACGCTCGAGGTCACGGCGAAGGGCAAGACGAAGACGACGCGCGCGCTCAAGGCGGACAAGGGGCACGGCGAGGAGGTGCGGGCGTTCGCCGAGGCGTGCCGCTCGGGCGGGGCCGCGCCCATTCCCTGGGAGAGCATCGAGGCGACGACGCGCGCGACGTTCGCGATCGAGCGGGCGTGGCGGGACGGGGAGGCGGTCGCCGTCGGGTCGCCCTAGCACTGCGGGAGGTCAGACTTGGAAGGAGAGGATCGCCAAGACGCCAAGACGCCAGCAGAGGGTGACAGCACCACTCGCTTGATCCCGTGCTTCAAGAGGGCGACGTCGAAGTTGATGAGAAGGCCGAGTTTTTGGCCCGTGGCTCTCAAGTACGCAAGGACCTGCGCTGTGTGCACCGGCGCCAGCGCCGGCACGGCCTTGAGCTCCACGACCAGGCGACCTCCCACGATCAAGTCCAGCCGTCCCTCGCCGACGCAGTGCCCCTTGTACTCGACCATGGTGGCCGGCTGACGCTCGTAGGCTACGCAGCGAAGCCCGAGCTCCACGCAGAGCGCGCTTTCGTACACCATCTCGCCGTAGCCGGGTCCCAGAACACGATGCACCTCGAACGCGGCTTCAATCACCGATCGGGCGAGACCATCGACCTCCGGTTCCGGCTCAATCCTTGGCGTCTTGGCGTCTTGGCGATCCATCCCCCTTCATCGGCCGCTGCCGATTCAAAGTTGCGCGCCCTTACGCAATCGCGACGACGTACGTTTCGCCCCGGAGACGAGCGAGACCGGGGTCCCCGCCTTCAACTGCCTGGCTATTGCCGATCGCCGTTGAGCAGGCTGAAGGTCAGCAGGTCGAGAGGTCCTGCGGCCGGCGGCCAAGACGCCGCCGGCACGAGGCCGTGCTCGCCGAGGAGCCGCTGCCAGCCGCGGCGCGTGTGACGGTTCTTGGAGAGTCGCACGTACTCGAGGTAGCTCTTCGACCGGGGGCTCATCCGCGCGAGCAGGCCGACGGCGGGCACGCTCGCGGCCAGGGCGATCCCCCTCTCGGCCAGGCGGATCGGGTGCCAGACGTTGGGCACCGTGAAGGCCAGCACTCCCCCGCGGCCCAGCACGCGCGCCCACTCCGCGATGACGGCCCTCGCGTCGGCGAGGTACTCGAGCACGCTCGACGCCACGACGACGTCGAACGCCCCGTCGTCGAACGGAAGGCGCGGCGATGGCTCCAGCAGTCGCCACGTGACCTGGTCGCCGAACGCGCGCCGCGCCTCGGCGAGCATCGACTCGGCGATGTCGCCGCCGGTGACGACGTAGCCGCGCGCGGCGAACGCCGCCGCCAGCTCGCCGGTGCCGCACCCGAAGTCGAGGAGGCGCGCCGGCGGGGGGCGAAGCTCTGCCACGGCGCGGGTGAACGCGTCGATCCGCCACGTCAGCGCGGCGCCCTCCCGGTACTTGGCGCTCCACTCGGGCGCCTTCCGGTTGAACAGCGAGCGCACCGAGGCGGTGTGGTCGAGCTCCTTCACCGCGAACGGCCCTCCTCCCGGGCGCGCTTCAGCTCCAGGTACTTGAGGTCGACGAGGGTCTGGAACCAGAGCCCCTGCAGGAAGTGGAACGCGAACGCCTCCGGCCCGTCGAGGAAGCCCCCGCGGAGCACGTAGCGGTACCCGAAGTACAGGCTGGGCCGGACCAGCGGGGGCAGCCGCTCCCAGACGTTGTAGCGGATCCAGCGCTTGCGCTGGGCCTGCGTACCGAGGAGGTTCGCGTCGAGCTCTCCGGCGCCCGCCACCCGGGCGAGCGAGGCCTGCGCCTCGCGCTCGGCGTAGCGCACGTGCTTCTCGATCCACCGGTCGAGGCCGTTGTGATCCTCGTGGATGATGTCGTGCTCGAGGTAGCCGACCGCCCCGTCGACGCTCACGTGCTCGTTCACGGCGCGCACCTCGCACCGCCCCTTGCCGCGGCGGAACAGGCGCATGAGCCACGTCGGGTAGTAGCCGCGCCGGATCCACCGGTTCATCCAGATCAGCCGGAAGCTCGCGTAGAAGCCGTTCTCCTGCGGGTGCGAGGCGATGACCCGGGTGATCTCGGCTTTCAGCTCGTCGCTCGGGTACTCGTCGGCGTCGAGGAAGAAGATCCACTCCGCCTCGATGGGAAGGAGCTCGAGCGCGGCGTTGCGCTGCTTGCCGTAGTTCTCGAACGCGTGCTGCACGACGACCACGCCGTCGAACGAACGGGCGATCTCGACGGTGCGATCGGTGCTGAAGGAGTCGAAGACGAAGACCTGCCTGGCCCAGTCGCACACCGAGGCCAGGGCGTGCCGGATGTTCTTCTCCTCGTTGAACGTGAGGATGACGACCGCGACGTCGGTCATGGCGACCCCCCCCGCAGGGCGCTCCAGAGCACCTCGACGTGGCGCTCCCAGGTGAACTCGCGGGCCCGGGCGAGCCCCTTCTCGCGCAGGCGCGCGGCGAGGGCGGGGTCGCCGGTCACCCGCTCGATGGCGCCGGCGAAGTCGTCGGCGTCGAAGGTCCGGAAGTACACGGCGGCGTCGCCGCACATCTCGCGGTTCACCGGGACGTCGGCGGCGACGACCGGTAGCCCGCTCGCCATCGCCTCCACGAGCGGGTGCCCGAACGACTCGGTGTACGAGGGGAACACGAAGACGTCCGACGAGCGATAGAGCTCCGGGAGCGACGCGTACTCCCGCCGCTCGACGTCGTGCGCGACGCCCCGCCGCTCGAGGCGAGCGAACGTCTCGCGATCGACCGCGAGGTCGGGATACGCGGGGCCCGGGTCGATCGACCGGAAGCCGGCGGTGAGCCGCAGCCTGTGCCGACCGGGGCGTCGCGCGTCCAGGCGCTCGAGAGCCGCCAGAAGGGTCCGCACGTTCTTGTGGTCGCAGTACAGGGATACGTGAAGCAGCTCCGCCGGCGCGTCGGCGGCCCGCGCCCGCGACGCCGGCCGGAAGAGGTCGTGCCGCGCGCCGTAAGGCGCGACGCGCCAATCGCCGAGGACGCGGCCGGTGTACGCCGTCACCATGTCCTGCATCGCGCGCGTCGGAAAGAGCACGACGTCGGCCGCCCGGACGCTCGCCAGCGCCAGCTCGCGCTGGGCGCGGTACTGCGCCCGCAGCTTGCGCGAGCAGATCCGCTGGAAGATGAGCGGGTCGAAGTACACGGGGTTTCTTATCAGGAGCACCTGTCGGACGGGAGATCGCAGGGTCCCGAAGTTGGCGGACGAGTACAGGGCGTCGGCCCGGTCGTCGCGGAGGCGCCGCGGGAGCTCCCACTGGTCGAACCAGAGGCGGCGCGCGATCCCGCCGGCCCCGCTGGCATTCGCCGCCGCGCCGGGGTCGCGATACTCGACCCCGTCCGGGGTGGAGCCGCCCAGCGCGTCGCGCGGGGACCACAGCAGGATCTTCCCCTCGCCGCCCGCGGCCATCGACCGCCAGAGGGCCGGGAGGACGCTCCGCAGGTAGGTCACGGCGCCGCCCATGTGAGCCGACGTCGCGTTGATCGCGACCCTCATGAAGGCGTCGCCGCCTCCAGCGCGCGACGGCTGGCCCCGGCGTCGGCGCTCATGCGCGTGAACCACTCGCCGAGGCTCCCGAGCAGCCACGCCCGCGACCACGCGGGGCCCTCCGGCTCCCTCAGGAACCGCTCCCAGACGCGCCGCACGCCGGCGGGCTCGACGTACCCCGACGTGGCGACCGCGTCGATCCGCGACTCGAACACTTCGCGGAGCGGGCCCCGCATCCACTGCGCCTGCGGAAGCGAGAACCCGCGCTTGCCCCCCGCGAGGACCTCGCGCGGAATCCGGCCGTCCAGCGCGGCCACCAGCCACGGCTTGCTCGGCTTCTGCCGGAGCGTCAGCGCCGGGCGCGCGAACGCGAGCGCCGCCTCGACGACCGCCCGGTCCAGCAGCGGGACGCGGATCTCGAGGCCGTGCGCCATGCCGAAGACGTCGGCGTCGCGAAGGAGCATGTTGGCCATGTAGAAGCGCGTCTCCACGTCGCGAATCGTCGCCCAGGCCGAGTCGCCCAGGCCCTCGCGCTGAACCACGCACTCGGGCGGCAGAAAGAGCGCGCCCCGGCGCTTGCCCAGCCCCAGGCTGTCCATCTGCTCGTTGCTCATGAGGCGCCGGCGCGACACGCACATGGCGGCGATGCCGGGCTCGACGTCCAGCAGGTCCGCGAGCTTCTCGGCGCGGGTCTCGAACCCGAAGGACCACCGCGCCGCGAGGGCCTCGACGAGGCCGCGCGGCAGCCTGCGCCCCAGCGTGGCGGCGCGGGCGAGCACGGGCACGGTGCGGAAGGTCGAGTAGCCCCCGAACATCTCGTCGCCGCCCAGCCCCGAGAGCGCGACGACGATCCCCCGCTCGCGGGCCGCGCGAGCGATGACGTACGTGTTGAGGCCGTCGACCGAGGGCTGATCGATGCTCTCGAGCCACTTGGTCGCCAGCGCGAGCGCGTCGCCCTCGGCGAACGTCACGTCGTGGTGCCGGGTGCCCAGCGCCTCGGCCGTACGCCGCGCGATCGGGGCTTCGTCCATCGCGGCGTCCCCGGCGATCCGGACCGTGAAGGTGTCGATGTCGCCGTGGCGCATCTCGCTCGCCAGCGCCGCGATGGCCGAGCTGTCGATGCCGCCCGACAGGAACAGCGCGACGGGCACGTCGCCGACCAGGTGATTGCGGACGGCCTCGTGCAGCGCCGGGCGGAGGGCGCTGGCCACGCGCTCGCTGGAGCGCTCGACCTGCGGCCGGACGGCGGGATCCCAGTAGCGCACGAAGCGCGGGGGCGACTCCAGGCGCGCCGGGTCGAAGGCCGTCCAGGTGCCGGGGTCGAGCAGGCGCACGTCCTCGAGCATCGTGCGCGGCCCGGTGACGGCGCCGTACGCCAGGACGGACTCGAGGCCGAAGGGGTCGACGCGGGTCTCGACCAGACCGCTGGCCACGACCGCGCGCAGCTCCGAGGCGAACACCAGCGCCCCGTCGCGCGCGACGCTCCAGTAGAGGGGCTTTATCCCCAGCGGGTCGCGCGCCAGGTAGAGCTTCTTCTCGCGCGCCGCGTACAGCGCGAAGGCGAACATCCCGGACAGCCGGTCGAGGCACGCGATGCCCCAGCGCTCGAACGCCTTGAGCAGCAGCTCGGTGTCGCTGCGGCTGCGCAGCGCTCCGTCCGAGAGCTCGGCGCGCAGGGCTGCGACGTTGTAGAGCTCGCCGTTGTAGACGATGACGTCCCCGGTCGCCGGGTTCTCCATGGGCTGCTGGCCCGCGGGCGAGAGGTCCTGGATCGCGAGGCGCCGGTGGCCGAGCGTGACCGCCTGGCCCGCGACGCGCAGGACCCGGAGGCCCTCGCCGTCGGGACCGCGGTGCGCCTGCGCGTCGTTCATGCGCTGGACGGCGGCGACGGCCGTAGCCTCGCTCCGGTGGACTACGCCCGCAATCCCGCACATTTATGGGTCGGCTCCGAGGTCCCGTGACTGGGGGAAGCGGTATCTTTGGCCTGTGCGTTGCCGGAGGCAAGCGCGGCATTCGGGCTGACAGCCGCCTGCGCTCCCCCGTACCCCGCGAAACTGGCCCGAGGGGGGGCGTGTGGTATGCCTCCGTCACCCCGGGCGAATGCATCCCGTCGCGGAAGCAACCAACACGAGCGTAATGAAGTTCGGGACGACGCCACCATGAGGTTCTACGGGGCCGTCTTCGTCGTCGCGGCGTTCGTGAGCGCGATCCTGACGCCCCTGGTGCGCCGCCTCGCGCTGAAGCTCGGCGCAGTCTCGCGACCGGGCGGGCGGAATGTGAACGAGCGCGCAGTACCGCGGATGGGCGGCGTCGCGGTCACGATCGCCACGCTGGCCGCGCTGGCCGCGGCCTTCCTGGCTCACTCGTCGGTCGTCGCCGCTGCGCTCCGCGGCGAGCGTCTGAAGATCGTCGGCCTGCTCGCCGGAGGCGTGACGCTCTGCGCGGTCGGGTGCTTCGACGACATGCGGCGAATGAGGCCGCTCTACAAGCTCCTTGTCCAGGTCGCCGTCGCCTCGCTCGCCTTCGCCTGCGGCTACCGGATCGAGGCCGTCAAGCTGCCCCTCTTCGGCGAGCTGTCGATGGGGGTGTTCGCCCTGCCGGTCACGGTGCTCTGGATCGTCGGCGTCACCAACGCGATCAACCTCATCGACGGGCTCGACGGGCTCGCGGCCGGCGCGGCCTTCTTCGCGGGGATGACCAACTTCGTCGTCGCCTATGTCAACGACTCCACCCTCGTGGCCGCCACGATGGCCGCGATGCTCGGCGCCGTCGCCGGCTTCCTCTTCTTCAACTTCAACCCTGCCCGTATCTTCATGGGCGATTCGGGCAGCTACTTCCTCGGGTTCGTCCTGGGGACGGTGTCGCTCGCCGGGGCGTCCCAGAAGGCGTCGACGGCGGTCTCGCTGCTGGTGCCCGTGATCGCTCTGGGCTTGCCGATCGTCGACCTCCTCGCCACGATCGTGCGCCGCTTCCTCGAGAAGAAGTCCATCTTCGCCGCCGACCGGGGGCACATCCACCACCGGCTGCTCGACATGGGGCTCACGCACCGTCGCGCCGTCTTGCTGCTCTACGGGGTGTGCCTGCTCCTGACCAGCGCGGCCATCGGCGTGTCGCTCGGCAGGAGCTGGCAGGTCGGGGTCGCCATTCTCTGCGCGAGCGTCGTCGTCGTCACCATCGTGCGCTTCGCGGGGTACTTCGAGTACGTGCTGCTCCTGCGCGGGCACCATCCGCGCGTCTGGGACCGGCACGCGAAGCTCCTGCGGGCGGCGATGCCCGAGGTCATGACGCTCCTGGGCGAGGCCCGGACCGAAGAGGACGTGGTCGGCGCGCTGAAGAGGGTGACCTCTCTGGCGGATCTCGAGTCCGCCGAGATCTTCGCGAGCCCCAAGGGGGAGGTGGGCACGCGCTCGGTCCGGCCCAAGGCGACGGGCGACGACGTCGTGGCGATGGAGTTCTGCGTCGGGCCGGAGTCCCGCTCGCGCAGCATCGTGAGGTTCCGCTGGCGCCCCACGGGCGAGGCGTCGCCCGAGTGCGAGACGCTGCTGCAGGTCGTCGTGGACATGGCCGCCGCGAGCCTTGCGAAGGTCGGCAGCGAGCTGTCCCCGCGCGTCATCCTGGCCTCGCCGGCCTCGTCGCGGGCGATGCGGGCGGCGCGCGAGCATCCGGTCACCGACGTTTCGTGACCCCGGAGACTACTCGGCGATTGCGACGAGGTGGTCTCCGCCGAGGACCACGCCCAGGGGCCTGAGCGACACCCCGACGGCGGCGCGGAGCCATGCCGGGCTACCCCGGGCGGCGGAGTCCCAGGAGGCTCGCGTCCCTTCCCGCTTCGTACGCCAGGAGACGATCGCCGCCGACGCGGGGGACTCGTGACGCAGCGCTCGGACGGTGAAGCCGGACCGCTCCAGGAGCACCCGCAGCGACCGGGGCTCGAAGTGAGACAGGTGAAACGGGAGATGCCAGTTGTGCCACCACTCCCCGTACGCCTTGCGCTGCCATCCCCCGTGGTTGGGGCAAGAGACGTACAGCCGTCCGCCGGGCTCGAGGAGCCGGCGGACACGCGTCATCGCCTCGGCCGGCCGGGGGAGGTGCTCGATGACGTGCGAGAGCACCACGGCGTCGAACCGGTGCTCTTCGCTGTCGAGCTCCTCCAGGGTCCGCCCCACGATCGTGACGCCCGCGGACCGCGCAGCGTCCCACTGGGTGCGGTTGATCTCGATCCCGGAGACGCGATAGCCCCGGCGCACCAGCGTTGCCCCCAGCCCTCCTGTTCCGCACCCGATGTCCAGGACGCGCCGGCCGTGGCCCTCTGGGATGAAGCGCGCCTCGAAGTTCGAGACACCCGTCGCATAGTGCCAGCCGGACATCACCATCCGAGGCGCTCGCCCCCGGCGAGGCGAAGAGCCGGGGATGGCTGCCGTGGGCTCGGTGCCCTCCGACGGGAATAGCTCCTCGTACGCCCGGCCCAGGTCGTCCTGGGTCGGCCGGGGATTGACGAAGACCAGGCCGCAGCCGGCGCAGCGCGAGAGCCGCCAGGGCACGGGGATGCCGAAGAGGTTGTCCCTCACCGAGCCGGCGTCGCTCAGGTCCTCGCCGTCGCACGCCGGACACGCGCCGACTCGCTCGAGGCGGCCCTCTTCGAACAGGAGCGACGCATCACTCAATGGACACTCCGAGCTCGGTCGTCCCGAGGGCGCGGCGACGGGGCAGAAGCGCCCGCCGTATCCGGTGGCGCATCGGCTCCTCGAACCAGTGGTAGTTCGCCGCGGCAAGGCCGATCGTCGCCACCCAGCTGAGCGGGAAGGTCTCGAGCCCGAGACCCAGGATGGGGGGGGCGCCGTGCGTCAGGAAGACCTGCTGCGCGAGGTAGAGACTGTATGACAGCAGGCCCAGGTACTTGAGCGGACGCAGTTCGAGCACCCGGCCGACCGCTCCGCGCTCGAGGCCGAGGACCAGCCGGAGAGAAAGGATGGCCAGCACGAGCGCCTTCAGCGTGGGCACCAGGGCGATGGCCACCAGGCTCCCGGTCCGGTCCATGACGAACTCCCCGGCGATCTCGGCGCCGATCGCGGCCGGGATCGGCGTGCGCCGGACCACCTCCGCGACACACCGGCCGATCCGGTCCTCGACGACGCCCGTGCGGAGCGAGGCTCCCCACCGTTCGAGCGCGTACGCGGCAAACCCCATGATGACGAAGATGTCGAAGCACTCGATGACGGGTATCGCGTGATAGTGGCCGAGGGCGGCCATCGTGGCGGGGGTGCGGCGTATGTGGTTCAGGACCCGGAGGATGGGGCTGACGGCCAGCGCGAGGAAGGCCACCCTGATCATGCGCGGGCGGCGCGCGCTGACCATCAGGATGACGACGCACGCCACGTAGAAGCACTCTTCCACCGAGAGCGAGGCCGTGTGCGCCAGGTACCAGCACGTGTGACCGGGGAGCAGCGCCGTGCCGAAGAGCGCGGCCAAGACGAAGGCCGGCGGCGCGCAGCCCGTCGGCGTGAACCAACCGAGCAGCCAGACTGCGACCAGGAGCAGCATCAGCGAGGGGACGAGCTTGGCGAAACGCTTCGTCCAGAACGCGCGAGCATCGACGCGCCCGGTCCGGTTGACCTCCTGCAGGAGGTTGCGCGTGATGAGGAACCCGCTGACGCCGAAGAACGTGGTCACGCCCCAGGGCCCCAGCATCTGGGTCACGCCCTCCCGCGGATCCGAGTGACAGATCATGACCGCGAGGATCGAGATTCCTCGCAGCCCGTCGAAGCCGACCAGGCGATCCGGGGCGGCGGAGGGCTCATCGGGCATCGGGCCCCATCATTGGCTCGTGAGGTGCCTCAAGCAAGCGCCGCATTCGGCACCAGCGGCCTCGCGCGCCGGCCTGGCCCCCCCGTTCCCGTGTGGTATGCGTGCCCGACTCGCACGAATGGCCCCCGTCACGGACGCAACCAACCGGGGCGAGATGCCGCTCCGGGTGCTCCTGACTGGCAGCGCCCACCGCTGGGAGCTCGGCGGATCGTACCTTCGCGCCTTCGCCGAGCTGGGCCACGAGGCTCGCCTGTTCGACTGGTACGGACGCCTCGAGCACTGGACCGCCCGCGCGCCGGATCGCCTGTCGCGCCAGCTCCTTCTCTCGGCGGCCAGGCGCCGCGTGGCCGTTGCCCTGGTGGCCACCGCCCGCTCGTGGCGCCCCGACCTCGTCCTGCTCCTCAAGACCGACGACCTGCCGCGCGCCGCGATCGGCCTGCTTCGGACAGCGTGCCCCGGGACGCGCGTCGTCGCGTTCCATCCCGACGACCCGTTCAACGTGGACCGCCTGCGTGGACCGAGCCACCCGCGCGCGGCGTACCAGATGCGCGCGGTCGATCACTACTTCATCTGGTCGCGCCGCCTCGTGTCGCGCATCCGCGCGCTGGGCATCTCCCACGTGAGCTACCTGGGCTTCGCCTGCGATCCCGAGTTCACCAGGCCGCTCGACGTCATCCCCGGCGACCGGGAGCGCCTTGGCGCCGACATCTCCTTCGTCGGCAACTGGGACGCCAAGCGCGAGGCCTGGCTGCGCCCGCTCGCGCACGCGCAAGGCTTCTCGCTGGCCATCTGGGGCGGCCCGGACTGGGAGCGACGCGCGCGCGATCCGCGCGTGCGGGCGTGCTGGCGCGGCGGCTTCGCCACGGGTGACGACTTCGCGCGAGCCGTGCGAGCGAGCCGCGTGTCTCTCAACATCCTGAGGCCGCAGAACGAGACCGCCGAGAACATGCGCACCTACGAGATCCCCGGGTGCGGCGGGGTGATGCTGGCCGAGCAGTCGGAGCAGCAGGCCGCGGTGTTCCGACCCGACGTCGAGGCGTTCTACGTCCGGGGTCCGGACGACGCCCTCGCCGCCGTCCGGCGGCTGCTGGGCGCGCCGCCAGGCGACCTCGAGCGCGTCGGGGCGGCCGCGGCGCGCCGCGCGCTGGAGCATACGTATGTGAGACGCGCGGGCGAAATCGTGCGGGCGCTGGCCCCGCACCGGCCACGGAGCGCGTGATATCGTGCGCCCGGGCAGCGTGATGTCGTCCAGGGTCCTTCTAGCCGCGACCTCGTTCCGTGCGGGCAACGGCGGCATCGCGCGCGTCGCCAGGCTCACCGCGAGAGCCCTGGCCACCGGGCGACCGGAGACGCGCACCGACGCCATCAGCCTGCTCGACGACGACCCGGTCGACGACCTGGGCGTCCGGGTTACCGTGACGCACTCGTCCAAGCCGCGGTTCGCCCTCGCCCTGCACCGCGCGGCCCTGGGCCACAGTCGGTTCGTGTACGACTTCGCGGGCATCGCCCGGGCTCATCCCCGCCTGCCGCCGCTGCGCAGGCCCTTCGCGGTCTGGATGCACGGCGTGGAGGTGTGGGAGGACGCGCGCGCGGACCGCCTGCGCGCCCTGCGCTCGGCCGACCTGGTGCTCTGCAACTCGCACCACACGAGGCAGCGGGCCGAGGAGCTGCACGGCCCCCTGCGCAACGTGCGGACCTGCTGGCTGGCGACCGAGCAGGACGACGCGCCCCCGCCCCCCGAGCGCCGCGGTCCGCCGACGGTGCTGATCGTGGGGCGCCTCGACGAGGGCGCCTACAAGGGCCACGACGCGCTCCTGGAGGCGTGGCCGGGCGTGGTCTCGGCGGTGCCCGACGCCCGGCTCGTCGTGGTGGGTGGGGGGTCACTGCTTTCGTCGGTGCGAGGGGCCGCGTCTCGCTCTTCCGTGGCGGCCCGCATCGAGGTGCGTGGGTTCGTGCCGGAGGACCGCATGCCCGGGCTTTGGGACGCGGCCACCGTGTTCGCGATGCCCAGCCGCGGAGAAGGCTTCGGCCTCGTCTATGTCGAGGCCATGAGGCGAGCGATCCCGGTGGTGGCGTCGGTTCACGACGCCGGGCGCGAGGTCAACGTCGACGGCGTCACCGGCTACAACGTCGACCTGGCCCGACCGGGCGAGCTCACCGAGCGTCTCATCCACCTGCTGCGCAACGACGCCGATGCGCGCGCGCTGGGGCAGAACGCGCGCGCGCGCTGGCAGGAGCACTTCCGGATGAGCGCGTTCAGAGAGAGATTCCTGGAGGCGACGCGCGAGTTTCTGGCCTAGGCAGAGGGGCACTGATGGGATCGAACACGTTCCGTAGCTGGGGTTTCGCCGACGCTCTCGATCCGAGCTCGAGGTCCGAGCTGGAGGCGCTCACGAAGCGCATGCACGCCTTCTATACGGACCCTGCAAACGCGATCTACTGGGAGCAAGCAGATGCGGGGAACGAGCGATGGCTTCCGGAGACGCACCCGTACCACTGCGACTTGCGTTCGAGGATGACAACGGGAGAGCGTGTCGTCGACTTCGGGTGCGGGGGAACGCACGCGTTTTCCAACTTGAAGCTAGCGGAGGTGCTCTACACCGGGCTCGATTGGTCCACCGATCAGGTCGCGCAGAACCGATCGCGAGAGCCGGAGGCTACGTACATCGCGGGGAGCGTCATGGACGGCGCTCGCGAGATTGACGGCTCGGCGGATTGGGCCATCTCCTTGTTTGCGATCGAGCACTGCACCTTTCCTGATCGGATGCTGCGGCGCATGGCCGAGGCGGTCCGCCCCGGTGGACGGGTTGCCATCCTTTGCCCGGACTTCGAGCCGGGAATGCCATCGCTGCGCGCCGGGTTCACCGCGGCGACCCGACGCGACAAGTTCAGGAGGTTGCAGTGGCTCGATCTGGCCTGGGGCATCGTGCAAGACAAGGTCTTCTGGCCTCGTCGGCTCCGCGCAGTCCATCGGAGCTCGATGAGGCTCCCGATATACCTGCATCCGCGGTGTCTGGACGCACCGTACTATTCGGATACCGATGCCGTGTTTCTCGCCACGGAAGCCAAGATAGCGGACCATCTGCAGTCGCTCGGCCTCGAGGTCACTACGCGAGGTCGCCGGCTGGACCTTCCGCACGCCGCCAACCTCGGCATCTGCTACGTCATCGCCGAGAAGGCGTAGCGCCAGCGAGCCCCGGCGGTACGGGGCTCAAGCCCGTGCGTACACGCGGTCCACGACCCGCAGAGCCCTCGTGAGGAGCTCAAGCACGCCAAAGCTGCCGGCGCGCGGTGTCGTCCATGCTGATGTCCGTCGCTCGATATCCGAGACCGCGCAAGAGCTCGACGACGTCTTCCACTCGGACTCCGTCTGGCTGCCAGGCCGGATGGATCTCGAGCATCAACGTCGGTCGGTGCTGCTGCAGCGTGCGGCGCATGCCCTGCAGGACACCGTACTCGGCACCTTCGACGTCGATCTTCACGAATTTCGGATCGAGGCCCAGTAGCTCGACCACCGCATCGAGCGTCAGGCTTCTTGGTGCCGTCGCATCGTGCTCGGCCGAAGCGAAGCGGGGATGATGCTCGTCGCCCATCGGGAACGCAGCAGCCGAAGGCGAACCATTGCCGATGATCCACGGCAGCGCCGCGAACTTGTGCCGCGGAAACATCCGCGCGGCCTCGCCGAGATTGTAGAGCAGGCGGGCGGCAGGGCGTGGGTCCGGCTCGAACGATACGAACGTCGCGCCGGACGCGCTGCGCGGCGCAAGGAGGAGCGAGTAGAAACCGTGAAATGCGCCGACGTCGACGACGTCTCCGCCCTCGTACGCGTCGTAGACGGCCTGGGCCTCGTCTCCGCCTTTGCTGCGCCACAGCCCTAGTACCTCGAATCCATCGACG
>PLYU01000342.1 GCA_003153495.1 Myxococcales bacterium
ATCTTTTTCCCGACAGGCTCCTAGACTGCAGCGCCGCCGGCAACGCGACCCCCGACTCGGGCTTCACCGCCGGCCCCCCCGCCACTCTGGACGACGGCGGGACAAGGTACAACACCGCGACGATCGCGGCGCCGACGCCCATCGCCGGCGTGTGGCTCCACATCACCCTCGACGTGAAGCGCGCGGCCGACGGGAGCGGCGCGCTGTCGGCGCCGGCGCCCGTGCGAGCGACCTGGCACCGGGCCCGCGCCCTGGCGGGCTACCGATGAGTCGACGCGCCCACGCGCTTCGCCTCGTAGAGCCGGTCTCGCCACTCGAGGAGGTCCGCGTACTCTCGCGCGAGGCCCTCGCGCGTCCAGGCGGCCCTCGTGGCGGGGCCGAGCGCCAGGAATCGATCGGCGACGGGAGACACGCCTTGCAGCAAGGTCGCCATGACGATGTCGGCGTAGCTGAACGAGCCGAGCAGGTGCGGTGAGCTCGCCTTCAGCCCCTTGCGGAGGGCGTCGAGCGCGGCGCGGACGGCCTGCGTGTGCGCCTCGGTCTCGTCGAGCGACAGTGCGTATTTCCGCGAGAACACGCGCGTCAGCGAGCGCGCGGCGGGCCGGAGCAGCGGGCGGAGCCACCCCGGCACGGCAGGGGGACCGTTCTCGTCGAGGGCCCGCGGGCTCGAGAGCATGGCCGCGATGACCAGCGCGCGGCCTGCCTGCATCGCGTCGTCGGCGAGGGTCGTCCACGTCCTGACGGCGCGCTCGTGCTCGGACGGGATCAGCTTGCTGCCGCTGCCCACGCGGTCCGTGTAGACCGCGATGTCCCACGACTCGCTGATCACCTCCGGCCCGGCCACGAGCACGGGCACGGTGGCGCGCGGCTTGTCGGGGCCGACCAGCCGCCGCAGGCGACGCTCGCCGATGACCGGGAAGTGCTCGACGGCGCGGTACGCGACGCCGTGGTGGTCGAGCGCCCACTTCGCGCGCTCGGACCACGGCGACACTCTCAGCGAGACGAGGCGAGGCTGGGGGGACGGGGTCGCGGGCATCGGGGGTCTCCAGCGCTAGAGGTCTCTGCGCATCCGGACGGTGCCCGGCCGGCCGAAGGTCGCGGCGAAGGTCGCGTCGCGCTTGCTGTCGACTGGGACGAAGCCCGCACGCTCGTAGACGCGCTCGGCCGGGGTGTTGCCGATGAGACGGGTGATCTGAGCCCTGCGAAAGCCGGTGCTGCGACCCCGCTCGAGGATCGCGTCGAGCAGCTTCGCGGCCACGCCCCGGCCGCGCGCCGCGGGGCGCAGCGCGACCCACTCGACGACCCACGAGTCGTCCGGGGTCTCGCTGAAGCACGACACGGCCGGCGCGATGCGCAGCCCCAGCAGCTGCCGGTGGGCCTCGCTCCAGCCGCGACGCTCGAGCGTCTGGTTCAGCGCGCCCACGAAGTGCCCGAGCTTCTTCTTGCCCGGGGCGTATCCGCTGAGCGCCCCCGCGGGCTCGCCGTCGACCTCGGCCACGAGGAAGCCGCTGACGTGCGCGAAGTGCTCGCGCGCCGACGTGGCGATGTCCGCGATGAGCTGCAGCCGCGGCTCGTCCGGGCCGGGGAGCGCCAGGTCCCAGAAGCCCAGGGGGGTGCCCGATCGCGCCGCCTCCACCTGCACCCAGGCGATCAGGGCAGCGTCCGTCGGCGCGGCGTCGCGGAGGGTGAGGTGCATCGTGCGCTCCGGGAGGGGTAGATACGGTAACCTGGCGATCCCGTCCATGCCTTCGCCCGCCGCACCGCTCCTCTTCGCCGGCCCCGCGCTCGCCCTGTCGCTCTCGCTGTCGGTCTCCGCCGGCGCGCAGAGCCACCCGTTCCCCGCGAGCGGCCACTACGCGCAGGGATACCTCCCCTCGTCCGCGACGGCGGCCGCGGCCCAGGCCTCGTACGCGAACTGGAAGAGCAAGTACCTGAAGGACGACTGCGGGAGCGGCTATTACCGCGTCGACAACGGTAGCGGGAACGCGAGCACCTTCTCCGAGGGGCAGGGCTACGGGATGGTCCTCACGGCGTACTTCGGGGACAGGACGGAGTTCGACGGGCTCTGGGCTTTTGCCAAGAAGAACTACAACACGAAGGGGCTGATGGGCTGGCACGTGACCTGCTCGGGCGCCACGACGTCCGACGGAGGCTCGGGCTCCGCGACCGACGGGGACACCGACATCGGCTTCGGGCTCCTCGTCGCCTCCGCGCAGTGGGGCGGGCGCTACGGCGCGGACGCGATGACCTACCTGTCGACCCTGAAGACCGTCGACTTCACGACGTGCTCGCCGACGGGGCGTAACATCCCCACAGCCGGGAGCTGGCAGGGCAGCGCGGCGTGTACCACGTCCGGCGGGAGCAACACCTCGTACTGGATGCCGGGCTACTACCGAGTCTTCGCGTCCTTCACGGGGGACGGCTTCTGGAGCAAGGCCGCCGACGATGTCGTGGCGCTCTACGGGCTCGCGGCCAACTCGTCGACGGGCATCATCGTCAACGAGGTCGACCAGACGGGCGCCGGCTTGTCGGGCCAGACGTACGACTACAACAGCTGTCGCATCCCGTGGCGGGCGGCCCTCGACTATCTGTGGTTCGGGACCCCCGCCGTGAGGACCGCCATGACGAAGATGACGGCGTGGGCCAGCTCGGTCGGCATCGGCAAGATCGTCGACGGGTACAACGCCGACGGAACGGCGACCGGAAGATACACGGGCCTCAACGAGTGGGTCGGCGGCTTCACCGTCGGAGCGACGACCGACAGCCAGGCGATCGTCGACGCGTTCGCGACCGACTTCGTCGGCATCGCGGACGACAACGGCGGGTACTACGGCTCGTCGCTCCGGACGCTCTACCTCTTGACGCTCAGCGGCAACCAGTGGAACCCGATGGCGGCCCTGGCCGACGGCGGCGCCCCCTCCCCGGGAGGAAGCGGTGACGGAGGCGGCTCTCCCGCGGGCCCGGACGCGGGCTCTTCGACCGGAGGCGAGGCCGGCGTGACTCCGCCCACCGCCGACGCGTCGACGGGAGGCGCGGGCGCCGACGGCGGACCGCCGACCGCGGGAGTCGCCGGATCGAGCGGCTGCGGCTGCGTCGTCGCCGAGCGTCGGCCCTCGATCCCGGGCGCGACGGCGCTGGCGTTCGTGGTCGGCGCGGCGCTCAGGCGACGTCGCAGGCATTGAGAGGGATGTACTACCCCCGGCAGATCGCTCCGCGCCCCTGACAAGATTGGTATCAGTTTCACGAGGCGACGAGAGGCATCGAGCGCTACGTTCTCCGAGAAGCCTCGTCGAACGCTCGCGCAAGCTCGTCGAGAGTGTAGGGCTTGTGCACCAAAGCCGACACCCGCCCCGGGCCAACCTGGTGCAAGAGATCGTCGGCGGCGTGTCCGCTCGCCAGAATCACACGCACATCGGGCTCGATCTGTCTCAGCCCGCGGAGCGTTTCGCCTCCGCCCAGCTCTGGCATCGTCCAATCGAGAAGCACGAACTGAATCTTGGCCCGGTGCTCTTTGAACAGTGCCAGCCCCTCGGCGCCGTTGCTGGCAGCCAACGTTTCGAAGCCAAGTTGGCCGAGCATCAGGGTCCCCAGGGTTCGCAGGGCCGCTTCGTCGTCGATGAGCAGAACCACGCCGCTACCTCGCCACGACGCCGTGGTTGCCGGAGCAGGTGCCGCCTCCACGAGTGTGCTCGGAACCGGAAAAAGCAGCTGGAAGGTGGTTCCCTTGCCGGGCTCGCTGTGGACGCGGATGCCACCCCCGTGGTTGTTCACGATGCCTCGCACCGCCGCCAATCCGAGACCACGACTCGCCGTCTTGGTGCTGAAAAATGGATCGAAGATCCGCGCGCGAACCGCCGCATCCATCCCGCAGCCGGTGTCCGACACCTCGACGGAAACGTAGCGGCCAGGAGCCAGCGGCTGCGCGCTTTCGGTGTTGTCGAGGTATTCCCGCTCGCAGGTGAGGCTACTGGCCGAGATGGAAATGACCCCGGCGGCCTGACCGATGGCATCCGAGGCATTGATGATGAGGTTCATGAACACTTGCCGCAACTGACTGATGTCTGCGTTGATGTGCGGCAGGTCGTCGGCCAGGTTCAGCAGCAAGCGGACCGATCGCGACGCCGACACCTCGAGCATCCGTGCCTGCTCCCGCAGAAGGTCCCCCACATCCACGGGCTCCACTTTGCTGTTGCCCTTGCCTGCATAGATGAGCAGCTGACGACACAAATCGGCGGCCTGTTTCCCGGCTCGGTCCGCCTCGTGCAGCATCGGCTGCGCGTTGCCCGATCGGGCAATCTCGGCAAGCGCGAGGTCCAGATTTCCCAGGATGACCATGAGCAGGTTGTTGAAGTCGTGCGCGATGCCGCCCGCGAGCACGCCCAGACTTTCGAGCTTCTGCGCCTGAAGCAGCCGCGACTCCAACTTCGCCTTCTCCTGCTCGGCATTCAGCCGCTCGGTAATGTCTTTGGCGAACGACACCGAATACAGCTCGCCGTCGAAGGTGAACTGCTTGACCAAGATCTCGACGGGGAACGTCGTCCCGTCCTTGCGGCGGTGGATGGTGGTGAACGTTCGCGAGCTCGTGGCTCGGGTGGCCGCACGATGCGCCGCCCAACTCTCCGCCGTCATGGTCGGGTCGAAGTCGTAGACGGTGAGAAAGTGCAGCTCGTCCCGCGTGTAGCCAAGAGACGTGCAGGCCTGTTGGTTCACGCTCACAACCTTGCCTGCGCCGTCGAGGTGGAAGATCCCGATCGGAGCGACGTCCACGCTCACCCTCGTCATTCGCAGCAACCGCAGAACCCTGGAAACGCGCGCCCAGAGGGCATCGAGGGTGCGAGAAAGATCCGAACCTTCGTCCGGCAACACCGTGCTGCCGACCTCGACCAGTTGTCTTTCCAGCTCGTGCAAAGCCGCAACGATGCTTCTTACCGTATCGGCGTCCCCCATTGGCGTCCCCCATGTGGATCCAAGTCTACTGCGGCCCTTGCGGGCGCGCCTCGCTTTCCCAGACGCACGGGGAGCGCGCAGCCTTTGCGCAAGGTCGGAGGGGATAAGTGAAGCAAGCGCCCGGACGGGCGGGCTCCGGCCGCCTTTTCTGACTTCGTCACCCGCGACCGAGGAGCGCTCATGACCCCCCTTGGAAGACAGGACCGACGTCGCGCTTTGCGGGGATCGATCCCAGGCAGCTCGAGCGCGTGTACGCGCGGATCCTGCGATACGCGCGTGTTCCGCGCGAGGTCGGGGCGGACTCCGGACATCAAGTAGGTTGGGTCGCCCGCGCCCGCGCCCGCGCTCGCGCCCACATCGCCCCGACACCCCGTGTGCGCTCTCTCCTCGGCTTCTCGATCGTGGCGCCGTGCTCGACCGCGTCAAGGACGCTGGCGCGCCGCCGCCCGGAGGCGGCGGTGCTTCGCGGGCTGCGCCCGCTCGCATCCTTGACCCGGTCTGCGCTCGGCGCCCTCGGGGCGGCGCCTTCGCAAGAGCGCGAGGGCGAAAGGACGGACGAGATGCTCAGGATTTACACGACAATCATGGATGTGCTCCGGATGCTGCGGCCGGTGGTGGCCGAGATCGAGATGCACGACCGTGACCTGGCGCGGCAGCTGAGGCGCG
>PLYU01000069.1 GCA_003153495.1 Myxococcales bacterium
CGGTCACGAGCGCGATGCGCGCGCGCATCCCGGCGCTCGCGAGCCCGCGGCCCCCGCCCAGCGCCATTCTGCGGGCGATGACGACGAAGGTCTCGGCGTCGGCGGCCAGCACGCGGGCCAGCACGCGCCGGCCGAGGTCACGCTGCTCGGGGCCCACGGGGAGGGCCGACGCGAGCTCGTAGAGGGCGACGCCGGCGGCCGCCGGGGCGAGCCAGTCGAGGTCGTCGGCCAGCCCGGCCTGGAGGGCGGCGCGCACGCCTGCGAGCAGGGCGCTCGGCTGCAGCCCCTCGAGGGGGCCGGGGCCATCCTCGGCGGCAGCGCGGGCCAGGGCCGCCATGGACTGGCGCCAGGAGGCCCGCCGCTCCGCGGCCCCGGTCAGCCTGTGTAGCTCGAGCAGGCTGCTCGTATAGAAGGTAGCGTCACGCACCGAAGTTTTAGGCTACAGCGTTCTCAGCATGATCGTCCTCGCCAACGTCAGTAAACGGTACGGCCCCAAGGTCCTCTTCGAGAAGGTGAGCGTCCAGTTCGACCCCGGAAAGCGCTACGGCGTCACCGGCGCGAACGGGGCCGGGAAATCCACCCTCATNNTGGGCCGCCATGGTCGAGAAGGAGAAGCTCCTCCTCGGGGAGGTCGACGACGCGATCGGCGTTCGCCTCGGCGAGCTCGAAGGGGTCATCGCCGAGCACGACGGCTACTCCGCGGAGAACGAGGCCGCCGAGTTGCTCGTCGGGCTGGGGATCCCGGCGGAGAAGCACGCCGACCCGATGCGCTCGTTGCCCTCGGGCTACAAGCTGCGCGTCCTGATCGCCAAGGTGCTGTTCGGGCGGCCGGACGTGATGCTGCTCGACGAGCCGACCAACCACCTCGACCTCGAGTCCATCCACTGGCTCATCCAGTTTCTCACCGACGAGCACAAGGGCACCTTGCTGGTCGTCTCCCACGACCGGCACTTCCTGAACTCGGTGGCCACCCACATCGCCGACATCGACTACAAGGCGGTCACGATCTACACGGGCAACTACGCCGAGTTCGTCGCCGCCAAGTACGAGAACCAGAAGCGCGGCGAGGCCACGGCGCACTCTGCGAAGAAGAAGATCGGAGAGCTGCAGGACTTCGTGCAGCGCTTCGGGTCGCACGCGTCGAAGAGCAAGCAGGCCCAGAGCCGGCTGAAGCAGATCGAGAAGCTCGAGGAGATCGTCGAGACGAAGGGCGCGAAGCGGTCGAGCCTGGTGCGCCCGTACATGCGCTTCGACATGGCGAAACCGAGCGGGCGAGACGTTGTTCGCGCCACCGACGCGCGCAAGGCGTTCGGCCCGAAGGTGGTCTTCGACGGCGTGAGCATCAACCTCAACCGCGGCGACCGGGTCGCCGTCATCGGGCGCAGCGGCATCGGCAAGTCGACGCTCCTGAAGCTCCTCGTGGGCGCGTACAAGGACCTGGACGCCGAGACCCGCCCGTACGCGCTTCTGCCCGACTCGGGCGAGGTCCGCTGGGGCCACGACTCGAGCGTCGGGTACTTCGCCCAGGACCACCACGAGTCGCTCGGCGAGACGGCCAAGGGGACGACCCCGTACGAGTGGCTGTACCGCTTCGACCCGGCCAGGCCCAAGGAGGAGATCCGGGCCATCCTCGGGCGGCTGCTCTTCAGCGGCGATTCGGCCCTCAAGCCCACCGAGGCGCTCTCGGGCGGCGAGGCCGCGCGGCTCTTGCTCGCGAAGATGGTCCTGGGGCGGCACAACGTGCTCATGCTCGACGAGCCGACCAATCACCTGGACATCGAGTCGATCGAGGGGCTGCTCGACGGGTTGCTCGCGTTCGAGGGCACGAGCGTCTTCGTGAGCCACGACCACCACTTCGTCTCCCGACTGGCGACACGCGTCGTCGAGCTGAGAGATCGCTCCCCGGGCGACGATCGCCCGGGGTGCGAGGTCGTCGACTTCGGCGGCAACTACGAGGAGTACCTCGGCCGCGCGCCGGGGCGCTAGCGCAAGCGACGTGCCGTCGTGCTACCTGCACGACGACCTGAGTCACTCCGTCTTGCCGGCGCCCGCCGCCGTGTCGATCGCCATCTGCCCGGCGCCCCGCGAGCGGGCAGCGGCGAGGGCAGCTCCCGCGCGTTTCACGATGTCCTCGCTCGACTCGCCGGAGGGCGGCACCCACACGGCACCCCCCACGGAGACCGACACCCGCCGGTCGCCTTCGAGCCCGAGGGGCTCGGCGGCGACCGTCGTCAGCATCCGGTCGCCCACCGCGCCCGCCGCGATCGCGTCGGCGCCCGGAAGGAGAACGCCGAACTCGTCTCCGTCGAAGCGCGCGATCGCGTCGTACTCGCGCAGACAGGCCTTCAGGCGCGACGCCACTCCCTCGAGCACCTCGTCGCCCACTGGGACGCCGAACTCCTCGTTAAGCGCCGTCATCCCGTCGACGTCGAGCCGGAGGACCGAGTAGCTGTCCCAGGCGCGCGTGCTGCGGCCGTGCTCGCGCTCCAGCTCCTCGCGGAACCGGCGAGCGTTGAGCAACCCGGTGAGCGGGTCGTAGGGGGTCAGCTCGGCCAGGCTGGCCTGCAGCTGCTTGCCAGCGCGCTCCGCGGCGCGCTCGCGCGTCACGTCGCGCAGGACCATGACGCGGCCGACCTCTTTCCCGTCGCGGACGACCGGGACGTCGCGGCACACCACGGTGCGAGGGCGTGGCCGGCGCACGTCCACCTCGCTGACCGCTCCCGACGTCCCGCGCGACGGCGCGGAGGCGGCCGCCTGGATGAACGCCTCGGGCTCCTCGCACGCCCTGGCGAACGCCGCGACGACGCTCCCGCGGGTGCGACCGACGAACGCGGCGGGGTCGATGCCGAACATCTCGCCCGCGCGCCGGCCGATCATCCGGCAGCGTCCCTCGCCGTCGAACACGATCGCCCCTTCGTCGGCGGTCTCGAGCACGGCGAGGAACGCCGCCTCGAGGAACCTGCTCCACTCCGAGCCTTCCCCTGCCATGGCCGTCAATCGCGCAGAGGGCCGCTCACAGCGGCGCCATTTCGTCTCGCTTCTTGAGAAGCTTGAGGAAGCCTTCCTTGTCGATGGCCTTCTCGATCGCCGTCTCCGGCGAGATCGTCCCGTCCTTGACGAGCCTCTCGAGCGCCGCGTCCATCGTCTGCATCCCCTGCGCCTGCCCGCCCTGCATCAGGCTCGGGATCTGGAAGGTCTTGTTCTCGCGGATCATCGACGAGAGCGCCGACGAGCCGATGAGGATCTCGTGGACGGCGACGCGGCGCTTGCCGTCCGCCGTGCGGAGCAGCTGCTGCGCGACGATTCCCGCCAGACTTTCGGCGAGCATGCCGCGGACGTGCGGCTGCTCCTCCGCGGGGAAGGCGTTGACGATGCGATCGATGGTCGACGCGGCGCTGTTGGTGTGCACGGTCGCGAAGACGAGCACGCCGAAGCTGGCGAGCTGCAGCGCGAGGCTCATCGTCTCGTTCGTGCGGAGCTCGCCGATGAGGATGACGTTCGGGTCCTCCCGCCCGGCGCTGCGGATGGCGTCGGCGTACGTCGCTGCGTGCTGCCCGATCTCGCGGTGCGTGATGCTGGCCTTCTGCGGGGTGTGAACGAACTCCACCGGGTCTTCGATCGTCAGCACGTGGCAGGCGCGTGTCTTGTTGATGTGGTCGATCATCGCCGCGAGGGTCGTCGACTTGCCCGAGCCGGTNNGCCGGTCGGCCCGGTCACCAGGACCAGGCCGGTGCGCCGCTCGGCCAGCTTGCGGATCGAGGCGATGCACTTGAGCTCGTCCAGCGTCTGGATCTTCGTCGGGATGGTGCGGAACACGGCCGCCAGCCCGCTCGTCTTGTAGAAGTAGTTGGCGCGGAAGCGGGCCTTCTTGCCGTACTCGTAGGCGAAGTCCAGGTCGAGCGTCTCGGTGATGGTCTTCTTCTGCTCCGGCGTGACCAGCTCGAAGAGGAGCTGCTCCATCTCGACCGGGTCCACCCCTTCCTCGCGCATCGGTACGAGGTCGCCGCGCTGGCGCATCATCGGCGGGTAGCCGACGCCCAGGTGCAGGTCGCTCGCACCGGCCTGGAGGAGCGCGTCGAAGAGAAGATCGATTCGCATCAGCGCCCCCGGTTGAGAATCTGGCTGGCCTTGCCGAGCAGCGTGGTCGCTTCGGCGGGCTTCTGGGCGTCGGGCGGTGGCGCGTTCTGCTGCGTTTGCCTGGCGGAGAGAACCGCCTCGATGTCGGCGGGCTTCTCGGCGATCCCGATCGCCACCTCCTTGGTGATTCGCCCCGCCCACACCAGGTCGGCCAGCGAGTCGTCCAGGCGCACGATGCCGAAGGCCTTCCCGCGCTGCTGCAGGCTGGGAATCTGGAAGGTCTTGTCGTCCCGGATGAGGCTCCACAGCGCGACCGATCCCGGCAGAAGCTCCGCCGCGGCGACCATCCCCTTGCCGTCCGCCGCGGGGACGAGGCGCTGGCTCACGATGAGGTGCAGGCCTCCCGCGAGCGTCATCCGGACCATCTGCTGGTCGGCGGGGGGGAACAGGTCGACGAGGCGATCGATGGTCTTCGCGGCGCTGGGCGTGTTCATCGTGCCGATGACGAGGTGCCCGGTCTCGCTGGCCTCGAGAGCCATGCGCACCGTCTCGGTGTCCCGGAGCTCGCCGACGACGATGACGTCGGGGTCCTCTCGAAGAGACCCCTTCAGCGCGCTGGCGAATGCGCGCGTGTGCGTCCCGACCTCTCGCTGGCTGATGACGGCCTTCTTGCGCGGGTGAACGTACTCGACCGGGTCCTCGACGGTGATGACGTGGTGAGTCTTGGTCCGGTTGATGATGTCGACGATGGCGGCCATCGTGCTGGTCTTGCCGTGGCCCGTCGGCCCTGTGACGAGGACCAGCCCCTGGTGGTGGTGCGTTCCGCGCTCGATCTCGGCCGGCAGCCCGAGAGACTGCAGCGTCGGAATGCCCGGCGGAATGCACCGGAAGCACGCCTTCAGGCCGGTCCGCTGCCTGCCGACGTTGACGCGGAACCGGCCCAGCGGCCCGCGGTCGAGCGCGAAGTCGCAAGAGCCCTGGGTGGCCAGCCTTTCCCGGAGGCGCTCGGGCACGATGGCCGAGATCAACTTCTCCGCCGTCGCCTCCTCGATCGGAGCGCCGCGCGGCAGGAGCTCTCCGCCGAGGCGCAGCAGCAGCGGCCGGCCGCCGACGACGTGGACGTCGCTGGCGTTCGCCTCGCGCGCCGTCCCCAGCAGGTCCTCGAGAGACGCCCCAGCCCCCCGGTGGATCCGGGCCGACGACGGCGCCTGGGTCGACGACGGCGGCCCTGACGACTCGACGATCTCGATCTCGTCGAGGCCCCGGGCTCCGGCCTCGATGCTCCTCGCCGTGGGCCGCTCGGACGGTCTGCGGCGCGGCTCCGCCGCTCCGCTCGCGTCCGCCGACTTCAGCGTGGAGCGCGCGGGCTGCCCCGCGCCGTCCAGCGCCGGAAGCGGCGGCAGCGAGGCCTTCTTCTTCGCCATCGTGATGCGGGCCTGCACGCGCCCGGCACGCATGAAGGCCTGGACCTCGATCGAGCCGATGCCGTCGATGCGAGCGGTCCACTGGGCAGGCTTCGTCTCGAGCACGCCGACGTGACGGCTCCCCCCGGCGGCCACGAGAAGATCGAGGATCTGCTGCGTCGAGCGCGCCGACTCGTCGACGGGCTCGTACTTCTCACCGATCTTGACGCACGGAAGCCGATCGCTGGCGACGGCGACCTCGGCGACCTCCGGCCGTTTGAGCTCCTCCAAGAGTTGCTGGACGGTCTTCATCGAGTCCGTTGGGCGTCCGGGCGCGCGCGGCCCCGGTAAGCCCAGGGTCTCATGATATCACTCCGCGTGGGCTTGCACGCGAGCGCCGTTAGCGCCCGCCGCGGGCCGCGGCCCCGTCCCCCCCGAGGTGCGGGCGTACGCGTCGAACAGGCGGCCCCAGGGCGTCTCGGTTCGCCACGTGTCGAACACCCGCCGGTCCTTGAGCGGCCAGCGGTAGTAGTCGTGGTAGGCCTCGCTGGCGAAGATGAATACGTTGACCAGCGGTGTGTGGAAAAAGAGCTTCTGGATGCTCTTGAGCGGGCCGAACCAGAGCACGTCCCCCGCGTGGCTCGCGAGGTTGTCGCCGACGTGAAACCCCCAGCTCTCGCGCGAGACGTCGTCGCCCACGATCTCGATGTCGCGAGGGTCGCCCACACCCAGCCCGTCGTCGTGCGCGACCTTGATGAACTCGAGGGACATCGGGTCGAAGCCCATCATCTTGGCCGCCACCGCGTCGATGGCCACCTGGTCGGCGCCGGCGAGCATGTAGTCCTTCACGACGGGGATCATGGTGCGCGGGCCCGGCCCGTTGCCGGCGGTCGTGCCGTCCATCACGGCGAAGAGGCCCGAGTGGATCTCCTTCTGGATCGCGAGCAGATCGACCAGGGTCCGGTGGATCCACGAGTGGGTGTAGTGGCGCTTGGTGGCGAGCAGCCCGCCGAACGCGTTCTTCATCGCGCCCGTCGTGGTCGTGTAGATGTGGCACTTGACGGTCGGCAGGTGCACGATGTTCTTGTCGAAGAAGTAGTCGGGGATCTGGATCCCCTCGGGGAAGATCCGGTCGAGGACGTGCATCCGGGCCTTGGGCCGGTACGTCACCCACTTCATGTCCGACTCTTTGAAGTTGTAGAGCACCGGGATGTCGTACTTCTCGAAGAGCGGGAGGTAATGGTTCAGGTCCTCGCCCTTGAAGGCGTTGGTCACCACCGTCTTGTTCTGCACGCACGACACGTCGAGAAGGCCGTTCTTCCTGAGCGCGAGGATCGTTCCCTCCATCTGCCATGGCGTCGTGTTGGCCCCCGGGAACGGGTAGTGCCAGGAGATGTTGTCCTTGAGGATGGTCGTGTGGCCCGGCACGAGGGCCTGCTTCATCCCGCCGAGCTCGCACACCCGCTCGATGTTGGCCAGGACCGTCTCGGGCTTGACCTTGAGAACCGCCACCTTCGACTTGGCCATCGAGCACCCGTGCTTTGAAGAGGTTGAACAGAAAGATCAGAAGATCAGAAGATCAAGCCTTCCTGATCTTTCTGTGAATTCATCTCCGTGCAAAGGGCGCCTTCCCGGCGTACACAGCCGAGTCGCCGAGCTCGAAGGCGATGCGGAGCAGCTGGTTGTACTTCGCCACGCGGTCGGAACGAGACAAGCTCCCCGTCTTGATCTGGCCGGCGTTCGTCGCGACGGCGAGATCGGCGATGAACGCGTCCTCGGTCTCGCCCGACCTGTGGCTGACCACCGAGCGGTAGCCGCTGACGGCCGCCAGGCGCATGCAGTCGAGCGTCTCGGTCAAGGTGCCGATCTGGTTCAGCTTGATGAGGATCGCGTTCGCCGTCGCGCTCTCGATGCCGCGGCGGAGGCGCTCGACGTTCGTCACGAAGAGGTCGTCGCCCACGAGCTGCACCCGGGCGCCGATGCGCTCCGTCAAGAGCTTCCACCCGGCCCAGTCGTCCTCCGAGCAGCCATCCTCGATCGACGCGATCGGGTACTTGCGCGACAGCTCCTCGTAGATGCCGACGAGCGCGGCGGTGGTGACGCTCTTCTTGTCGAACGTGTACGTGCCGGCCTTGCGGTCGAAGAACTCGCTCGCCGCGCAGTCGAGCGCCAGGGAGACGTCCTTGCCGGGCTCGTAGCCGGCCTCCTCGATCGCGCGCACGCAGAACTGGATCGCCTCCTCGTTCGACGCCACCTTCGGCGCGAACCCGCCCTCGTCGCCGACGGCGACCGTGAGGCCCTTGTCCTCGAGGAGCCGCCTGAGCGTGTGGAAGACCTCCGTCCCGCAGCGCAGCGCCTCGTCGAACGTGGCGGCGCCGCTCGGCACGATCATGAACTCCTGGATCTCCAGGCCGTTGTCCGCGTGCATGCCGCCGTTGAGGATGTTCATCAGCGGCGTCGGCAGCACGCACGCCTGCGCCCCGCCCAGGGAGCGCCAGAGCGGCAGCCCGAGCGAGTCGGCCGCGGCCCGCGCCACGGCCAGCGACACGCCCAGGATCGCGTTCGCTCCCATCTTGCTCTTGTTGGGCGTCCCGTCGGCGTCGCAGAGCACGCGGTCGACGGCGCCCTGGTCCAGCGCGTTCATGCCGACGATCGACGGCCCGAGGGTGCGGTTGACGTTCTCGACGGCCTTGTCGACGCCTTTGCCCAGCCAGCGCTTCTTGTCGCCGTCGCGCAGCTCGAGGGCCTCGTGCTCACCCGTGGACGCGCCGCTCGGAACGGCGGCGCGCCCGTGGCCGGACTCGGTCTGCACTTCGACCTCGACGGTCGGGTTTCCGCGGGAGTCGAGGATCGTTCGGGCGAGGACGGCGACGATGTCGGTCATGGCGCGGCGCCATTAGCATGGCACGCTTCGCCGGGCGAGCCGAGATCCCCCTCGATCGTCGACCAGAACGCGCGCAGATCGGCGAGGGTCCGGACGCGCCGCGCCGGGGGCAGGCTCGCCAGCAGCGCGCGCCCGTAGCCCTTCTTGACGATGCGCCTGTCGAGGACCGCGACGACCCCCGCATCGCGCTGCGTACGGATGAGCCGGCCGAAGCCCTGCTTGAGGATCATCGCCGCGGACGGGATGGAGTACTGCGCGAAGCCGCTGCCCCCTTCCCTGTCCAGCCGCGCAGACCTGGCGGCGACGATCGGATCGTTCGGCGGCGCGAAGGGGATCTTGTCGAGCACGACGAGGCGCAGCGCCCGCCCGGGCACGTCGACCCCCTCCCAGAAGCTCATCGTGGCCACGAGGACGGCGTGCCCGCTGGCGCGGAAGCGCGACAGGAGCAGATGCTTGGGCGCCTCGCCCTGGACCAGGAGCGGCCCGCTCACGCGGCCCCTCAGCAGCGCGTGCAGCGACTTCATCGCCCGCGTCGAGGTGCAGAGCACGAACGCGCCCCCGTCGGTCATCCCGAGCAGCTCGGCGACGCGGTCGGCGGCGGCGGCGGTGAACGCGGGGTCCGACGGCTCGGGCAGGTCGTCCGGCAGGTAGAGCGCGGCGCGCGACGCGAAGTCGAACGGCGACGGGACCACCAGCTCGGCCGCCTCCGGCGGCGCGCCCAGGCGGGCCTTGGCGAAGTGGAACGCGCCGGCTGTCGCGAGCGTCGCGCTCGTGCAGATGACCGAAGGCACGCGATCGAACAGGCGCGCCCGCAGGGTCGCCCCGACGTCCACCGGGCTCGCGCCGAGCGACACGCTCCGCGAGCGGATGTCGATCCAGCGCACCATGTCCGAGACTTCGCCGTCTTCGTCGCTGCGCCGCCCGGCCAGGATGTCGCGCAGCTCGTCGCGCAGGTCGGCCGCGCGCCTCGCCACCAGCTGCAGGGCCTCCTCGGCGCGCGCGCGCGCGACCGCCTCGAGCGCGGCGAGGCGCACGTCGAGCGCCTCGTGGGCCACGCGGACCGCGGGGGTCACGTCGTCGTCGGAGAGGATGCGCCGCGCCTCGCCGGACGCCCCGCCCAGCGCCAGGCGCGCGAAGAGGGCCTCCGCCGCCTCGGTCACCCCCTCCAGCGTCGTGCGGACCGGGCCGCTCTTCAGCGCCTCGAGGGCGTTGACCGCGGCGAGAGAGCGCTCGGCGTCGCGCACGAGCGCGTCGACCCGGGCGCTCGACACGCGCGCGCCGAAGAAGTCGGTCGCGACGTCCTCGAGCTGGTGGGCCTCGTCGAAGATGACCGCATCGTAGGGGGGCAGCACGCTCGCCCGCGCGCCGCGCGGCCCGGTGCGCAGCGCGAGGTCGGCGAGGAACAGGTGGTGATTGACCACGACGAGCTGGGCGTCCTCGGCCTGGCGGCGCATCCGCGTCACGAAGCACGCCTCGAAGTGCTCGCACCCCGACCCGATCCGCGTCTCGCTCGACGACGCCACGTCCCGCCAGACCGCGGCGTCCTCGGCGAGGTCCGCGAGCTCGGCGCGATCGCCGGTCTCGGTGTCGGCGGCCCAGCGGACGATGCGGTCGAGCATCGCGTCGTGCGCGCGCGACCCGGACACGCGCGCCTCGTTCATGCGCCGCAGGCACGCGTAGTTCGACAGCCCCTTCATGAGCGACGCGCTGAAGCGCATGCCGTGCGCGCCGAGCGCCTCTGCGACGAGCGGCAGGTCCTTCGCGTAGATCTGGTCCTGCAGGGCGCGGGTCGCGGTCGACACGATGACCTTCCGGCCGCTGAGGATGGCGGGGACCAGGTAGGCCAGCGTCTTACCGGTCCCCGTGCCGGCCTCCACGAAGAGGTGCCGCTCGTCGTCCAGAGCGCGCTCCACGGCCTCGGCCATGGCCAGCTGCCCCTCGCGGTGCTCCCAGCCCGGCAGGGCGGCCGACAGCGGCGACCCGGGGCCGAGGACGTCGCGCGCGCGGATCACCGGCCGACCATGGCAGGCCCGTAGATCGATCTCAAGCGACGCGCGTCGGATAGGGCATGCGACCCACCCTGCTTTCTCTCCCGATCCTGGCCGGTCTCACCATCACCGGCCTGCACTGCGCCTACGCCGATCCCCGCCCCCCCTGCCCCTACGGGGGTCAACCTGCCGTCGACCGCTGCACGCCCGTCCCCGCCTACGGGCCGCGCCTCGAGGTCGTCGACGAATCGATGCAGAAGCTCCCCACCTTCGTCCACGGCGGCACCTACGTGCTCGGCGAGACGGGGGCGCGCTACCTGCTCCGCGTCGTCAACCCGACGCCCACGCGCGTCGAGGCGGTCGTCTCCGTCGACGGCCTCGACGCCCTCGACGGCCGCCCCGCCAGCTTCGGCAAGCGCGGCTACATCGTCCCAGCCTACGGCGAGGTCACCCTCGACGGGTGGCGCACGTCGCTGAGCAGCGTCGCGGCGTTCCGGTTCTCGTCGGTGGCGGAGTCGTACGCGGCGCGCACGGACCCCCCGCGCAACGTCGGAGTCATCGGCGTCGCGTTCTTCCGCGAGCGCCCGCCGCCCCCCGTGGTGTGGCGGCCGCCGCCGGCGCCCGTCGCGCGGCCGTCCTACGAGGGCTCGCGCGGGCGGGCTGGCGACGCCATGGGATTGGGGGGAGCCGGGGGCGCGACGACCAGCGCGAACAAGTCGGCGAACGCCGCGCCGAGCGCGGCCGCGGCGGAGCGTCCCGGCCTGGGCACGCAGTTCGGCGAGACGCAGGAGTCGCACGTGTCGGAGGTCATGTTCGTGCGCGCCGGCTCAACGCCCATGGCGGTGATGGAGCTGCGGTACGACGACCGCGACGGGCTGCTGTCGCGGGGGATCCCGATCCCCCCGCCGCCCTCGCCGCGAGACCCGGAGAACGCGATGCGAGACAACGCGCAGGCGTTCCCGCGGTTCGCGCAGCCACCTCCGTGAAGTCCGTCTCCGCTTCGTCCCGCGCGCGCGGGCTTCGGCCGTCAGGTGCTTCAATGAGCGCGATCCGACGAGCACCGGGCGGGCGGGAGGTCACCCGATGCCGAGCCAGAGCGCGAGCAACCTGGTTATCTCGGTCATCTGACTCTCCTCGATCTTCCCTCCGCTTGGCCGAAGCGTCGTCGCAGGCAGGCCGATGATTCGGTCGATCATGAGCTGGGATACACGATGCAGGCCGTTGACGGGGGACGGATCGATCGTGAGGCGAGTAAACGGCGGCGGCCGGGCGTCGATCTCCCATGTGAACGGGACTACGATCACCATCGGGTATGGTAGCAGGTGGTCTGATTGCACGACCACGGCGGGGCGCGGCTTGCCCGACGCAACTGTGACGATGTCGCCTCTCCTCACGGTTCCCAGCCGGGTGCTTGGTCGAGCGTCTCCCGCGCGAACGCGTCCCACTCCATGTCCGGACGGGCGGCGAGGAACTCACGCGTGCGTCGCACAGCGCCGTGGAAACCCGGAGCGTCTGGATCGGGCACCCAGAGCTGCACCAGCTTGAAACCTCTCCGCCGCATCTCGGTACGATGGCGCTCCCCATCGTATCATGAAACGGTCGCAGATACACTCCGTGGTCGCTCGGCTGCCCGCAGAACGACTCGCCTGCGGCCGGGGCGAGATCCTGGATCGTGCGGGATCGGCTCGCCGCGCTCCACCCGGCTCATGGCGCGCCGGCACATGGTCGTCACGTCGTGAGTCAAGAGCACGCGCTGCTCGGTAGCTGCCCAGGCCAGAACTAGCGGATCGCTGGCGCCCCGGAGCTCCATGTCCTGGACGCGGCGGACGTCGACCGCCGGCACGCGCCTCACTAATCCCCGGACGATGTCGTTGTCGAAGTCCTCGTCCGCCGCAAAGCGGATCATCTCCCCGCGCCTCGATGGGGCCGTGCCAGCAACCGGGCCCGGATCCCGTCGGGCGGGAAGCCCTTCTCCATCTCTATGCTTGACATCGACCGCAACGTCTTGGCGTGCAGCCGGGACGTCGCCAGGGACGAGCGCCCGCATCGCCCGGAGCGCGAGCGCGGCCTGCAGCCCCCCGAAGACGCTGCGCCCCTGCATCCAGTCGTCGGGCACCGTCGCCGTCCACTCCCCGCCTTCGTTCGTCGTCGCCTCGAGCAGCCGGGAGAAGAGCATCCGTCCTGTGCAGCTAGGTTCGGCGAGGCGGCGGGTCAATGTGTCCGCGAGCCGCGTGCTTTGCGGTGTGTGGCAGGATGTGTAGAGTAACCTCGTGCCGACCAATCTCGCGCTCGACGATCGACTCGTGGCGGAGGCCAAGCGCCTCGGCCACCACAAGTCCAAGCGGGCAGCCGTGAACGAAGCGCTCGCGGAGTATGTCGCACGGAGGCGCCAGCGTGGCGTGATGGACCTGTTCGGCCGCGTCGAATGGGACCCGGAGTACGATTACAAGGCGGAGCGAAGGCGTAGGTGAGAGTCCTGGTCGACACCTCGGTGTGGTCGCATGCTCTGCGCCAGGGCACCGACCTTGCCGACGCCGCCGTTCGGCGCCTGTCCAGTCTTCTGGGCAAGGCCGACGTCGTGCTGACGGGACTCATCTTGCAGGAAGTGCTGCAAGGATTCCGCGGCGATGCGATCTTCGAGAAGGCGGCACGGAGACTCGACGCGTTCCCGCTGTTGCAGCTCGATCGGGCGCACTACATGGCCGCTGCCCGGCTGCGCAGGGCCTGCGCTGCGGCGGGCATCGCCGCCTCCACGGGGGACTGCCAGATCGCCGCAGCCGCCATCGAGCATCGATGTCGCCTTCTCACGCTGGACCGGGATTTCGAGGCCATCGCGCGGCACGTGCCGCTGCATCTCTTGCCCATCGGGCAATGAAGACTGCACGCAGCTCCGGCCCCGCGGCGCTCGCCGCCAGGCGGGGGCTACTGGAAGGCCACTGGCGAGGACGGGGTTCACGTCGCGTTCCGCGCGACCTTGCCGCGGGCGTCGAGCGCCCGTAGCGCCGTCTCGCGCTCGACCGCGATCAGTGCGCGGAGCTTGGCGAGCGCAACCCGATGCGCCTCGGGCGATCGGCTCCGCTCCGAGGTGCTCGCGGGGCTCGAGGGAGCGTCGCGTCGCTCTTCCCGTGATCTTCCGGTCGGTAAAATAGCCAGCTACGGCGATCGACGGCCGCCCAGCAGCGGACGAAACCCGGCCTGGACGAAGTGAACGTCGGTCGTCGCGACTTCCTGAAGCGTCGCGTCCTTCATGGCCTCCATGCTCAGGCAGTCCGTGAGGCTCCACGCCTTGTCGAGGTGCCGCGCGTAGCGAGCCTCGGCGCGGGCGAGCAAGCCACGATCCACGGCCACGAGGGTCCAGCCTGCCGCGGCGCGCAGGCGGGCGAGGGTGGTCGCGGCGAGGCCTCGCAGGGGCGAGCGGGCGAAGAAGTTCGCGTACTCGACGAGCACAGCGTCGGTGGTGAGAAAGGACCGCCCCTCCTTGCCCCACGCCTGCGCGAGGGCCGCCGCCTCGGCATGATGGCGGTCGGAGGAGTTGGTGAGCGCGACGAGGTACGCGGTGTCGACGAAGACGGCCTTCTTCACGGCACGCCGTCAGCGAGGTAGTCGTCCACTCGGTCGCTTCCGTCGACCCGAGGGTCGTGACCTGCCGATGCCGCGAGATCGAGCAGCGGATCCGCCGGCGACCCTGCCACCGGCGTGGCGAGCGGCACGTCGGCGATGATCCGGTGGATCTTCACGTCCACGCGATGCCCCGGCTGGATGGCGGACACGTCGGCTGGCAGCGAGAACTCGTTGTCGAAGGTGAGCTTGACGAGGTGATGGTTCCACCGTCCGGTGCCGGCGCGTCGGATCGAGCAAGCAACGATGTGGTTGTCCCGCCTGCGAGTGAGGCCGAGAGCGCGCTGGGCCTCCGCCGGGACCGCCACCAGGCGGTTCTTGCTTCGTTGAACGACGGTCGAGAACTCCGCGAGCGTCGTGGAGTGATGCGGGCTGGCCATGACGAAAACATGGATCCGCGCGGTGGTCCAGTCAACCACGCGACAGGACTACGGACCGTCCCCGGCCGGTGCCATTGCGTCCACAGTCACGCACGCCCTTCCGCCGCGGCTAGCACTGCTGCGGGAGGTCAGCCTTGGAAGGAGAGGATCGCAGCGTCAAGACGCCAAGGCGCCAGCAGAGGGTGCCTCCGTGAAGGGGCGAGGACGGGGTTCACGGTCGTGATCACCCCGCGGTCCTTCTCCTTCGACCGCAGGTTCGGGCCCTTCCTCTGCCGTCCCGTCGCCCGCCCCCGAGCGAGAAACGTGGGGTCACACCCCCATCCGCACCGCGACGGTCATCAGCACGAGGATGGCGACGCCAATCCCTGCCATCACGAGGAGATTCGACACGAAGTACGGGTAGACCATCAAGGTCACCCCGGCCGCGATCTGCGGCACGCGCCTCTGCCTGCGGCCATACGAGAAGCACACGAACCCGACGCAGCTCACCAGCAGCGACATGAGCAGCGAATTGGCGTCGAGGTCCATCCCCCCAGTATCGCACGGCCGTGGACCCGCTGGCGCGTCCTCCCATTGAACTGCCGTTCACCCCATGGTAGACGCGCGGCCGTCATGACTCAGCCTTCCACCGTCATCGCAGCGAACGCCCAGGGCAAGGTCGTCCAGGTCATCGGTCCCGTCGTCGACGTCGAGTTCCCGGACGGCCAATTGCCGAAGATTCTCAGCGCCTTGAAGCTGACCAACCCCGGCATCTCGAGCGCCAAGGACAACCTCACGCTCGAGGTCGCGCAGCACCTCGGCGAGAGCACCGTGCGCGCGATCGCCATGGATACGACCGACGGCCTCGTCCGCGGGATGGAAGTGCGCGACACGGGCGGCCCGATCGCCATGCCGGTCGGCCCCGAGTGCCTCGGCCGCATCCTCAACGTCATCGGCGACCCCGTCGACGACGGCCCGCCCGTACGCACCAAGATGCGCTCGCCCATCCATAGGGCGCCGCCGCTCTTCGTGGAGCAGTCGACCAAGATCGAGATCTTCGAGACGGGCATCAAGGTCATCGATCTGCTCGCCCCGTACCGCAAGGGCGGCAAGATCGGCCTCTTCGGCGGCGCCGGCGTCGG
>PLYU01000379.1 GCA_003153495.1 Myxococcales bacterium
TGAATGACAGAGCTCAACTTGAGCATTGCCGCGGGAGACGTCAACCGACGAGCCGCCTTCCAGTGGCACGAGAAGCGCAACCACGCGATTGCTCGCCCCCGTAGTGAATCTGGCCGGACGACCGTCTCGAGCCGGTTGGCAAGAGATCGAACGCTAGCTCTCGTCCCACGCGACGACCAGCAGCCACTCGTCGGGCCGGCAGTCGTCGGCCGCGGCGCGATCGATCGCCGTTCTCCCCTCCCACTGATCGGTGAGGATGTCGTTCGGCCCGTATACCCAGGTCGCTCGGGCTTCAGGTGGGCCTCCGGCGATTTGTGGAATCAAGGACTGCGCCTGCGCCGTGTATCCGTTCGGGTACCCGTCACCACCCAGGTCGATCGCCCGGCCGTTCTTCACCAGCTCGTCGAGCCAGTCGAGCCCCCCGAGATCGGTCTGCCAGACAGCGAGATGTGTGCCTTGCCCCGAGTCGGCCCTCGCAGGCGACGATCCGCCGTCGGTCTGCCTGAACACGCTGATGTGCCAGCCGAGCATGCCTCGATCCTCTTTCGTGCGTCCTTCTTGATTTATCTGAAGTCGTGTTCCGCTTGCTTTTGCAAGTGGTGATCGTTCGGTGAAGCGAGGGTGAGGTCGATACCGTCGACCTGGGTGGTTCTCATGAGCCGCCCCTGGTCCCGTGCGCGAGGCCCTCGATCTCGGAGACCGTGCGATCGAGCTCGGCGACCAGGTGCATCATCGCGTCGCTCCCGCCCGCTGTGCGGAAGGCCGTGACGAGGGCGCGGTAGTACCAGAGCGAGCCCTCCTTTCCGCCCGTGAATCTCGTCCAGAGACCCTCGCCGTGAGCACGGAGATCCGCCAGGATCGCGCGAGCGTTGTGGAGCTTGTCCGAAGCCGAGACGAGCCGGATAGACGCGTCGGCCTTGGCGATGTCGTCGATGTACGCTTCCTTGCGCGGCCTCCACTCAGGCTTTTCCTTGTCAGCCTCTCCCTCGGCGTCGGTGCAGCCCTTCACGATCGCGAGGACCCGGTCGCCGAATTGATGACGAATCTCGAGCTCCGTGGCCCCGCCGCGGTTCTGATCCTCGAGCGCGTCATGCAGCAGGGCGGCAATCGCCTCGTCCTCGGTGGCGCCGTGCTCGAGCGCGATGCTCGAGGTGGAGAGCAGGTGCGCGACGTACGCGATCGTGGTGCCCTTCCGGAGCTGGCCACGGTGCAGCCGTGAGGCGTAGCTGAGGGCCTCGTCAAAGCGGTGGGATAGCATCGGCATCGGGATCTCCCATGGTCGAACCTTCGGTCGCGCGCGGCAAGCCCCTCCGCTGGCCCGGGCGGGAGAGAAGCAGTCATCAGCTGCAGCAGCGACTCGTTCCGCACGCAGTCGCGACGTCGCGGCCGGCGTCGCGGTGCCCGACGAGATGAACCCCTGTGCCTCCGGCGCGCGACGTCTTGCCGACGCTGCTCGTCCGCGAACCAGCCGCGCATCTCCGTGCGACACTGGTTCTCCGTGCTCTCGAAATCCCGCTTCCTGGCCGGCCTCCAGTGCCACCGCCTCCTCTGGTGGGACGTGCACGATCGGGATGCCCCCGAACTCGTGCCGGACGCTGGCCTCCAGGCGATCTTCGACCAGGGCAACCTCGTCGGCGAGCTGGCGCGGGAACGCTTTCCCGGCGGCATCCTGATCCCGTACGACGCGCGTCGCGTTGAAGCGACCCGCGCCGCCATCGAGGGCGGCGCAACGGTCCTCTACGAGGCCGCATTCCTCGCCGGCGATGTTTTCGCTGCGGTCGACATTCTCCTCCGTGAGGATGCCGGCTGGCGTTTGATCGAAGTCAAGGCGACGAATTCGGTGAAGCCCGTGCACGTCAGCGATGCGGCCATCCAGCTGCACGTGCTCGAGTGCGCGGGGTTGAGCGTCCACGCGGTGGAGATCATGCACCTCGATCGAGCGTGCCGGCATCCGAACCTGTCGAACCTCTTCAAGCGCGCGGACATCACGGCGCGTGCGCGGGAGCTCCTGCCGACGATTCCGGCGCGCGTCGCAGAGCAGGTCGCCGTTCTCCGTGGGGCGTTGCCGGTGGTGCCCACGGGCCGGCACTGTCATGCGCCCTACCCGTGCCCGTTCCAGGCACGGTGCTTCCCGGTCCTGCCTCCGCACCATGTGTCCACGCTGTACGGCGGCGGCCGTCGCGTGGCAGACCTTCTCGCTGAGGGGATCGACCGGATCGACCAGATCGTCGAGCCGCTCGATGGCATCCGCGAACGGCAGCGGCGGGCCATCCAGACGGGCGCGCTTGTCGTCGAAGGCGACCTTGGTGCCGCGCTGGCTCCTTGCCTGGCCCCGCTCGCGTTCCTCGACTTCGAGACTGTGAGCCCCGCGGTTCCCAGATGGCCGGGATGTGGCCCGTATGAGGCGGTGCCGGTCCAGTTCAGCGTGCACGTCGAGCGCGACGGAGGCGTGGAGCACCGGGAATGGCTCGCGGAGGGGCCGGACGATCCGCGGCGCCCACTCGCGCTCGCCCTCCTCGACGCCTGCGCAGGAGCGCACACCGTGGTCGCCTACAACGCGCCGTTCGAGCGCACCGCCATCGAAGGCCTTGCCGCGGCGTGCCCCGACCTCGCGGCGGGTCTGCTCGGCCTCTCGCACCGGCTGGTCGACCTCTTGCCCATCGTGCGCGAGCACGTCTACGACCCGGCGTTCGGAGGGAGCTTTTCCCTGAAGGCGGTCCTGCCGGCCCTCGTCGGCGAGGGATACGGCGATCTCGCCATCGCCGATGGCGGCCTGGCCTCGGTGAACCTCGTCCGGTTGCTGTTCGAGGCCGTTGCCGATGGCGAGCGCGTGGTGCTGCGCAAGAACCTGCTGGCGTACTGCGCGCGGGATACCTGGGGTCTGGTGCTGCTGTTCCGGCGCCTGAGGGAGCTCGCCACGGGGGCGCAGGCGCAGGGTGCCTGACACAGCCGTCAACGTCACAGCCCCCGCTTGGTCCGTCGCCGCGAACGCGTACGCGCAGGGCGGGGCGGCGCGCACTGGCCGTCGGGCACCTCCTCGAGCTCGGTCACGGATGCCCGGGCGCGCTGGATGATGAACCAGCCGGTGCGGACCATGTTGTCAAGCTCGGCGAGCTTCTGGTTCATGAAGGCCTCGAGCGATTTGCGGACTCGTTCGCGGTGCGACGCGAGCAGTGCGGGGTCGCGATGCCAGTCAGGTCCCTTCTCTAGGTATGGCTCGACGGGCGGCTCCCACACGGCGGTGCGTGGGACCCGGAGTGTCCAGAACGCGTCCGGGTGCTCGCGCCGGATTCTCTCGCGTTCCGCCGGAACCCAGCGCCCAGGTCGCGAAAGCGGCAGGAGCCCCCTCTTGTTCGGATCGGGGTCTTCAAGGTCCGACAGCGCGAGCTCTTCTTCACCCACGATCATCATGACGAGCGCGTTTCCCATGTCGACCTCCTCAACCACGCACCATTTGCGAGACGAACGTCCGAGACTCAATCCGCCTCACACGACGCGCACCAGCGCGGTGACGAACGACTCCTCCCCCGGTTCGAGGTGCACGGCGTCGCCCTCTCGCCGTCGCACCTCCCCACCATGGCGACGTGCGTCGAATACGACGGCGTCGTCACAGAGCGCATAGCGAACGCCCTGGAGCACTCCTTGCCTGGGCCCGTGCCGCTCACCGCGGCGCCACAGCTCGGCGACGACTGACGCTCCGGCCCCGACCGCAACAGCGTCGGGAAGGGGGACGACATCGTCCGAGCCCACGAGACCCTTTCCCTGTCGGCCCCCGATGCCCTCGCTCCCGAGCTTGATCGCGCTGCTGTCCTTGCCCGGGGGCTGGTAGTACGACGCGCCGCCGAAGCCCGCGGGGTATCCCGAAGTCGAGAAGTAGAACGCGGCCCATTCGTCACGCCGCCGCGCCCAATCGTGACAGGCGTGTTCGAGCGCGCGGAGCTCCGATGCCTCGAGCGTCAGATCGTTGCCGCGCTCTCCTTTGCCCATCACGCCGAAGCGCCGCCGGATGCGCACCCCCCCGGGCCCCACGCCCGCGCCGATCCGACCCGTCGACCAGAAGTAGCCCACCGAAGCGGCGCCCTTGCCGTCCAGCGCACGGCCCAGCTCGATCAGACACGGCTCGCCGTCGCGGGCCACGCCAATGCGCAGCAACCTATCGAAATCCCAGCTCATGTTGTCCTCATCGTCTGCGGCGCGAGCCGCCTCCGGCATTGCCACCGTGCCCTTTCGGATCGGTTGGCCGCGCTGTCGCAGGGCCGGGCCCCTCGGCGCGTCTGGATGAGAGTGACGTTCGATGGTTGGACGGGGCGCGGGCCGTCTGAATTCACGCTCAGAACGAACAGGCCACGGCACGCCCTCGGCGGAATAAATCGCCCGAGGAAGGGCGGGTCCGCGAAGCGCTTCCGGGGAATCGACGGGCACACGCGCGAGCCTTCCGCACTCGTGGATCGGAAGAACCGCGTCGTCGTCGCCGAAGTCCAGGACCACCGCGTCAGCGACGGGTAAGGACGGCAACCGCCTGCGACCTTGGCCGCAACAGAAGGGTTCGGCAGTCACGGCACTCGAAATGGTCCACCTTCGTCCACGTCCCGGCTTCCCGGGAGCAGGACCAACCGAGAGCGCGCAGACGCCCCGTGCAAGTCGGGCAGCGAGCGGCGCCGAGCCAGCGCGAGAGCCGGGCCAGCGGGCTCACTTGCGCACCATGAGCACGCGCACCAGACGACCGTCCGGATGGACAACGAAAAGGACGACCGTAGGTCGCAGAACATCCGACGCCAGGGCGTGGGCAATGATCGCCCCCTGCAGGGGATCCGGAGCCGGACGGAGCACCGGAGGCGAGCCCTCCCCGTTGATGTAAACGGCCACGATGCACGGCGACGACGTCACCCCATCATCGTTACACCATGTAGTAACTGTTTCAAGTGGGTGCTAAGAGTCGGATGAGGTCACTACCATGCGAGCTGTGCCTCGGCCGAAGCGCAACGTCACCCAGGTCTCGGTCCACGTGCCCGAAGCGTGGGAGGACGAGATCGAGAAGCTGGCCAACGCGATGAGCGTTCCGGGGATCGCGGTCACCAAGGCCGACGTCATGCGTCGTGCCCTGCGCCTTGGCCTGGACGCGCTCGGCAAGAAGCACAAGCCGTAAGGCGGTGGAGGCGAAGCGTGGGACGCCGGCGAAGGGCGTCCCGGAACTCGCCGGGCATCGGCCTGACGGAACACCCACCGCGGGGAGCGACGGATCGTACCAACCCTCGATCCGGCCGATCAGGTGCGCGATGTTCTTCTCTTCCATGACGAACTCCGCGCTCACATACACCGGCGGCCATGGCTGGCTCCCGGCGGCCAGCCCGCCTGCCATCCGCGCAGGCCCTTTCTTCCAACGTTAAGAGAATTTCACGCGTCGCGGACGATCGCCTTGTTGCCCCGTCCCCCTCTCCTGGCCGACGATGGGCGGGTGAAGATCCAGCGCCTCGTCCTGCAAAACTTCATGAGCTTCGGCCCCATACCCGTGGCCATCGAGCTCGAACCGACGACGGTGTTGCTCGGGGGCAATGCGACGGGCAAGACCGCGGTCCTGCTCGCCCTCGCTCGCCTCTTTGCGCCCGGGCAGGCGCTGCGCACGCTGATCAAGAGCGACTTCCACGTTCCGCTCGGCAAGACGCACGACGAGGTGAGCCCCATCGCCCTCGTCATCGATGCGCTGCTCGTGGTGGACGAGGATGGTAGCGGCAACACCGAGGAGCTCTCGGCCGCCTGGAGCCAGATCTTCCTCCAGGATGCTGCAGGCCAGCTGTTCGCGCGCGCGCGGCTTGAGGCCAACTGGCGCAAGGTGCCGGGACAGCCCGAAGGGGAGATCGATTGGACCCTCCACTGGATCACCACCAAGGACGACGTGATCGACGACGCTCAGCGGAAGCATATCCACCCCCAGGATCGCGCCGAAATCCAGGTTCACTACATTCCCGGCACGCGTGACCCCGGGCGCCAGCTTCGCAACGTCTCGGGGACCATGCTCCACCGACTCTTTCGCGCGCTCACGTGGTCGGACGGCTCCAGCAAGGCCATCGCCGACGCGGCCAACTCGGTGCAGGCGGCGCTCGCCGGAGAGAAGGGCATCAAGCTCCTCGAGGTGGCGGTGCAGGCAGGCTGGGAATCTCTGCACCCAGGTCCGAAGCCCGAGGTGCCCTCTTTTCGCTTCGTCGGCGCCACGCTCGAGGAGGTGCTCGGCGCGGCCACCATGCAGTTCGCGCCCGCGCCAGGTGGCGGCACGTTCGGACTCGATCGGCTGAGCGAGGGACAGGCTTCGCTCCTCTACTTCGCGCTCGTTGCCGCGGTCTTTGATTTCGAGGGCGCGCTTCTCGACGCCCAGACAACGACCGACGCCACGCTGCTTGCATACAAGTCCGCGGCTTCGCTCGACGCGCTCGCCCCGCCCGTGCTCACGCTCTTTGCAGTGGAAGAGCCCGAGAGCCACCTGGCGCCCCACTTCCTCGGGCCCATCTTCTCGAGCCTCGCGCGCTTTGCGCAGAGTCGCCGCGCTCAAGCCATCGTCGCGAGTCACGCACCGTCGCTGCTCTCGCGCGTCGAGCCGACCGGCATTCGGCACCTTCGCCTCGACGCAAAGCGCCAGAGCGACGTGCGGCGCCTCGCCCTGCCAAAGGACGCTGACGTCGCCTTCAAGTTCGTCAAGGAAGCCGTGCGGGCCTATCCCGAGCTCTACTTTGCGCGCATCGTCGTTCTCGGCGAAGGCGACAGCGAGGAGGTGGTCCTTCCGCGCGTGCTTCGCGCACACGGGATGGACCTCGACAGAAGTCTACTGTCGGTCGTGCCGCTGGGCGGTCGGTTCGTCCACCACTTCTGGCGCCTGCTTCGCGACCTCCGCATCCCGCACGTGACTCTGCTCGACCTCGATTGGGACCGTTTTGGCGGCGGATGGGGACGAATCAAGTACGCATGCGAGCAGCTCGTGGAAGGAGGCACCAACCCGGCAGGGCTCACCAAGGCGCTGCCGCGCGATCCAAAGGCTCCAGCAAGCGGGCCGATCGACCTCTCGACGCTCCACAAATGGACCGATTGGCCCATCGTGCCAGCGTGGCTCGCGCGACTCGAGGAGTACGGCGTCTTCTTCTCTGCTCCGCTCGACCTCGACTTCGCCATGCTCAACGCGTTTCCCCAAGGTTACGAAGCCCAGGACAAGGACTTCGGTTGGCCCAAGAAGAAGGAGGACAAGTCCGACCTCGTTTCGCGCGCCCGCGTGGCTGTCCTCAAGGCGAGCGGTGGCGCCCTCGGGACCGGCTACGCCAAGGAGGATGACGAGCGTTTCGTCCGTTACGACCGGCTCTTCCTGAAGAGTGGCAAGCCTGTCACGCACATGCTGGCGCTCGAACAGGTCAAGGACGACGCGCTCAAGAAACAGGCTCCTAGCGAGCTTCTGCGTCTCGCCGCCCGCATCGGCGACCTCGTGAAATGACAGGGCGCATCGCTGCGCAGGCGTGGCAACCGGTCGGCGTTCCGTCGCTCGACGCCATCGCCGATCGGGTCGTCCGATCGACCGTGACGACGCTCGTCGAAGCAGGCCCTGGCGCAGGCAAGACCGAGATGTTGGCCCAGCGAGCCTGCTTTCTGCTGCAGACCGGTGCCTGCCCGAGACCCCGGCGCATCCTGGCCGTCAGTTACAAGCGCGACGCAGCCCGCAATCTTCGCGAGCGCGTCGCGCGCCGTGCAGGCGACGACGCCCATCGCCTGCTGTCAATGACCCTCGACGCGTTCGCGAAGGATCTGTTGGATCGGTTTTCGGCAGCGCTGCCGCCCGCACTGGCTCTCGCCCGCGGCTACGAGATCTCCTACCCGGATCAGATCGTTGAGTTTCTGACAACGCTTGAGCTTCCAAACTTGCCCGGTGACGAGAGACAGCTCAGAGGCATGCGCGCGCAGGACTTTCTCAACATCCACTATTGCGGCCGACCGCTCTGGCCACGGCGCGCAGCTTCGACCATCCTCGAGTTTGCGGCCGACGAGCTCTTTCGCGTGCGCTGGCAAGCTTCGCCGTCGCGGCTCGACTTCCAGATGATCGCGCGCCTCGCGGAAGCCATCCTGCTCACCAACCCGCGCCTGCTGGCCGCGCTGCGGGCGGCGTTCTCGCACGTCTTTATCGACGAGTTCCAGGACACGACGACGGTCCAGTACGCGCTCTTCCGCGCTGCCTTTGGGGCACCCGGCATTATCGTGACCGCCGTCGGCGACGACAAGCAGCGCATCATGGGTTGGGCCGGTGCTATGGGCGACGCGTTCAAGGAGTTCTCGGCGGACTTTTCGTCTAGCCCCGAGTACCCGATCATCAACTACCGCGCGGCCCCGGAGCTCGTCGCAGTGCTCACGCACTTGGCGAGCGCGCTCACGTCGCGGCCCGCCGCCCCGATGCAGCCCACTAGCACCGCGGCGCCCGGCGGCGAGTGCGGCGTGTACCGCTACAAGGACGAGAACGAGGAGGCGATCGCCATCGCGGACATCATCGAGCACGGCATCCGCAGCGACGGACTGGTCCCGGGCGACTTCGCGGTGCTCGTACGCCAGAAAGTGGATGCGTACGGGGCCGTGGTCGCCGCGGCGGTCTCGGCGCGCAGCGTTCGGGTCCGGATTGAGTCGGCCAAGACCGAGTTTTTAACTTCCCAGTTCGCGCTCGATCTCGTGGCCGCGCTACGTCTGGCCGTCCATGGCCGTGCGCCCGACGAGTGGGAGCGCCTTCGCGGCCTTCTTTCGGAGCTTCACCAAGGACAAGTGGCGCGCTCAGTGGCGATCGAACGCGCCTTCGCGACGTTCTGCGAGGGCCTAGGCAGAGCGCTCGCCGCCTCGGCCGGAGCGAAGGCGGCGGTACGGGCAGCACTCGACTCCATCGTCGCGCACTGGGGCGAAGATGCGTACCTCAAGACGCGGGCGCGGACCGGAGACCGTGAGTCGCTCGGCGAGGTGCTCGACGCTCTCACCGAACATCTCGAGACAGTCTTCGTTGAGACGGGCGACTGGAGGACGGCCGTGGACGATGCGGCCGGCATCGCCTTCGTGCCCATCATGACGATCCACAAGGCCAAGGGCCGCGAGCACCATACGGTGTTTTTCGTCGGCCTCGAGGACAACGCCTTCTGGTCTTTCAAAACGGACCCGGACGAGGCGATGCGGTCCTTCTTTGTCGCCTTCTCGCGGGCGCGGCGACGCGTGCTGTTCACGTTCAGCGAGGTGCGCCAGAAGCGCAGCCAATCGATTTCGTCGATCCGGCCCATCTACGAGCTCCTGACCAAGGCCGGCGTTCCCCTGCTCAAGTACGTCCCGAGCGGCTGAGACGACGGGCTGGCCCCGGGTGCGAGCCTGCGCAAGGGCATGGAATCCCTTGCACAACACGGCCCCGACGATCGCGTTGTCCGAGTAGGCCGACACGGCATTTACTTTGAAGGCGACGCGCTCGCCGACGGCGTGGAAACGGTCCACACAGGCTTTCGGAGCCCGCAAGCCGCCCTACGGTTCGTCGGTGATCGGCACCTCGGCGACGATCAGTGATGCGGACTCGTCGTCGTCGCCGGCCCCTGCTTGGGCGGCTAGCTGCGCTGGAAGAGTCTTGGCTGTCTTCGCCCCGAGCTTTTTTAGCATCTCAGTCTGCCGAACGAGGTTTCCCGAGCCCGTCGAGAGCTTGCCCAGAGCGTCGTCGTACGCTCCCCGAGCCTTCGCAAGTTGTTCGCCAAGGGCCCCCATGTCGCCGGCGAAACCGACAAACTTGTCGTAGAGCTTTCCCGCGCGCTCAGCGATCTCCTCGGCGTTCTTGTTGCGGCGCTCGACGTGCCAGACGTTGGCGACCGTTCTCAGCGCGAGCATCAGCGTCGTCGGGGTACCGATGGCGACGTTGTGATCGGCGGCGAAGCTCGTCAGCTCGGGATCTTCCTGCAAAGCGGCAGCGAGCGCACCTTCAATGGGGACGAACATAATGACGAAGTCGAGTCCCGTAACCTGGTGGTACTCCTTCCGGGACAGCCCCTTGATGTGACCGCGCATGGAGGCCACGTGGCGGGCGAGGTGCTCCGCTTTCGGCACTGGGTCGCCATCGTTGACGTAATCCGTGAACGCGGACAGCGAAACCTTTGAGTCAATCACGATCCGGTTGTCGTCTGGTAAGTTAACGATTACGTCCGGACGGACGCGCGCTCCCTCGTCAGTCGCGTGGCTCTCTTGCGTGACGTATTCTTGCCCCTCCCTGAGACCCGATCGCTGAAGGATGGTGGAGAGGATCATCTCCCCCCAGGCGCCCTGCGTCTGCGCCTCGCCTCGGAGCGCCAGGGTAAGGTTCCGCGTCTCGTTCATCATCGTTGCGCCCGTTGTCGCGAGCGTTCGAACCTGCTCGACGAGCCGTTCCCGGTCCTTCCCAGTCTCGATATGGTCTGTATGAAGCGTTTGCTGGAATAGCGCGAGCTGCTCGCGAAGGGGCTTCAGGAGTCCGTCGAGCTGCTCCCTATTTTGCTGCTTGAACGTCTCTCCGTGCCGTCCCATAACCTCTTCTGCGAGCACCTTGAACTGCTCGGTGAGGCGACCCTTCGCGTCATTCAAGAGCGCGATCTTCTCCTCGTTCTGCTTCCGCTCTTGCGAGAGCGTCTCTTGCATCGTGGCGAGCTGGGCACGGAGTTCCGGTGGCTCGGAGCGGGCCACATTTAGCGCAGCTTCTGTTGCGGTAAGTCGATCGCGCACCTCACGGTCGGCGGCTTCGAGGCGTTCGAGCACCTCCGACTTCACGGCGAGCGCCTCTTCGACCTTTGCTTTCTCGTTTTTCACTGCGTCGAATCGAGCGATGAGGTCGGCCTGGGCCTTCTCCGCTGCGGCGAGCCGATCGCGCACCTCACGGTCGCCGGCCTCAAGGCGCTCGACCGCCTCCAACTTCGCCGCGAGTGCCTCTTCGACCTTTCCCTTCCCCGCACGTACTTCGGCGAGTGCCGCATCGGACTTGGCGGAGAGTGCCTCCCTCGCCGCTCCAAACGCGCGCTCCGCTGCCGCCTTCTCTTCCCTCACGCGTTGGACGACCTCCCGAGCCTCCCGCAGCTCCGCGTCGAGTCCGGAAATCCGACTCGCCTTTTCCTCCGCGACGGCAAGGCCACGATCGCTCTCTGCCTTCGCCACCCTCAGCGCCTCTAGCTCGGTCTCGCGCTGCCGGAGCCTCTCGGCAGCGTCTCCGTCAGACCCTTTCGACGGCGGGAACCTTCTGAGCGCGAGAACGACGATGACGGCCGCGATAATCGCCCCCGCGACCACGATCAACGCAACCTGAATCACCTCTGTCAACGTACCATACGGGGCAGCGCGGCCTGAACGACGGCGGCCGCATTGCGTGTCGAGGTTTCGAGTATCAGATCCGAGTCTCGGTGTGGCTCGTTCTCGAGCTGCTCTTGCGAGACTTCACGCCCGGGGTGGCGACGATCGAGCCGCCGAGCGGTCGAGGCGCGCCGGCCACGCACGACGCCGGCAGTGCGACGATCGGGCGACGCATGCCGGCGTATGGCGTCCAGGTCAACGCGTGGGCGTACGGCGGGGGCTGCGCTATGGGCGCCCCGCTATGACTCCGCTGCAGACCAAGATCGTCCACGCAATGCGCAGGCGCGACGACCGGCACACCCGGGTGACGGTCTTCTACAGGAGATCGCCGGGGAGCTGGGGGTGAGCAAGCTCGACGTTCGCGAGGCGCTCATCGAGCTCAAGGACGACGGCTTCTTCCCCGGCAAGCCGTCCTTCTCGACGGAGCAGTTCCACGCGCACTTGCCGGCGTAGGGGCCACGGGCCAGCATCGCCCTTGTCCGACGCCCGTGATGTTACGATGCAGATCGATGACTTCTGCGGCACGACGGTCAATGGGTTCGCTTCGGCAATCGGTCGTTGCGCGTGGCGGGGTGGGCTCGTGACGCCGCAGAACGAGCTATCCAGAGAGAGGGCCAAGCATGTGCTGTTCGACCGACAGCGGCAGATGCTGGCACTCCTCAACGCTCTCGGGGGGCGCGCCGGCAACCTCGACTTTCAGAAGGTGCTCTTCCTCTATTGCCAGGAGCCGGGCGTCACCCCGCCCTACGAGTTCGTGCCGTACAAGTTCGGCGCGTTCTCGTTCACTTCCTATGCCGATCGACGCAAGCTCATCGAGCGCGGCTTCCTTGCCGACGACGAACAGCACTGGGCGCTCACAGACGCAGGGCGGAAGGTGCTGGGCGCAGCGGAACATGGTCGGCTGATCGGCTTCACGCGCGGGCTACGCGGTATCCGCGGCGACGCGCTTGTCGCCGAGACCTACCGTCGCTTCCCGTACTACGCAACGCGGAGCGAGATCGCAGAACGGGTGCTGCGTGGCGAGAGCGGTGCGCTCGCACGGATCGAAGCGGCACGGCCCGCGGCGAAGGCTGCTTCCATCTCCACGATCGGCTACGAGGGGCGGACCCTAGAGAGCTACCTGAACGAGCTCCTGCGCTCCGGGGTCACGTTGCTCTCCGACGTTCGGCGGAATCCGATCAGCCGCAAGTACGGGTTCTCGAAGGGCACGCTCGGGAAAGGCTGCGAGGGCGTCGGCATTCGGTACGAGCACGTCCCCGAACTCGGGATCGCCTCTGAGCAGCGCAAGAGTCTCGAGACCCAGGCCGACTACGACGCCCTCTTCGCCGAGTACGAACGAGACAGCCTCCCAATGCAGGGGCCGGCTCTCGCGAAGATTCGGGCTTGGGTTCGATCCGGCGAGCGGGTCGCGTTGACGTGCTACGAACGCGTGCCAAGCCGGTGCCACCGCCACTGCGTGTCCGAAGCGCTTGAGCGCGAGTTCGGAAAGGGCTTCGCCGCCAAACATCTGTGACGTGGGAACGGGGGATGAGCAAAGAGCGCGTTCTGATCACCGTGAAGACGTACCCGACGCTCTCGCGGAAGTACGGCGAGACGGTTTGCACGGCCGGCGTCCGCGAGGACGGCTCGTGGGTGCGCATCTATCCGGTGCCCTTTCGGCGGCTCGATGAGGAGGAGCAGTACACGAAGTACGATTGGCTCGAGTGCCGCCTTGTTCGCAACTCTGCCGATCCGCGCCCCGAGACCTTTCGACCTGTCGACGAAAAAGAGCTCCGGCGCGTCGACCACGTCGACACCAACGACGGCTGGCGTGAACGTCGTCGCATCCTTCTGAAGACCGCGCGCGTTTACGACAGGCTCGATGACCTCATCTCGGGTGCGAAGGCGAACGAGGTGTCGCTCGCAGTGTTCAAGCCGACGCGCATCTTGGACTTCATCTGGGAATCGGAGGAGCGAGAGTGGGACCCCGACAAGGTGCGCCAAATGCGGGAGGCGACGAAGCAGTACGACCTCTTCGCCGACAACACCTGGCGCGAGACGTTCAAGGTGATCGACAAGCTGCCCTACAGCTTCTCCTACAAGTTCGAGGACGCTGATGGACGGCAGAGCACGCTGCAGGTGCTGGACTGGGAGGCGGGCGCCCTCTACTGGAACTGCCTACGTTCGGCCGAGGGTGACGAGCCGACGGCTCTCGCGAAGGTTCGACAGAAGTACTTCGACGCGTTTCTGAAGACCGACCTCCACTTCTTCCTCGGGACCACCCAGCAGTTCCACTTCATCGCCCCCAACCCGTGGGTCATCATCGGAGTGTTCCCGGTCCCGCACGAGAAGCAGCGCGGGCTTTTCTAGGCTCAGCGCGCCCTTCAAGGCGCGGGCGCAACACAGCTTGTCGCGCAGCCCAGTGATCATGGACGCACCGCCAAGTGTCCTCGCGCCGCGGCTCCGCTGAACGAGTCCTTGCTCCTTGAGCAGCAGCAACGGTTGCCGTAGCTTGGCAACCGCTGGAATGCGCATGACATCCTTGCCCCGGGAGCCGGTCAGCATGGCGGACGAGATCCTCACGGTCGGCGAGGTCGCCCAGTTGCTCAAGGTCGCCGAGAAAACCGTCTACACGATGGCACAGGGCGCCGAGCTGCCAGGTTTCAAGGTGCGTGGCCAGTGGCGATTTCGGCGACGCGACATCGACGAGTGGATCGCCGAGCAGGTGCGCCGACCGGTCGTGTCAGTCACCCGACGTAGAACGACCCCAGCAAAACGAGGAAGGGCTGCCCGATGACCCCCGCGAACCGCGTCAACCGCTCTCAAGCTCGTTCACAAACGACGCCCTCATGATCCCTGCGAACCTCGACCGCGCCCACGTCCTCTCCGCACTCCGCGAAATCGAAGCGAACCCGCCGCCGCCCTCGCGCGAGTCCATCGACTACCGCCTGGAACACGACGGCAAGAGCTACCCGCCCAAGTACGTCGTCTCGGTGGCCAACCGGTTCGCGAACGGGACCGACCTCGATCCGTCGACGTTCTCCGCCGGGGAGGCGGAGACCAACCCCCTTCTGCGAAGGCTCGGGTTCAGCGTCCGCAAACTGAACGACGACGACGCCGTTGCCAGCACGCGCGGCACGACCTTCGACGCAATACGGCGAACCGTGCTGCGTGACGGTCATCACTTCGGCACCGAGATGCTGTCGCACTACCTCCTCGCGTTGCAGACAAAGCGCTTCGCGATCCTCAGCGGCGTCTCGGGAACGGGCAAGACCCGCCTCGCCATGGCCATCGCCGAACACTTCCCGGCGATGCTCAAGGAGCGCGTCGCGCAGTCTCTGCCTCCCGACACGATCCAGCTCAAGGTCGAGCCCTACATGTTGAAGTACCAGCGCTTCATCGTGCCGGTGGCGTTGGCACCCCGCGTCAAGACAGGCGACGACGACCGTCTCCTCGTCCGGTTCCCTAAAGGCGAGGAGATGCTCCTTTGCAAGGCCTACGAGACGAAGGCGTTGCAACTACTCCTAAAGGGCACAGCAGGCGCGTGGTTCACGAAGACGTTCAAGGTCGGCGACGTCTTCGGTGCACGAGTGATCGAGGGGGTTGGTGACGCGCCATCGCAGCTCGAGCTCTCTCTGCTCGCCGATCGGGTCGAGACTCGCCGGGTAGCGAACGTTTGCGTCGTAGCGGTGCGGCCCGATTGGACGGACCACCGTGCGCTGCTCGGCTACTTCAACCCTCTGCGGAAGCGCTACGAGACCACGCCGTTCCTGCGTTTCCTTCTCGAAGCTCGGGCCGAGTGCGAGCGATCAGTCGCCGAGGCGCGTACGCCATCCCCCTTCTTCGCCATCCTCGATGAAATGAATCTCGCCCGGGTGGAGCACTACTTCTCGGACTTTCTCTCCTGCATGGAGTCGGGCGAAGCCCTCCAGCTCCACGACGACACCGATCTCGAGGACGTGCACGGTGACGACGACGAAGAGCTCCGCGAAATCCCGAAAACCCTCCGCATCCCCCTGAACGTGTTCTTCACTGGCACGGTCAACGTCGACGAGACCACGTACCTCTTCAGCCCCAAGGTCCTCGATCGAGCCTTCGTTCTCGAGCTGAATGAGGTCGATCTCGAAGGATACGGTGCAGAACCGACCGACGATGGCGGGTTCCTGCTTCCGAAGTTTCGCACCTTCGATTCCGCAGAAAAGCCATCGCCGAAGCATTGGCGGGCCCTTGATCCCGAGAGCCGCGCTGCGCTGGTCCGCCTCGAGGCCGTGCTCGTCAAGGAGGGCCGCCCGTTTGGGTACCGAGCGGCGAACGAGATCGCACGGTTCATTCACCTGGCCGTCGAGCAGTCCGTGGGCGGATCGGACGACCGCGTGGCGGCGCTCGATCTCGCGATCCGGTCGAAGATCCTACCGAAGCTGAATGGAACTCAGCAGGAACTCCAATCGACGCTCGGCGTTCTCGCCAGCTTCTGCAAAGAGGAGAACCTTACTCGGTGCGCCGCCAAGGTCGCACGCATGCAGGACCGCCTTGCACGCCAGGGTTTCACGTCGTTCATCGAGTGACCCTGCATGGCCATCTCTCTCACCTCTCGGAACGGAGCGCGCGTCGACATCGCGGATGGCGTCCGCGTGGCGATCGAGGGCGAACGCGAGTGGTTCGCTAGCGGGAACAGCGAGGATCTCGCGGCGCTCGCGAGGCGTGTTGGCCGACGGGCAACGCGCGTGCGCGAGGATCTATGGCTGCTGGACTTCGGCAACGAGGTCGGCCTCTATCCCGTACGCGACGGCATTCTTGAAGTCCGCGCTGGGAAGTGGTCCGTGGCCGACTTCGACGCTGCGCTCGAGGAGCTCTTTCGCATCGCTGCCGATCTGCCCTTCCACGCGGGCGAGGCGTCCCCCCTTCCCGTCGCGACCGACGTCGATGTGCCGAACGACGTGCTCTATCGGGCCTTCCTCTATTTGCGCGAGGCGCTTCGCGCCGACGTTTCGCGCAGTCTCACGGCAGCCTTTCACGCGCTCGCTCGCGATCCCCATCGCCGCTTCGAACGCCACGAGACGATGGTGCCGCTTTCGATGCTTCGGGAGGTCCGCTTCGAACGGCTGCCGGTGTACCTGGCCAGCACCCGTCGATGGATAAAGGGCGCGCACGGGCTGCAGGGGCTCGGCATCGACATGGACGGCGTGGTGCCTGCAGAGCTTCCGGAACCGCGCGTCCGAGACACGTTCGACACAGCCGAAAACCGGTTTGCCCGAGCGTTCGTCGACCACGCCATCTTCATCGTCGATGCGACAGTGCGCGCGGTGCGCAAGCGCGCCTGTGAAGCGAAAGTTCAAGACGATGCGCGCGGGATGCTCGCGCAGTTGGAGGCAGCGCGACGAACTGCACCTCTCTGCGACGCCGGCCGACTCACACAAGTTCCGATGGGCTCGACGGTTCTGCAGCGACGCCGTGGCTACAGGGATCTCCTGCACCACTTCGTTCGGATGCGCCACGCCGTCAGGGGGCTGCCCTTCTCCACGGAAGCATTCGAGGCGCTGCTCGAAGGCCGCGACGCAGCCCACCTCTACGAGCTCTGGGCGTTCTTCCGCGTCGTCGAAGCCTTGAGCGCGATCCTCGGCCCACCGACGACTTCCGACGCGCCGAAGCGAACGAACCTCGGGGTCGTCGTGGGACAGTTCACCGTCGCGTGGGGGCCCGATGTCCGAGTCGTCTACCAGCAGGCTTTCACGTCGACCCAGGGCACGTCGTACTCGCTGACCTACGAACCGGATGTTTCACTCCTCGCTCGCGGTGCGCTGCACCTCTTTGACGCAAAGTTCCGCCTCGACCCGGTGACCGATGCGCACCAGGGGCGATCTTTCCGCGAGGAGGATCTCGCCAAAATGCACGCGTACCGCGACGCGATCCGCGACGCGCGCTCGGCGTGGATCCTCTATCCGGGTACAGAATCCGTCTTCTACGACGCAGAGTTGGGGCCTCAAGTCGGAGCTCCAGGACGCGAGGCCGGTGGCGTCGGTGCGATCTCGCTCCGGCCGGGTGAGGGCAATCGAGCCGACCTCGATCGCGTGCTCCGTGGACTACTGGGCGCTCCGGCGAGTGATTGGAATGCAGCAGAGGCAGTGCGAGGGGAATCATGAGCGCAGCGAACAACCCGCGGGTGGGAATGATGGCGACGGTTCGAAACCGTCGCGGGGTGATCGTTTCGGTCGAACCCTTCGATACCAAGACGGACGGACGGCTGCACATGGTGCGCCTCGAGTACGCCGACGGCGAGGGATCGCCCGATGACATGCTCCTCTGGGAACGTGAGTCACGGCGTTCGCTTCTCGAACCTGCCGCGCTCCCCCGCGTCGTCGAGGACCCGCCGATGACACCGCCAGACTTCGACGCACTGACGCGCGCGACGAGGTGGACAGCGATGACGCCCTTCGTGGCAACCGACGGGAGCAAGAAGCCCGCCGATCTACCGATTGCCTCGCCGTTCTTCGGCGCGGTTCAGGTGGATGACTTCCAGCTGTTGCCCCTGCTCCGCGCGCTGCGCGAGCCGCGCGTGTCCCTCTTGCTCGCGGACGACGTTGGGCTCGGAAAGACAATCGAAGCGGGCCTTGTGCTCCAGGAGCTCCTCCTCCGTCGCCGCATTCGTCGCGTGCTCGTGCTCACGCCGGCGTCCCTGCGCCGTCAGTGGCAACAGGAGATGAAGGACAAGTTCTCCCTCTCCTTCGACGTGGTCGATCGCGAGGCTACGCACGATCTCCACACACGGCTCGGCCTGGATGCCAACCCGTGGCGAACATTCCCTCGCATCATTGCGAGCTACCACTATCTGCGGCAGCCCGATGTCCTGCAGCAACTCGAAAGCGCGTCGCAACCTGCGAAGGGCAGCTCACACCTGCCGTGGGATCTTCTCATTGTCGACGAAGCGCACAACCTCATGCCTTCGTCGTACGGCGAGGACAGCGATCTCGCGAAGATGTTGCGCAAGATTGCGCCCTGGTTTGAGCACCGCCTCTTCCTGACGGCAACGCCGCACAACGGGCATACGCAGTCGTTCACGGGACTTCTGGAATCGCTCGACCCGGTCCGGTTCACGCAGAAGCCTGAGCTGGAAAAGCACGAACTCGCGCGTGTGCAAGAGGTCGTCGTTCGCCGTCTGAAACGAGAGATCAACGAGATCGACGACGAGCGGGGCAGACCTCGCCGCTTCGCCGATCGCCACGTCCATCCTCTGCCGCTCTTCTTCAGCCCAAAGGAGAAGGCTCTCTGGGATGCCTTCGATGCCCTGCGCGCGGCCATTCGAAGTGCCGTCGCAAAGGCAGCGCCGGGAGAACGCACCGCGGGGTACTTCGCCATCGAGGTGCTCGGCAAGCGCCTCTTGTCATGCCCAGGCACCTTCGCAGAGTCCTGGCGCAGAGTTCGGCAGGGGCTGAAAGAGGACCAAGCCACAGCAGCGGAGGTCTCCGCGGCGAAGTCTAGCGTTGACGAGGAGATCGACGACGACCGCGAGCGCGAGGGACGGGTGGAGCACGCCGCGCTCACTGTCGGCGCATGGCTTCGTCCCTTCGCCGAGACCGTGGCGGCGTCGATGATGGCCGTGGACGCGGCGCTCGAGAGGCTCGGTCTCGCGGAGAAGGACACCCCGAAGGAGGACGCTCGCTTCGACAGCCTTTCAAAGCTCATCGACGAGCGGCTCCGCCGGAGCAAGAAATGGCGGGACGACGAGCGACTCATCGTCTTCACGGAGTACAAGACGACGCTCGATTCCCTCGTGCGGCGCTTGCGCGACCGTTACGACGACAAGGGCACGGCAGTCCGCGAGCTCTTCGGTGGCATGGATCTCTCGGAGCGAGAGCGGATCAAAGACGCCTTCAACGATCCCGGTGACGCCGTCCGCGTTCTCGTTGCGACGGACGCCGCCTCCGAGGGCCTGAACCTTCAGGAGACCGCGCGGCTCCTGGTTCATTTCGATATCCCGTGGAATCCATCGCGACTCGAACAGCGGAACGGACGTTTGGATCGCCACGGGCAAGCTCGGGACGTAACCGTCCACCACTTCACCAGCGAGGAGCAGGCGGACCTGAAGTTCCTCGCGCACGTCGTCGACAAGGTGCACACGATCCGCGAGGACCTTGGTTCCCTCGGGGATGTCTTCGATGCGGCCTTCGAGCGGAGATTCAAGTTTGGCCATGACGGCGGCCTCATCAAGGAAGATCTCGATCGCGAAGTCGAATCACGAAAAGGCAGAGTGCAGCTCCCGCGAAGCGCCGAAGTCACCGAAGAGGAGGCACAGCGCCTTGTCGACCTCGCCCGCGATCTCGATCTCTCGGCGCCAACTCTTCGGACAACCCTCGAGATCGCTCTCGGCTTCGGCGTTGGCCAGCCGCGCATCGAGGGACCTGACGAACTGGGGCGCCTACGACTGAAGGTGCCCATTCCGCCACGCTGGCAGAGCGTCATCGACGACGGCCTTCGCCTACCCAGTCGCGACGGTGGGCTCGGGGCCATTCCGGCGATCGCGTTTGACCCAGCTGCCTTCGTCGAGGAACACGACGGTCGTCGTGTCTTTCGACCTCGGCGCGACACAGCGCTCCTGCACCTCGGCCATCCGTTGTTCCGCGAGGCTCTCTCTCTCTTCGCGCGACAGCGGTTCCCCGGTGGCCATGATGCACCACCAAGTCGCTGGATCGCGCGACGAGGATCTGTGCCGAAGAACGTTGACGCCGTCATCCTCGTCACAGTGGAGGAGCTCGCGACGAACGAACTGCGTGAGCCGTTCCACCAATGGGTGCGCACCCTCCGCTTCCCGTTCGCGAAGAAGCGCCTGGGCGACGCGCTCGCCTACGTGGCCCCTGCGGACGAACCAGCGCTCCAACCGCTGGCCGCCCAGGAGCTAAGCGAGGCTCGAGACATCTGGGAGCGCGTCGCAGTCGACGTGCGCGATGCCGTAAAGGCGTACGCAAGCGATCTCACGACGCTCATGAAGTCCATCCTCGCGTCCGAAGGGAAGAAGGCCTCGAGCACACAGGCGAAGACGTACGACAAGCGCATCAATGAGGTCCGGGCCTACGTCTCGGAGCAATCAATCGAGAAGCTTGAGAAGGAACGGGCCAAGCTCGCCAAGCAGCTCCGCCAGACCGCGCTCGCGTTCGACGAACACCTGCAGCGCGATCTTGAGTCCAGGATCGCGTCGGCAGACGAGGAGCTCGCCAGGCGCCGGAAGAACGCGGACGATCTCATCCACCACCTCGAGGAAGAGCGTGCGCGTGTGGTCGACCGCTTGGTCCCCAAGCGCTTCACGCTCCATGGCGACGTTCAGGTCTATCCCGTGACCGTCGAGATCCGGCTCCCCGGAGGCGCGGCGTGAGTAAGGACGCTCTCCTCGAGCGATACGGTTGGTGGGCTTCGCTGAACCACGGCGGCATGCTCATCGCACCGTCGAAGCTGGCCGGGCGCTTCGACGAAACCATCGAGCCCCTCCCCGAATGGCGCGCCAGCCGCCTGCGTCGTGAGGTGCTTCGTGTGCGCGATGGGAACGCGGAGAGCGTCTCGGCCCTGCTCGACACCCTCTTCGAGGACATCGTCGGGCTTCACAGCGTGCGATGGGTGAAGGGTGCGGACGTTTCCAAGGAACACACGCGCACGAGCAACGCCGGCGAAGCGTTGCGACCCGCCCGGATGTGGATCGGGGACAACGGCGCGCGGTTGGCCGTCTTCTACCCCGATCAGCCAAGTGGCGGGCTCCGCGCGCCGTCAGGCTATCGCATCGGCGTTGGTCGCGGCCGGCGCGCCGTGGTGCGGGTGGTCGAGTGGTTGCGCAAGAGCAACGAGAAGGTCGCGCTGATCGTTACCGGCCGACAGCTCCGCCTCGTACACGCTGGCGCGGACTACGAAGCCTTTTGCGAATGGAATACCGACCTCTGGTTTCAGGAGGGCATGCCGGGCGCGCAGGTCGACGCCCTGCGGCTCCTCCTCTCGACTGAAGCGCTGACGCCTGCGAAACCCGGTGCACCGTCCCCCCTGCTGGGAGCGATTGCCGAATCACGGAAGGGGCAAGCGGAGCTCTCCGGGGCACTCGGCGAGCGCGTACGGCAGGCAGTGGAGCTCCTGATCCAAGCGAGCGGTTCGCAACTCCTTCCGCTCGTGCAAGACACGCAACGCCGCGTCGGGGAGCGCGACGTCTACCTCGCTGCCACGCGCCTTGTCATGCGGTGCGTGATCGTCCTTTTTGCTGAGGCGCGCGAGCTGCTCCCCCGGACGAACCCTATCTACGAGCAGTCGTACGGCCTCCAAGCGCTCCGCGTGGAGCTTGAACGGCAGTCGGGCGGCCGCGCCTCAGAGCGTCTTCGCACTTGCTACGGCGCTTGGCCGAGGCTGCTTGGGCTCTTTTCCTTTAGCGGCACCCTTGTCGTGA
>PLYU01000022.1 GCA_003153495.1 Myxococcales bacterium
TGAATGACAGAGCTCAACTTGAGCACTGCCACGGGAGACGTCAACCGACGAGCCGCCTTCCAGTGGTACGAGAAGCGCAACCCCGCGATTGCTCGCCCCCGTAGTGAATCCGGCCGGACGACCGTCTCGAGCCGGTTGGCAAGAGAGCGAACGCGCGAAGCAACGTGACGGCGTCGTCGCCCTAGCTCTCGTCCTACGCGACGACCAGCAGCCACTCGTCGGGCCGGCAGGCGTCGGCTGCGGCGCGATCGATCGCCGTTCTCCCCTCCCACTGATCGGTGAGGATGTCGTTCGGCCCGTATACCCAGGTCGCTCGCGCTTCAGGTGGGCCGCCGGCGATTTGTGGAATCAAGGACTGCGCCTGGGCCGTGTATCCGTTCGGGTAACCGTCACCACCCAGGTCGATCGCCCGGCCGTTCTTCACCAGCTCGTCGAGCCAGTCGAGCCCTCCGAGATCGGTCTGCCTGAACACGCTGATGTGCCAGCCGAGCATGTCTCGATCCTCTTTCGTGCGTCCTTCTTGATTATCTGAAGTCGTGTTCCGCTTGCTTTTGCACGTGGTGATCGTTCGGTGAAACGAGGGTGAGGTCGATACCGTCGACCTGGGTGGTTCTCATGAGCCGCCCCTGGTCCCGTGCGCGAGGCCCTCGATCTCGGAGACCGTGCGATCGAGCTCGGCGACCAGGTGCATCATCGCGTCGCTCCCGCCCGCTGTGCGGAAGGCCGTGACGAGGGCGCGGTAGTACCAGAGCGAGCCCTCCTTTCCGCCCGTGAACCTCGGCCAGAGATCCTCGCCGTGGGCACGGAGATCCGCCAGGATCGCGCGAGCGTTGTGGAGCTTGTCCGAGGCGGAGACGAGACGGATAGACGCGTCGGCCTTCGCGATGTGGTCGACGTAGGTCTCCTTGCGCGGCCTCCACTCAGGCCTTTTCTCGTTAGCCTCCCCCTCGGCGTCGGTGCAGCCCTTCACGATCGCGAGGACCCGGTCGCCGAATTGATGACGAATCTCGAGCTCCGTGGCCCCGCTGCGGTTCTGATCCTCGAGCGCGTCGTGCAATAGAGCGGCAATCGCCTCGTCCTCGGTCGCGCCGTGCTCGAGCGCGATGCTCGAGGCAGAGAGCAGGTGCGCGACGTACGCGATCGTGGTGCCCTTCCGGAGCTGGCCACGGTGCAGCCGTGCGGCGTAGCTGAGGGCCTCGTCAAAGCGGTGGGATAGCATCGGCATCGAGATCTCTCATGGTCGAACTATCGGTCGCGCGCGGCAAGCCCCTCCGCTGGCCGGGCGGGCGGGAGAGAAGCAAGTCATCAGCTGCAGCAGCGACTCGTCCCGCACGCAGCCGCGACGTCGCGGCCGCCGTCGCTCGGCCCGACGAGATGACGCAGGAGGGGACGGAAGCCGGTATCGTGTACCCATGAGGGGAGTTGCGCTCTGAAACGTCGCGCGGCGTTCATCGCCGCATGGCTGACGTTCCTTGTCGTCGCGCCCACCGTGGCGCTTGCGAAGGGCTCGGGCGGCTCCCACTACCGCGCCGCTCCGGCTCACGAAAAGACGTGGACAAGCCGACCTGCTTCGCCGGGAAGGTCACCGCGAACAACACCGCCGTCGGCGCCTCGTCCCACCAGGACGACCTCATCGCACTCGTCGCCCCGTTCTACGACGCCGCACTCTTCAACGGCGGCGCCGGGCCCGAAGGCGACTCCCGGCGTTCAGCGCGATGCGCGAGGTCGCATCCAGCGCAGCACTGCAGCGAAGGACGCATTCAAGAAGGCCAACGCCTGCCCGTCGACCGGTAAATCGATCGGTGCCTGTCCCGGCTACGTGATCGACCATGTCCAGGCGCTGAAGCACGGTGGCTCCGATGCGCCGGGCAACATGCAGTGGCAGACGACGCAAGCGGCCAAGGAGAAGGACAAGCGGGAGTGATGCGCTCAGCCGAAGGTACGCGCTGGTGCACACCAAGGCGCGCCCCGTGGGACCGGACCCCGTTCGCTTCGAGGCGCCCCGCCGAAACGCCCTCTGGCAGGCCGACTTCTGCGAGGTGCGCGTCGGCGACGAGCGGCTGCACGCGCTGCTCTTCCTCGACGATCATTCGCGCTTCATCGTCGGTCACGCGCTCACCGACTCGCCGTCGAGCGCCGTGGTCACTGCGACGTTCCGGGGCGCGATGGCCCGCCACGGTAAGCCCGAGGCCGTGCGCACCGACCGAGGCGGCGCGTTCGTCGCGTACACCAAGGACGGCGACTTCGGGCGGGTGCTGGAGGCCGAGCTGGTCGACCACATCGTGGGCCGCTCCTACAGCCCGCGCGGCGGCGGCAAGGTCGAGAGCGCCATCGGCACGCTCAAGCGCGAGCTGTGGGAGTGCTTCCAGTTCGAGGACAGGAGCGAGGCCGAGCGCCGCCTGGCCGCCTTCGTCGAGGACTACAACCATCGGCGCGCCCACATGGGGATCGACGGCCTGGTGCCCGCCGACCGCTTCTTCAGACGCGCCGACCAGGTCCTGGCCCGCATCGACGCCCTCTCGCGCGGCCGGATCGCCGCACTCGCCGCCCGCAACGGAGACCCCGCCGCACCCGTCGAGGAGACGCTCTCGGGCGCCAGCGGAGCGCCCCTGGAGGTGCTGCGCCTGGTCGTGCTCGACGGCGTCATGGAGTTGCGTTTCTGCGGCGCCCGCGTGCACCTCAGGCCCCCTGACCTGATGACCTGACGCGTCCGGCGCGATCACGCGAGGAGCAAGCGCTTCCACGCGTCCGCGAGCCAGCGCTCGAACCTCTCTGGTGACCACTCGCGCTCGTGTACGAGGAGCACGTAGAACTCGGGCGCGCTCATCGTCCAGAGGACGTCCGCGACCTCCTCGCGGTCAAGGTGGGCGCGGAGGTCGCCCGTCGCGGCGAGATCGCCGGCGAAGGTCATCATGTTCCGCCTCCGGCGATCGGCGATCTCGCGCCAGAGCCGCGCGAGCTCCTCGTGCGCCGGCGCGGCGTCGCGCAGCGCGCTCACGAGGGGCGCGAGGCGCGGGTGCATCCGGCGCAGCGCGCCGGCGTAGACGGTGAGCTTGTCGGCCGCTCGGGTGGCGGTGCGGATACTCTGGACGTAGTCGCGCTCCTCAGCGGGGACGGCCCGGTCGGTCCCCGAGATCGCCGTCTCGACGAGCATCTTCACGAGCACCGGCTTCGGACCGATCGCTGCGTACACCGTATCGAGCGCGACCTCCGCCTCGACCGCAACGCGGTCCATCGTCATACCGACGTAGCCGTGCTCAATAAAGAGCCGCCGCGCCGCCTCGAGGATCGCGCCTCGGGTACCCTCCGCTGCGGCTTCGCGCGCTGGGGAGCGGTAGGACCTTGTCTTGGGCGGGGCCTTGCGCGACATATTCATCCGAACTACATTAGGATCAATTAGAGGTCACCATGTTCTACGCGTTCGAGCAGGAAGTGCCCATCAAAGAGGACGTCTATCGGAAGATTATGGAGCGGATGGGCCCGGAGCCTCTCGCTGGGCAGATCGTGCACCTCGTGGCACGGTCCGGCGACGGGACGCTTCGCTACGTCGACGTATGGGCCTCGAGGGAAGCGTGTGAGCGCGCGTTCAAAGAGCGCATCCACCCCGCCGTCTCGGCAGTCTTTCGCGAGATCGGCTTCCGTCCAAGCGGCGAACCGCGGCGCCGCGAGCTCGATGTCGTCGACGTCTTCAGCATCGCCGCGACCGGAGCGTGACGGAGATGCGCGCCCTCCTCCGCCGTGCGCCGCCGCCGTTTCTGTTCGCGGTACCGCTCGTGCTGGGCCTATGGCTCGACCACCACTGTCTGCAGCCGCTGGCGCCCCGCTCCCTCGGCCGCGCGGGGAGGATGGCTGGCGTCACGCTGATCGCGTTCGGTGCGATTCTGGCGCTGAGCTGCATCGCCCTCTTCGCGTGGAGGCGTACCACGATCGTCCCTCACGGCCGCGCGAGGTCGCTCGTCACCAGCGGACCATTCCGGATCTCGCGCAACCCCATGTATGTCGCGCTGAGCTTCGTCTACCTGGGCGCGTGCTTCGCCACGAACGCGGCCTGGCTGCTCTTCTTCCTGGCGCTGCCGCTCGTGGTTCTCCAGATGGTCACGATCCCGATGGAGGAGCGGACGCTGCGCGAAGCGTTCGGTCGGGAATACGAGACCTATACATCACGGGTCCGTCGCTGGCTGTGACGCGCAGCCACGAGGCGCGCATCGCCGATCATGTGCCAGGCGCCGGCGATGAGATTCCGGCCGCTTGTTACGCTCCGGCCCTGTCCAGGACGGCCCGGGGAAGGGCGCGGACACCTCGGGCTTACGCCAGGATCCGCAGCATCAACTCTCGCGGGAGGGTGCGCGGCCGGCACGGTACGCCGCCACGTCGACCGGGTAGACGTCGGCCTCCGGGGCTGCGGTGACGGACTCGATCTGGATCCCACACACGTCGCCGGGACCGAGGGCCACGCATGTCGTCGCACGGCTCGGTGCCGGTCTCAGCTTCTCTGCTCACCGTCCTCTGCGTCGCCCTGGTCCACCGCGAGCAACCCGACGGGCTCGCCGTCGGCGTCAGCCAGGCCGCACGCGCAGCAGCCCTCAGTGGGAGCGATCGCGAACTTCCGCGGGCCGGGGATCACGGGCAACGCGGGGACGAGCGCGGGGATCTCTTCATCGCCGAAGGGTGAGAGCGGGTCGAGCGATCGCGCGGGGCGCGGCCGGTCCACCGCGCTTCTGGGTGACCGGCTCCACGACACCGATCACGGGAGCCGAGAGGCCGGGCGGGCGCCCGTTGGCGGGGCTACTTGGTCGGGTTCCGTTGTGCCCGCACTCCGTGACCGGGCCGAACCTCCCTCACCCGCCGATCACCATCTTCACCATCGCCCGCTCCCCAGAGAGGATCTCCATCGCCCGCCCGAGCCCGATCTCGGCGGCCACCGCGCGGAGCAACATCTCGGCCTTCGACCCCGTGGTGATCGGCCCCGGCACCGCAGCGCCCGTCCTGGGGGTCGTCGCTCTCGTGGGCGGCTTGTTGGCGGCCTTCTTCTTGGAGCCGCGCGCCCAGTAGACGTAGGTCTCGTCGAACTTCACGCCCTGGGCCTTCCCGGTGGCGACGACTTCCTTGACGGGCATCGTCTTCGGGAGCGACCGGATGAACTCGGCCTTGCTCTTGGCGGGGGCGGCCTTCGGGGCGACGGCAGCGGTCGGCTTGGACGTCCGGGTCTTCTCGACGGTCCCCTGAATGGCCTTCGAGCCACCGCGTACGTTGTAGACGAGCTGAGGACTGAACTTGATTCCGGCGGCCTTCCCCTTCGCGACGACCTCGGGGCCGGAGAGCGACGCGGGCTGCTGGCGGATGAAGTCGGACTTGTTCGGCGTCTTGGTGGTCTTCTTGGCGGGCATGTTCGGGCCCAAGTTCAGCACGGCCGCGGCGGCGGGGGCAACGTCGTGACGCCTTCCCAGCCGGTTCTTCTACGAGACCTGGGGAATGTTTCCGTTGACGTCGCCGACCATCCGGGGCTCTTCTCCCTCTTTTGAAAGCGAGGTCTCCGACCATGGCGAAGGCAACTGCGACGAAGAACAAGCCGCTCAGCAAGAGCGCGCTCCTCCAGGCGATCAGCGACGGGGTCGGTGACGACCTGTCCAAGAAGCAGGTGACGGCGGTCGTCGACACGCTCGTGTCGGTCGGTCACAAGGAGCTGAAGAAGAACGGCATCTTCGTCCTGCCCGGCTTCGCGAAGTTCGTCGTCGTGAAGAAGCCCGCCCGCCCGGCGCGACAAGGGATCAATCCGTTCACGAAAGAGAAGCAGATGTTCGCCGCCAAGCCCGCGAGCAAGGGCGTGAAGGCGCGTGCCGCGAAGGCCATCAAGGATGCCGTGGGGTGAACCGCTCCTCGTGACCGGGGAGGATGACGGTAGCAACCCTACAACCGCAGGCGGTGATCTCCATGGGCGATAAGCTACCAGACGCCTGCCGCGTTCTACGACGGCCAGGCGAAGAAGGCGGCGTGACGATGCGCTCCGCCCACAGCTTCGTCCCCAACTTGCCAGTCTCCCCCCTCCTGCGCTCCGCCTCGAGGGCGTTGTCACCTTGGATGACTGCACGCAGGTCGTGACGCAGAAGAGACCACCGTTTTGTTATATGTACGATACAGATAGATCGAGAGACGCCGGCTCCACCGTAACCACCCGCCTCCGTGGTCCGAAGAATGGGGTCCACCTCACGCCTGCCGGTAGGCGATACCCTCAACGCCACTGGGAGGGCTCGTTCAGATCGCGGACTGAGGCCCTGGTGACCCGCCCAGCCATCGGAGCTCCTCAGTGGAGTCCACGATTGCCAGCATCTGAAGGGCGACCGATCTCGCGAGCAGTACCCTCTCGGTCGGTGCGTTTGGTCCGGTTGAGCTGGCCAATCCCGCAATGTCCTCCGTTCCAGCGATCCAGTTGTTCCGGAGCAAGAAAATGATGTGGGCGAGGTGCGTCTCGCGACGGGGGTCCGCTTCGAGTCGGCGAAGTGCTGTCGTGTCGCTCCTGAATGTTCTCAAGAGAGCGACCAGCTCTGAGAATGCATCTGCATTCAGGTCCTGGAGAAGCCGGCGCATACCGCGGAAGAAGGCGTCCGCCGGCCGTCCGGTCATCCCGTAGAGACGCGCTAGCCGAGCGAGTGCCGGTACAACGACGTCCGCGAGCGCCTCGTCGATACCGCGGACGGCCTCGAGGACGGCTTCCTGCACCACCGGATCGTCCCCAAAGGCGTGGATCTTTGCCTCGAGGACCCCAGGATGGAGATCTTGGGCCGCTTCGAAGAACTCCTCGACGAACGCTCGTGTCCGAGCTTGGCGCCGGCCGCTCAGTCGTTCGACGAGAACGTCCGTGAATGACTTTACTAGAACGGCCGCGACCGCGATGGCCGCCTCCCGTGCGGCTCCACCCTGCACCAGTGACTCCCCCGCTGCAACGCCAAGCTCAATGGCCACTGGCACGATTCTCGGGGGGTACCTCTCCTTGGTCATCGCCGCGCGTGTATCGAATGCGATGAAGGTGTCGGGGTCAAGCCCCGCAGGTAGCCCCGCAGGTGCGACGCCATGTGCGCCTCGCGCTCGACGTCGCCGGCCGCCAGCGGGCCGGCCGCCACGCCGAGAGCCGTCGTCGCCTCCAGGAACAGTCGTCCCACCCGTGGCGCGCACTCTGGCCCTGACAACGCAACCTCCGGCCGAACGATGGGCTCGTCCCTCCGCAGGTCTATCAGCCCGACGGACACCTTTGCTTCATGCGCGATCCTCGAGCGCGTCATGCAGCAAGGCGGCAATCGCCTCGTCCTCGGTCGCGCGTCGTGCTCGAGCGCGATGCTCGAGGTGGCGAGCAGGTGCGCGACGTACGCGATCGTGGTGCCCTTCCGGATCTGGCCCCGGTGGAGCCGTGAGGCGTAGCTGAGGGCCTCGTCAAAGCGGTGGGATAGCATCGGCATCGGGATCTCCCATGGTCGAACCTTCGGCCGATCGCGGCAAGCCCTGCGGGCCCGGGCGGAAGAGAAGCAGTCATCAGCAGCAGCAGCGACTCGCCCCGCACGCAGCCGCGACGTCGCGGCCGGCGACGGGCTGCCCGACGAGATGAACCCCTGTGCCTCCGGCGCGCGAGGTCTCGCCGACGCTGCTCGTCCGCGAACCGGTTCCGCGCATCTCCGTGCGACACTGGTCCTCCGTGCTCTCGAAATCCCGCTTCCTGGCCGGCCTCCAGTGCCACCGCCTCCTCTGGTGGGAGGTGCACGAACAGGATGCCCTCGAACTCGTTCCCGACGCTGGCCTCCAGGCGATCTTCGACCAGATGCTCGACCCGTACGACGCGGCGATCCGCGCCGTGCTCGACGACACGCCCGAGATGATTGCGCCTGCGGTGCTCGAACGCCTTCGACCGCTCGGATATACCGGCGGCGTCACGATCCTGCGCGACCGCCTCCGGCGTCTGCGTCCGCGCGAGCCTCGCGCCGCGTTCCTGACGCTCGACTTTGCGCCTGGCGAGGCGATCCAGGTCGACTGGGCCGACTTCGGCTTCGCGTTGCCCGGTGTGCCTCGTCGGGTGAGCGCGTTCGTCGCCGTCCTCTGCTACTCGCGCCGGCTCTACATCGAGTTCACGCTCAGCCAGAGGATGGGCACCTTCCTCCGTTGCATGGAGCGATGCATGCGCTTCTATGACGGGACGACGCTCGTCGACATCTTCGACAACATGAAGACCGTCGTGCTCTCGCACACCGCGACCGCCACCGTCTTCAACCCGACGTTTGTCGACTACGCACGCGCGCGTGGCTTCGAGGTGCGGGCCTGCAACGTGAGAAAGGCCAACGAGAAGGGACGCGTCGAGAGACCCATCGGCTTCGTCCGTCGCCGCTTCTGGCCCGGTCGCCGCGTCCGCGATCTGCTCGACCTCAACACGCAGGCTACCGCGTGGCGCGACGACTTCGCCAACGGTCGAGTCCATGAGGTCACCGGCAAGGTCCCCCAGCTCGTCTTCGAGCACGAGGAGAAGCGACGGCTCAAGCCGATCACCGGCACGCCGTTCAATACCGACGACGTCGAGGGCACGGGCGTGACCAAGATGTTTCGCGTCCCTTTCGACCGGAACAAATATTCGGTTCCCTGGAGGCTCGCCTCGCAGCAGCAGGTCGTGGTGCGCGCGGACGACGAGTTCGTCTCCGTCCTTCTCGAGACCAAGACGGTCGCGCAGCATCGACGGTCGTGGGGCATCGGCCAGGATATCGAGCATCCCTCGCACAAGAAGGGACTGCTCGAGCACCGGCCGCGCGCTGCGGCTGGCGCGCTGCCTCCGGCACTCCTCGCGCTCGGCGAGACCGGGCGCACCTACTTCAAGGTGCTCGCTGCTGGCTCCCGATCCATTCATCGCGAGATCCTCCGACTCACGTTCCTCGTCGAAGTCTTCGGCGCGATCGCCACCGAGAGCGCGATCCGCGAGGTCATGCAGACCGGCCACGTCGGCGCCGAGTACGTCGAGTACGTCATGCGGCACAAGCGCGGGCTTGTCCCCCAGCCCGCTCCCTTGCGCCTCGGCAACGCCGAGCTCGACGCGATCTCGCTGCCCGAACCCGATCTGGCCGTCTACGACCAGCTCTTCGCGACGCCGATGACGCGCGATCCGGGCGAGCCGCCTCCCGCGACCGAGGAGTCGTCATGAAGAAGAAGGTCGACGACGGCGGGAACACGAGCGACGAGCTCGACCTGCTCATCCAGAAGCTCCGTTGGCTCAAGCTTCCCGGCATGGCGAAGAACGTCGCGGCGATCCTCGCGTGCGCGGCCAAGGAGAACCTCTCGACGACAGACGTCGTCCACCGCCTCTGCGACGAGGAGAAGCAGAGTCGCATCAAGAGCGCCGTCGAGCGCCGCCTTCGCGACGCGNNCGCAAGAGGCTCCGCGCGCGCTACCTCGCCCTGCACGACCTCGACTTCCTCGACAAGGGAACCAACCCGCTCTTCATCGGCACGCCGGGCACGGGCAAGACGTTCCTTGCTCGCGCCCTTGCATACAAGGCCTGTCTCGCCACGCGGCGCGTCGTCTTCGCCTCCGCTCCGCGCATGCTAAGCGAGCTGCACGGCGCCGAGCTCCACGGCGTGCTCGAACGCGCGCTCCGTCGCTTCGTCCGCGCCGAGCTCCTCGTCATTGACGATTTCGCCGTGCTCGGGATGGACGCCGCCCAAGCCAAGCTCGCCTTCCAGGTCATCTCCGAGCGCTACGAGCTCCGGCGCTCGACCTGCATCACCACGAATCGCGCGTTCAAGGATTGGACGAAGGTGT
>PLYU01000359.1 GCA_003153495.1 Myxococcales bacterium
CGGGGAGCGAGGCTCGACTGGCGGGAACCGAGGCTCGGTGGGCGGGGAGCGAGCGCTGCATGGCGGCATCCGAGCGCAGAATGGCGTATTCTCAGCCTCGGGTCCCGCCACTCGAAGGAAGGGAAGGCCCTCGTGATGAACGCCGCTGTCGGCCCCCGGGAGATCGTCGAGCTGGTGCAGCGCGCGCAGCTCGCGCTGACGTACAACCAGCAGATGATGGCCGACCGGCTCGGCTCGTCCCTTCGCACCGTGCAAAGGTGGGCCGCGGGCAAGTCGTTCCCGTCGGTCCAGGAGCTGCGGACCCTCGCCGTTGCCGTGCATCCGCACGATCCGGACCTCGCGCGCAGGCTCGCCGCCGCCGTACACGAGACGCCAGAGAGCCTCGGCCTCGTCGCGCCGGCGACTGAAGCTGCCGCACCTGCACGTCCGGCCGCGAGCGCCGCGATGCTCGTCGACTCGGTGGTCTCTGCCGCCGCTGACGTCCTCGACGTGTCGCCGCGGGCCGCTCGCCCGGCGCTCCTCGCCGCGCTGGAGCGAGCGAAGCTCGCGGGCCTCGGCCTCGACGAGCTGCTCGAGACGCTGCGCCCACGAGAGAAGGCCGGGCGCGCGAGCCGTGGCGGCCGCGGCGCTCCGGGTAAGGGCCTTCCCGTGCGGTAGGAGCCGACCGCGACCGCGACCCTCGACCTCGACCTCTACCCCGACCCCGACCTCTACCCGCGTCCCACCGTAAGCTCCGCCGCCTTCGCCTCGTGCCCCAGCAGCGTGACCACCACCAGCACGACGGCGGCGATCCCGATCGTCCACGACAGCACGCCCGCGTAGTCGTTGCCATGCGCCTCGGCGAAGCTGGCCTGGACGGGCGCCATCTTGGACATCGCCAGGTTGCCCAGCTGGTACGCGAAGCCCGGGAGGATCGCCCGCACCGACGGCGGGGACAGCTCGTTGAGGTGAGCCGGCACGACGCCCCATGCCCCCTGCACCATGAACTGCATCACGAACCCGCCGAGCGCGAACATCGGCACGCTCGTCGAGTACGCCCACAGCGGGATGGCCGGCAGCGAGAGCGCCGCGGCGAGCGCGATCGCGCGCCGGCGGCCGATGCGCTCGGAGAACGAACCGAACGCGATGCCGCCCGCGAGGGCGCCGAGGTTGTAGACGATCGCGATCGTGCCGGTGGTCGAGGCGTCGAAGCCGTGCTGCTCCTGCAGGAACGTGGGGTAGAGGTCCTGCGAGCCGTGGCTCAGAGCGTTGAAGCAGGCCATCAGGAGCACCAGAAAGAGAAGCCGCGGGAGATAGCGCACCGCCTGGACGAGCGTCTCGCGCGCGGGTCGCGCGCTCTTCGTGGTCGCCCCGGCGAGCCACGCCGGCGACTCGTCGACCGTCCGGCGGATGTAGAGCACGAGGAGGGCCGGCGCCGCGCCGACGAAGAACATCCCGCGCCATCCGATCCGGTCGAAGAAGAACTTGAAGACGATCGCTGCGAGAAGGTAGCCGAGCACGTACCCCTCCTGCAGGAGGCCCGAGAAGAAGCCGCGGCTCTTCGCCGGCAGCGTCTCGAGCGCCAGCGCCGCGCCGATGCCCCACTCGCCTCCCATGGCGATGCCGAAGACGCCGCGCAGGACGAGGAGCGTGGTCAGGTCCGGCGCGAGCCCCGACGCCAGCTCGCAGAGCGAGTAGCTGATCACGTTGACCATCAGGATGGGACGGCGTCCGTACTTCTCCGCCAGGTACCCGAAAAGGACGGCCCCGATCGGCCGCATCGCGAGCGTCCAGAAGATCCCCTGGGTGACGGCGTGGACGCTCGTGTGAAAGTCGCTCGCGATCGACCGGACGGCGAAGACGAAGAGGAAGAAGTCGAACGCGTCGAGGGCCCAGCCGGCGAGCGACGCGAAGAACGTGTGTCGCTGGCTGCCCGTCAGGTCGCGCAGCGGCCCGACGATGCCCCAGCTCACCCGGCGCCTCGCTGCCGGACGACCTCGTAGAGCCCGATCGCGACGGCGACCGACGCGTTGAGCGAGGCGATGGGGCCGGGCATGGGCAGCTTCGCGAGCGTGTCACACACGCGCTTGACCGTCTTGCGCAGGCCCTTGCCCTCGGCGCCGACGACCAGCGCGACCGGGCCCGACAGCGACACCTTGTCGAGCATCGTCTCGCCGGCCATGTCGAGGCCCACGACGGCGACGCCGCGCGCGCGCAGGTCCTCGAGCGCGTTGGGGAGCGACGAGACGCAGCAGAGCGTCGCGTGTTCGACGGCGCCGGCGGACGCGCGGAACGTGGCGGGGGAGAGGGGCGCGGAGCGGTGCTCGGGCCACATCACGGCCGTGGCCCCCATCGCGACCGCCGAGCGGACGACCGCGCCGAAGTTCTGGGGGTCCTGCACCTCGTCGAGCGCCACGATGAGCGCGCGGTCGTCGATCACCAGGTCCTGGAGGGACCCGACGCGCAGCTCGGGCGCGAGCGCGATGGCCCCCTGATGCCGTACCCCGCGGGCCATCCGGTCCAGCTCCGACCGCGGCAGCCGCTCGACCGGCGCGCCGCGGTCGTGCGCGAACCGCGCGAGCGCCTCGAGCTGCGGCGACGCCGCGTGCCCGCCCGTCTCCACGACCACGCGCGTGAGGCTCGACCCGTTCGCGCGGATCGCCTCGCGCACGGGCTGGATGCCGCAGATGGTTCTCATCCGCCCCGGAGCGCGAGGGCGGCGTCGACCTCGCTCGCGATCGCCCGGGCCGCGGCGAGGGGATCCGCGGCGTCGCGGATGGGGCGGCCGACGACCACCCAGCTCGCGCCGGCGGCGATGGCCTCGCCGGCGCTCATCGTGCGCTTCTGGTCGTCCTTGCCGCCGCTGCCCGCCGCACGGACGCCGGGGGTGACGAGAATCGCCTCGGGACCGAGCGCGGCGCGGAGGCGCGCCGCCTCGTGGGGGGAGCAGACGAACGTGCGCACGCCTTCGCTCCACGCCATGCGCGCCAGGCGCTCGACCTGCGCGCCGACGTCGCCTCCCATGCCGATCGCGACGAGGTCGCGCTCGTCCAGCGAGGTGAGCACCGTGACCGCGGCGATGTCGAGCCCCGCGCCTTCCTTGTGCGCGCGCTCGACCGCGCGCCGGAGCATCGCCGGGCCGCCGCTCGCGTGCACCGTGAGCATGCGCACGCCCAGCGACGACACCCGCGCGACGGCGCGCTCGACGGTCTCGGGGATGTCGTGCAGCTTCAGGTCGAGGAAGACGGGGCGCCGGGTCTCGTTGCCGATCGCCACGGCGACCGGCCCCGCCTCGACGAACAGCTCGAGCCCGACCTTGAGCATCCCGACCGCGTCGTGCACGGCGAGCGCCATCGCCCGCGCGCGCTCGAGGCCGGGGAGGTCGAGCGCGAAGACGACGCGCGACTCAGCCACTTACAGACACGAGCAGAGCGGGTCGCCTGGCGTGCAGTTGCAGGCGGGCTTCCCACCGCCGCCGCCACCGGCCGGCTTGGCCCCGCCGCCGCCACCACCCGCCGGCCTCGGCTTCGGAGCGGGGACCGGCTGGCCGCTGATCTGGGCCTTCTTGGCCGCCAGCTCGTCGAGCTGCGCCTGGAGCGCCGCGATCTTCTCGGGATCCTTCGTGTTCTCGAGCTCGCTCTTGAGCCTCGACTGCTCCGCCTGGTTCTGTTCGAGCTTCGCCTGAAGATCGCGGTTGCGAGCCTGCTCGAGCGCCGTCTGGTCCATCGCCTTCTTGATGAAGACGCCGCCCGCTCCGGCGCCGACGATCGCGGCGATGCCAAGCGACCACAGAAGCAGCGTCAGCCGCTTCTTGTGCTTGTCGTGCGTCATCGCGTGCAGGTGCCGCTCGTGCTCCTGGCGGGAGCTCATCTCGGCCAGCCGCGCCTGCGACTCGGCCTCCATCTTCGCGCGGGCGAGGGCCGCCTCCTGCACCGCCTGGATCTCCGCCGCTCGCCGCTGCTCCTCGAAGGTGCGTCGCTCGCGCTCGTCCTGCTCGGCCCGGACCTTGGCCTCTTCTTCTTCCTTCTTGCGACGGGCCTCGTCGACGCGGCGCTGCTCTTCCGCGCGTGCCACCCGCACCGCTTCGGCCTTCTCCTGCTCTTCCCGGCTCTCCGCGTCCTTCAGGATCTCGTGGATCGAGGACATCACCGAGGTTTCTCGCCGCTCTGCCATAACGATTCTCTTCCTTGGCGCGAGGCCGGACCCGGCTTCCGGGCCCCGGCCTGCTCGCAAGGGAAGGCTACCGATTTACTCAGATCTTCGCAAACGGCAGGCGAGCGCGGCGCCCCGAAGTGGATTACTGTCCCGGGCCCATGTCGACGAGCGTCAGCGCCCACATCACGGGAACGGTGTGGAAGATCGAAGTCAAGATGGGCGAGCAGGTCACCGAAGGGCAGGTCTGCGTCATCCTGGAGTCGATGAAGATGGAGATGCCCATCGAGGCCCCCGCCGCCGGCACGGTCGAGAAGGTCCTGGTGGTCGAGGGCCAGCCGGTCGAAGAGGGCCAGGTGCTGTTGACGTTGTCGTCATGACCCCCCGTTTGTCATCCCGAGCGAAGCGAGGGACCCCCCGGTCGTCTCCCGCGAGAGCCGGGCTCGCGTGGCTGGCTCGCGCGGTACTCGAAGGCGCCGTTTCACGGCCGCACCCCGCCTGCGCACTTGGGAGACAACCGGGGGGTCCCTCGCTCCGCTCGGGATGACAAGGGGTGAGGTCCCTCGCTTCGCTCGGGATGACGGGGGGCGGCCGCTTTCACTCCCGCCAGAGGAACTTCCAGGGGTTGTGCTTGAGGTCCCGCACCATTTCCTGCATGTCGTCGTAGATCTCCTCGTCCATGACGAGCGCGCCCACCGTCCCCTGGCCCTTCTTGATGTGGGTCACGATCGCCTGCGCGTCGGCCGCCGTCGCGTTCGCGCGCTCGGCCAGCTGAGCGACGTCCTCCAGCGCCTTGCGGATCTTCGCCTGCTCCTCCGGCGCGCCCACCGTCGCCGAGACGCGGTTGAGGTTGGCGAGCGCCTGGCGGGCGTCCTCGAGCATCGGCCCGGAGTCGTCGTGCAGGCGCGCGGAGAGGTCGGACAGGTGGTCGACCATGGCCAGCACCTTGGGGTTGTCGACGTAGTGGGTGCGCGCGTCGTGGGCGAGCTGCTTCGCTTCGATGGTCGTCTCCTCGACGTTGGCGATGATGCGGTCGATGCGCTCGCGGTTGCCGCTGACGATGACGTTGAGCCCGTGGAGCAGGCCCGCGGTGTTCGTCACGATCTCGCCGAGGGTCTCGCGGTTGGCCTTGATGGCCGTCACCGTCGTGTCGAGCAGCTCGTAGGCCTTGGCCAGGAAGAGGTCCAGGCGCGGGGGGTCGATGCCCTTGACGATGGTGCCCTCGCCGAGCGGCGGTCTGTCGGGGCTGCCCGGCTCGATCGCCAGGAACTGCTCGCCGAGCACCCCCTGCGCGGTCACGTAGAACTCGGCGTCGGAGTGCACCGAGTCTCTCACGCGCTGCTCGATGGCGATCCGCGCCCGGACCACGACGCGGCGCCCGGTCTGCGGGTCGATCTTGCCCCCCAGGAACGCCAGATCCTTCACGCTGCCGACCTTCACGCCGCCGATGCGCACGGCGGCGCCGGACTGCAGACCCCCGGGGTTGTCGAAGTCGACGAACACCGCGTACGTCTTCTCGAAGCTCAGGCCCCCCATCACGAGGACGAAGCCCCCCAGGATCGCCAGCGAGACGAGGATCAGCGCACCGACCTTGACCTCGACCGACCTCTCCTCGCTCATGGCTCTCCGCGAAAGTAGCTCAACTCTCCCCTCAGAGGTCCATCGGCCCGGTCGCCTCGCCCCGGATGAACTGCTGGACGACGCCGTCGGGGCTCGCCCTGAACGCCTCCGGCGTCCCGATGAGGCGCGCCTTGCCCTGGTAGAGCATCACGATCCGGTCGGCGATCGAGAAGATGCTGGCGAGGTCGTGGCTGACGACGACCGACGTCACCCCGAGAGAGTCTGATACCTCGCGGATCAGGTTGTCGACGCGCCGCGCGCTGACCGGATCGAGCGACGTGGTCGGCTCGTCGAAGAGCACGTAGCGAGGGTCCAGCGTGAGGGCCCGGGTGATGGCCACGCGCTTGCGCATCCCGTCGCCCAGTTCGGCGGGGTAGCGGTCCCCGAATTCGCCCATGTGGACCCGCTCGAGGCGGCGGCGCGCCTCGGCGAGGGCCTCGGCGGGGCGCAGGCCCTTGTGCTTTCGGAGCGGCAGGGCGACGTTCTCGGCGCAGGTCATCGAGTCGAACAGCGTCGAGTGCTGGAACACCATCGCGCACTTCATGCGGACGGCGGCCATGGCCCGCTCGTCCTTCCGCGAGACCTCCTCGCCGTCGAGCCAGATCTCTCCGGCGTCCGGGCGAAGGAGGCCGACCAGGTGCTTGATGAGGACGCTCTTGCCGACGCCCGACGCCCCGATGATGAAGAGCACCTCGCCGGCCTGGACGTCGAACGTGACGTCCGAGAGGACCGCCTTGGAGCCGAACGACTTGTGGACGTTCCTGAAGCTGATCACTTCACGATTTCGGCGTGCTTGACCCCGTCGAGCTTCGGGAACTGAGAGTCCATGTACGCGTTGCCCTGGGACTGGACCAGCGCCTGGGCGGGGCCCTGGCCCATCGGGCTGCCCTCGCCGTATCCCTTGTAGAGCGAGTCGACGATCTCCATGCCCTGCACGACCTGCCCGAACGGCGTGAACTGCATCGCGTCGAGGCGGGTGTTGCCGTCCGAGGAGTTGACGAAGATCTGCGTGGTGCGCGTGTTCTTCCCGCGCGTGGCGAACGTCACGAAGCCGCGCTTGTTCGACTGCTTCACCGGGTCGTCGTCGATGTTCGCGTTCTGCCACCTGGCGCTCACCGCGGGGTCGCCGCTCAGGCCGAACTGGACCATGAACCCGTCGATCGCGCGGAAGAAGCGCGTGTCGTCGTAGAAGCCCATCTTCACGAGGTTGTAGAAACGGTCGGCGCCGATCGGCGCCCAGTCGCGGTGGACCTCGACGACGAAGTCGCCCTTGGTGGTCGAGAACTTCGCCTTGAACACCGGCGGCGCCGTCTCCTTGGCCTTCGACGGATCGAGCAGGTCGGGGTGGAGGACCGAGGCGAGCGGCCCGGAGGCCGGGGCCACGACGGGGGAGGGACCCGCCGGCATCGTGACGGGGTTGGCGGCCGCGGTCGTCGTGGTCGAGGCCGGAGCGGGCTCCGGCTCGTTCTTCGAGCAGCCGAGGATCGAGAGCAGCGAGAGCAGGACGGGAAGCGAGGGCTTCATGGTGCGCTTGCCATAACAAGTCGCCCCGCTCATGTCATCCCGAGCGGAGCGAGGGACCCCCCAGCGCCTCCCGCGTGCGCAGATCGCGCGTGGTCCCCGCCACGGGGGGGTTACCCGAGGATGAAGCTGACCAGGTAGTCGAGGATGAACACGCCCGCCGCGCTCGCCACCACCGTGGCGCTGACGCTGCGGCCGACGCCCGGCGCGCCGCCGGTCGTCGACAGACCGAAGTGGCAGCTCGACAGGGCGATGACCAGACCGAACACGACGCTCTTGGCCAGCCCTTCGGCGACGTCTCCGAAGTTGAGCAGGCCCCCCCCCGTCAGGCCGTTGTAGAAGCTGCGCGGCTCGATCTGGAGCAGGGCCAGGCCGGACCACGCCGCGCCGAACAGGGCCAGGGCGTCGGCGTACAGCGTCATCGTGAACAGCGTGACGATGATCGCGATGAAGCGCGGCAGGACGAGAAACCCGATCGGGTCGATGGCGAGCGCCCGGAGCGCGTCGATCTGCTCGGTGACGACCATCGTCCCGAGCTCCGCGGTGTTGTTCGCCCCGACCCGCCCGGAGATCATCAGGGCGGTCAGCAGCGGGGCGATCTCGCGCAGCGTCCCGAAGCCCGCGCCCCAGCCGAGGAGCCCCTCGGCGCCGTAGCGCTTCACGATGGGCGCAGCCTGGATGACCATGATGGCGCCCGTGAAGAGAGCCGTGACGATCACGATGGGCAGCGACTTGACCGCCATCTTGTGCAGATTTCGGCGCAGCTCGATGTAGTCGAGCTGCGGCGGCACGGCGAACATGCGAGCGACGACGCGCCCCAGCAGCACGCCCATCGCGCCTACGGTCCGCGCGACTCCGACGAGCGCGGCGCCCGTCCCCTGGGCCAGCGCCCCGAGGCTCACCGCAGCGACCCCGACAGAAGGACCTGCGTGACCATCGTGACCCGCCGCGCGTCGTCGCCCGGCGCCCGGCCCGAGAGGACCATGGTGGTCGTGCCGCGGTACTTCGTCTGCGGGACGAGCCGCGACAGGTCGAAGCGCGTCTCGGCGTCTCCGGAGGCGAGCATCGAGTCCATGTGCGCCTGCGGCCCGCCCAGCGAGCCGGGGGAGCGCAGGGCCTGAGGCGGGGCGCTCTGCGCGAGGGTGTCGTGCAGCGTACCCTGGTCCCCGGTCACCTCGCCCAGGGTGAACGTCTCGGTCTGCGTGACGTGGGCGTCCTTGCCCGCGAGCTGGGAGAGGCGCTGCCAGCGGGCGCCGCGCCCCAGCTCCTCCTCGGGGAACGGGGCGGCGAGATCGCGGAGCACCTCGCGCACCTGATCGACCATCGGGCCGGCGCCCCCGGCGCCGGACGCGGAGTCGATCGACACGTCCCTCGCCAGCCCGCGAGACGTGACGACCGCCGTGCCCGCGAGCCGGTCGACCGCGGCGACCTCGGCCCGGAGGCCGTCGGCCAGCGACGGCGGCGTCCCGGGGTCGGCGGGCTGGACGGAGCTCGAAGTGACGCGCCACGAGAACCGCAGGTCTCCGTCGCTCGACACGCTCTGCGGGTCGAGCGCGATGACGATCTGCACGGGGGGCATCGGCATCCGCGTCCGGGCGTCTTCGCCCGTCTCGGCGGACACCGCCGTGCGAAGGTCCATGACGAGCTGCTCTCTCTGCTCGGCGCGCCACGCGTAGAGGAGCTTGCGCCGGGGTGGCTGACCCGCGGAGAGCACGCGCATCGACGCCAGCGATGGCTGGGTCGCCGGCGGGGTCGGGGTCGGGGTCGGGGTCGGGGTCGGGGTCGGGGTCGAGGTCGAGGTCGAGGTCACGGACGAGGGTCCGGCGTCGGTCGTCCCGGCCTGCGGCCGCGAGCACGCGAGGGCCGCGAGCAGCGGCAGGGCGAGCCGCGCGGCCCTCACAGCGGCCCTTCCGTCGACCCGTGCACGAACTGCCTGACGCGAGGCTCGGACGACGAGCGCGCCTCGGCGGTCGTGCCGTCGAAGATGAGCGCGCCGCGGTACATCATCCCGACCCGGTCGGTGACGGTCAGCAGGCGGTCGAGATCGCTCGACACCATGACCACCGTCGAGCCGCTGGCGCGCTGCTCGGCGCGCAGCAGATCGAAGATCTTCTGCGAGGTCACCGGGTCGAGCCCCGCCGCGGGCTCGTCGTAAAGCACGATCGGGGCGCGCGTCACGGTGGCGCGAGCCACACCGACGCGCTTCTTCTGCCCGCCGCTCAGGCCGGGAGGCAAGCGCTCCTCGAACCCGGAGAGGGACACGCAGGCCAGCCGCTCGGCGACGCGCGCGCGCACCTCGTCCTCGACGGGCGCGTACAGGCGCCGCAGCGGGAAGGCGATGTTGTCGTAGACCGTGAGGTGCTCGAAGAGCGCGTTGTTCTGGAAGAGCATCCCGATGCGCTTGCGAGCGCGCTGCAGCTCGAGCTCCGAGGCGCCCGTCAGGACGTCGTCGCCCACCGTCACTGTGCCCCGGTCGGGCCTCAGCAGGCCGGTGATCAACTTGAGGAGGACGCTCTTGCCGCTCGCGCCGGGGCCGATGAGCCCGTAGAGGCAGCCCTGCGGGATCGTGAGGTCGACGCCGCTGATGATGGCGTGAGGCGCTCCGCCGAGCCGGTGTACGGACTTGCTGACGCCGGCGAGACCTATCACGCTCGCTACCGTGCGGCCGGCTGCGGGTCGTGGGCGAGCGCTGCGCGGGCGCGGCTGAGGCGGGAGTAGAGGACGAGCGTCGCGCCGGCCAGGAGGGCGACGAGCGCGACTAGGGCGACCAGGGCGGCCTGGAGCTGTCGCATGGACGCGCGGGCGACGGCGATCGGCCCGACGTGAGCGAGACCGCCGCCCGGGCCGGGTGGGGCCGTATGAGGGACCATGACCACGACGACGTCGGTCGGCAGGAGACCGGCGACGCCTCCGGCGATCAAGCGCTGCACCGAATCGGCGCTGAGCGGCGGCGTCGCGCCGCGGTGCTCGATGAGCACCCCCGCGCTGCCCCGGGGAGGCGAGAGGTCGCGCAGCGGGCCCGCGGCGGGGACGTTCAGGTGGACGCGGGCAGAGAGCACGCCGTCGATCCCCTCGAGGGACCGCTGGAGATCGCCCGCGATGCCCGCGACGAGCTGTGCGTGCTCGGCGGCCTCGCTGGGGACCAGCGAGCCCTTGCCGACCGCGTCCAGGACGCCGGGCGAGTCGCGCCGCGGCAACTGCTCCTCGCGCAGGACCGACAGGGCGCGGGCAACGTCGTCGCGCGCGGCCAGGACGCGCCACTTTCCCTCGGCGCCGGGGTCGGACTCCTTCTCGGCGTCGATGCTCGCCTGGTCCAGCGCCACGAGGACGCGGTTCGCCTCCTCGTCGTCGAGGCCCCCGGTGATGGGCACCGCGCAGCCCGCCAGGAGCGCCGCCGCGAGGGCCAGGGCGAGAAGAAGAGCGGGTGCGCTTCCGGGACGCATGGGCGAGGCCGTCTACGTACTTCCGAACCGGTGCTCGCTTCAAGGGCACGCGAGGGGCAGAGCGGGGCGAATACGGCCCGAGAAGGGCGCCGAGCGGTGCGAGAAGGGCCCGGCAAGGGCCCGCAAGGCAGAGTGGTTGCGAAACGTGGGGGACGGTGCTAGCAGCACTGACGGGAGCTTACGCGCTCTCGGCGTCGCTGCCGCGGCATTGCGCCGTGCGCGAGCCTCCTAGAGTGGCGCAGAACCCGGCGCAGCGCACGTTTCACCCCGGGTCCGGCGCAAGCCAGAAAGGGCACGCGTGCCGCGTGCATCATGTCTTTGGCCTCACCGTTCACCGAAGCCCTATCGACACTCAACGATCGCGCCCTGCGGCGTCTGCTTGGCGCCCGCGCGTACCTGCGCGGCTACGACTACGTGCGCCGGCACGCCGTCGAGAACGTCGCGGTCGAAGAGGCCGGCGCGCGCGGTCAGGTCCGCGGGACCGAGGCCGAGCCCTACGAGGTCGGCCTGCAGCTCACGCCGAACGGGTTCACTTCGACGTGCACGTGTCCGGCGTTCGCGTCGAGCAATGGCGGCCACTGCAAGCACGTCGCCGCGCTGCTCATCGCGGTGAGGGACCAGGCGCGGGGGGCCCAGCCCCGTCCGGCGCAGCAGCAGCAGCAGCAGCCTTCGAACGGAGTCCACTACTCGGTTCACGGCGGGACGGTGCACGTGGCAGGAGTCGACGGAGAAGGACGGCGGAGCAAGAGGGCGCGCGCGCGAGCGATGAAGGCGGTGCACCACGCCGCGCCGTCGCCCCGCGGGCTCGTGTCGAGCGGCGGCACCGGCGTGGCGGCGTGGCTCCCCGAGCCGATGCCGCCGGCGCCCAAGGTCATCGAGTACCGCCTCCAGGTGAAGCCGGTGGGCTCCGCGCCGAGCGCGCCGGGCGGCCTCCTCACGATCACCCTGCTCGACCCCGACGCGCGCGTCCCGCTCCTGCCCAGCGCGCTGCTCGTGGCGCAGGACCAGCACCCGACGCCGGACCGCGACGCGATCCGCCTGCTGGCGAAGTTCGAGAACCAGGGGCCGCGGCGCGTCGGCATCGACGTCCGCGGGGAGGACGCGAGCGACCTCTTGCCGTTTCTGAAGGGGCGGCGCGTCATCGTCGAGCCCCAGATGATGGAGCTGCGCTTCGGGGACGAGCCGCTGCGGCCGCGCTTCGACCTCGAGCTCTCCCCGGACGGCGCGCAGATCGTCGTGCGGACCTCGTTCCAGCGCCAGGGCGACCCCCGCAAGTTCACCACGACGAGCGGCGCCTGGTTCGAGGGGAGCCCCGGGTGGTACGTGGACGCGCAGGAGGGGTGGGCGCGGCCGATCGACAGGCGCGTCTCGCCGGCCGCCGTGCGCCGGCTCCTGCGGATGCCGGCGATCACCGAGCCGGTCGACAAGCTGCCCGAGCTGGTCATGCACGGGCTCCCCAAGGTGGCGCTCGAGGTCGGCGCCGAGCTGCCGGAGCTGTCCCAGGTCGCGGACGTCGTCGATCTGGTGCCCACCTTCCGCATTGCCGCGGGCGGCACGCTGATCGAGGCGCAGGTCAGCCTTCGCGCCGCGTACGAGGACGTCGAGGTCGACGTGCGCGCCGACGGCATGACGCTGCCGGTGATCGTCAAGCCGCCCAGCGCGCAGCCGCGCGTCGACGGAGCGCCCCCGGCCGCCGCCAGCAAGCGCGCGAGGTGCATCCGCTGCGACATCGCGGCGCAGCAGGAGGCCGCGGCGCGCCTGCGGGATCTGGGGCTCGTGCCGGACGAGGACGGCAACAAGTTCGTCGCGCGCGGCGACGACGCCATCCGCTTCTGGACCGAGGGCATCGGCTCGCTCCCGGACGAGTGGGACATCTTCGTCCCCGACGATCTGGTCGACGTGAACCTGCGCGACGAGGCGCTCACGGCCAGCGCGCGCGTGTCCAGCGGCGTCGACTGGCTGGCCCTGCGCCTCAACTTCGAGAGCGAGGGCGTGGCGGTCACCCAGGAAGAGCTCGCGCGGTGCCTCACGGAGGGGCGGCGCTACGTCCGCCTCGCCGACGGATCCTTCGCGCGACTCGATCCGCAGAAGGTCCGGGAGGTGCTGCTGCGCCAGGCGGAGATCCTCGCCACCGGCGGCGGCGCGGGCGGGCGCCTGCCTCTGTCGCAGGCCGGGCGCATCGAGGATCTGCTCGCCCAGGTGGGCCGCTCCGCCGTCTCGGGGGACGCGAAGGAGCTCTTCAAGAAGCTCAAGAACATCGATGAGATCAAGGGCACGCGGAAGCCCCGGAATCTCAAGGCGCAGCTGCGCCCGTACCAGGAGCAGGGCTTGCACTGGCTCTGGTTCCTCCACGAGATCGGCAGCGGCGGCGTCCTCGCCGACGACATGGGCCTCGGCAAGACGGTGCAGACGCTCGCGCTGCTGCTCGCCGTGAAGAACGAGGACTCCAAGATCGAGGGCAAGCGCAAGCCGTTCAAGGCGCTCATCGTGGCACCCACGAGCGTGGTCACCAACTGGCTGCGTGAGATGGACAGGTTCGCGCCGTCGCTCCGGCACGCGCTCTGGCACGGCGCGGAGCGCAAGGAGCGGCAGGACGAGTTGGAGGACGCCGACGTCGTCGTGACCAGCTACGCGCTGCTCCGCCGCGACGAGGAGATGCTCAAGGAGATCGACTGGCGCTACGTCATCGTCGACGAGGCGCAGCAGATCAAGAACCCGCTCAGCGCGACGGCGCGCGCGGCCAAGCGGCTGAAGTCGGACCGGCGCCTGGCCCTCAGCGGCACGCCAATCGAGAACCGCCTCAGCGAGATCTGGTCGATCTTCGACTTCGTGAGCCCGGGCCTGCTCGGCCCGCTCGACAAGTTCGAGGAGCGCTACTCGCGCCCGATCGACGCCGGGGACAAGACGGCGGCCGCGCGGCTGCGCGCGACGATCCACCCGTTCATCCTCCGGCGCACGAAGGCCGAGGTCGCCAGGGATCTGCCGGAGAAGATCGAGACCGACCAGTTCTGCGAGCTCACCGGGGAGCAGGCCGCCCTCTACGCGGCCGTGCTGAAGGAGGTGCGCGCGCAGGTGCTGGGCGAGGTCGAGCGCCAGGGGCTCGCGCGCAGCCACATCCAGATCCTCGCCGGACTGACGCGCCTGAGGCAGGCCGCCTGCGATCCGAGGCTGCTCGGGCTGCCGCGCCAGTTCGGCGACGAGGACTCGGGCAAGCTCGTCGCGCTGAGGGATCTGGTGGAGACGTGCCTCGAGGGTGGCCACAAGGTCCTCGTGTTCAGCCAGTTCGTGAGCATGCTGCAGATCATCAAGCGCGCGATGGACGAGGACGGCGTGAAGTACGAGTACTTGGACGGATCGACGAAGGACCGCCAGTCGATCGTCGACCACTTCCAGCAAGACGACGGGCCCCCCGTGTTCCTGATCTCGCTCAAGGCGGGCGGGAGCGGGCTGAACCTGACCGCGGCCGACACGGTGATCCACTTCGACCCGTGGTGGAACCCGGCGGTCGAGGACCAGGCCACCGACCGGGCTCACCGGATCGGACAGACCAGGGTCGTGACGACGTACCGCCTCATAGCGAAGGGGACGATCGAGGAGAAGATCCTCGAGCTCGCGGAGAAGAAGCGCGAGCTGGTCGGCGCCGTCCTGTCCGAGGACGTCGGCGGGGCCAAGAAGCTCACCAAGGGCGACCTCGAAGACCTGTTCAAGGCCGACGATTGAGCGTGGTACCCTCGGTCCCGCGCCGATGATTTGGCTCTCCAGCTCCACGGTCGCTCGCCTCCGCGATCAGCTTCGAAGCCGCGGTCAGCGTCAGTCCATCGTCCCCGACGAGGCGTCGAAGCCCGGCGCGGAGCTCGGGGCCGTGGTCGCCGAGTACGGCCCCATCTGCGAGGCGATGTACCTGATGATGTCGGCCGACGGGACGATCTCCCGCGAGGAGCGCGACGTGCTCGCCGGCGCGCTCCGCAACCTGTCCGGCGACGCGGTGCGCGCGCCGCACATCGACGCGCTGCTCGAGCACGCGTCGAAGAACGTGGCCGAGCAGGGGCGCGACGCCCGCCTGCGGGACGTGGTCGCGCAGCTGAGCGGAGACCCGGCCCGCGCCGAGGTGGCGTTCGTCCTGGCGGCGGCCATCGCGTTCGCCGACAGCGCCATCGCGGACGAGGAGAACGAGACGCTGAACATGTTCGCCGAGGGCCTGGGCATCGACGACGCCCGCGCCGAGGAGCTGCTCGACAGCGTCGAGGCGGACCTCGGGGAACGGTAGACCACCCCTGGCCCTTGTCCTAGCCTGTCAGGTCGAGCCCGAAGAAGAGACGCAGCCACGCTTCCAGGTCGTCAAGGTCGACGGCGCGTCCAGAGGCAACGAGGAATGACCTGATGTTCGCACTGAAGCCCGCACCGCTGAACACGACCAGCCCCGGGATGGGCCAAGCACCGATGTCCTGGATGGTGGCCGGAATCTTCTCTTCGGCGCTTCCTTGCGTGCCTTGGTACTTGCACTCCAGCCCCAGGCGGCGATGTGTCTCCGGATGCGTGAGCACCACGTCGATGAGACGTTCTGCGCCCCAGATTCTCCGGCCACACCTGTATTGCTCGCGGGCGACTAGCCCGAGTGACGCGCCGAGCGCCGCGACCGCCTTGCACAGTGCGTCTCCGCTGGCGACCGCCGTCGCTCGCCCGGCCATGGCTACTTGATGAGGAGCTCGACGATAGCGCCGCGCGCAGTCGCCTTGCTGTTGACGACCCGCGTGGCGGATACCTCGATGAGGTCGAAGCCCTCGGCGTAAAGGTAGCGAACGAATGGAGCCGACGAGTTAGAGAGCAGCACGTGGACGCCTCGCTTCTTCAGCCTCTTCGCGGTGTCGCGCAGGCGCGTCTGCTCTGCCTCGCCAAAGCCGCTCGAGGTGTAGGACGTGAACGACGACGTCGTCGACAGCGGCACGTACGGCGGGTCGAAGTAGACGAAGTCCCCGCGCTTCGCCTTCGCGACAACGGCCTCGAAGTCCTTCACGAGCAGCTCTGTGCCCGCGAGCGCTTCCGAGCAGGCCCGAAGGGTAGGCTCGTCGCAGATGTTTGGGTGCGCGTAGCGACCGAACGGCACGTTGAAGCCGTTGTCGCGATTGACGCGGTACAGTCCGTTGAAACCGGTCTTGTTCAAATAGATGAACCACGCTGCGACTTCGGCATCCGACTTGCCGTCGACGTTTCTTTCCCGGAAGCGGTAAAAGAACGTGGGAGTGTGCGGGTAGCCGCGAAGAAGGCGGATGACCTCGTCGACGTTGTCCCGAACTCCCTTGTAGGTTCGAATCAAGCGCTCGTTCACATCAGCAAGCACCGCTTTTCGAGGACGCAGAGCGAAGAACAGCGCGCCGCCGCCGATGAATGGCTCGAAGTACCTGGGAGGGCTCGGTGGCGCGTGCTTGAGCAGGGACGGGAGGAGCTGACGCTTGCCACCGGCCCACTTGACGAAGGGACGACCGACAGTCGGCGCGGAGGCCACGACGAGCGGGACCCGGCCCTGGTCGACACTCCTTGCGGCCGCCCCGTGCTTGCTCATCGTCTGAGCTACGCTAACTGAACGGCCGGCCAGCGTCCAGGAGGGGCTCCGAGGGCGCGTTCACGAGCGTCCGGGTGGAGACTGGTGTCTTTCGTTCGATCCCATCGCGATGGCGTCGTCGGGCTCGCTCGAGCTACGTGTAGTAGCCCTCGCTCGCCCTCGGTCATGGTGCTGCAGCGCATCGAGGGGGCGAGCGACCGCGAGGCGGTCGACCGCTTCGCCTTCGACCTGCGCTGGCACCCCGTGGCGCCCCGCGGCACCTCACCGCGCA
>PLYU01000178.1 GCA_003153495.1 Myxococcales bacterium
TCTTTGCGAAAGTAGGCCTAGCCCGGCTGCAAAGTTGGTGGATGGCTGCGCGGCGTAGTACGAGCCAGACGGATGATCGTGCGTCGGCTCGGACCGCTCGCGCTCTGGCTGACAGCGCTGGGCGTCGTGCCCGCGTGCGGTACGGACGCGAGCGGCGTGGACGCTTGCCGGCAGGTCGAAGAGGCGCTTTGCCGGCAGGCCTCCAAGTGCGGCATCCCGCTACAGCCACCTTATTCGACCAGCGGGACCGACGTGGACGCCTGCATCCGTTTCTACGACGACGCGTGTCTGCACGGCCTCGAGGTGAGCCCCCCTCCGGGCGCGAGCGCCCTGAACGCCTGCGTGCAGGCCATCCAGACGAACTGCAGCGTCGTGACGACGCCCCAGTCGGATCCGGCCTGCCAGTGGCTCGTCCCGCCCCAGCCCGCTCCCGCTTCCGACGCCTCCGACGCCCCCTCGACGACAGGAGACGCAGGGGACGCCGAGTAGCGGCGTCTCACATTCCGCTGACGATCTTGAACGAGTCCCCGTCGCGCACCAGGTCGAGGCGGTTGTCCGCGACGGTGTGCCGCCACTCGTCGGCCTTCACGCCAGGGAGCTTCCACGCGCCCGCGAAGGTGTAGTCCACGAAGATGTGCTCTCGCTCGGTGAACGTCACCCGGCGGTAGCGGATCTCGTAGCGGATGCCGCTCGTCCTGAGAAAGTCCCCCGTCAGAAACTCGCGGACCTTGTCGTAGTCCGCGTCGTCGTCGTTCTTGGTGTTGCCGCCGTCCTCGAAGTAAGCGGGGCTCATCAGCTTGAGCAGCTCGGAGACGTTCTTGTCTTCCATCGCGTGCCGGTAGCGCTCGCAGAAGAGGATGACCTGACGGTTGTCGCCCGTATCCTCGACGTCGGTGTTGGGGATGTACGCCTTCGAGCACGCGACCGCGGTGAGCGCCGTGGTGATCACGAGAAGGTGGAGGAGCCAGGAGAGCTTCATGGGACGGATCGGGACGCGGGCCTCGACGGAGGGCGCGCGCCCGAAGGCTAACGCAAGTTGCGGGCCGCGGGCCTGGCGGACAAATGCGCCGGATTTCAGAGGACTGGAAGGGCCGGGCCTGGCAAGCCGGTTGTCAGCTTGTCAGCCGCGGTGGCCCGCTCGTCCCCGGCGGTGTCGAACTGTCACGGAGAGCTCGTCTCAGAACCGGTCGAGAGCGAGCCGACGCGGCCAGCGCGAAGCCATCGGCCGGTTACGAGACGAGCTCTATGCGGGCGAGGACGTCCGGAGCGGATGCGCCGAGAAGCTCGCGCGGTGCAGCGTCCGCCAGAAGGGGCAGGAGCGCGAGATGCCCGGCGTCCATGACGCCTGCCACCGGCACGCCACGCCGCAGCGAGATCGCGCTGACGCGAGCCCGCGCCCCGGAGGGTCTCGCGTCCAGCAGGACCGCCACCGCCCCTGAGCGCAGCGACGAGCCCGCGAGGGCGCGTGTGGCCGGACCAACGTCGTCGGCTGCGACGACCACGACCCTCTCGGCGTCGCCCCCTTCGACGAGGAGCGCCCCTGCCGCCACGGCCTCGAGCGCCGCGTGCATGCCGCCGCCGACGGAGAAGCTGGGCCCCGTCAGGCCGAATGCAATCGAGCACTCTCCGGCGACCGCGTTCGGAGACGTGTACGGGAAGAGCCTCGGCTCGGCGGCGAGAGCGCCGCGCGCCCGGATGCGAGCCGCGAAGACGGCGTTCGTCTCGAGCGTGGCGAGCGCCGTCCCCACCACCACGCCGGCGCCCGCGAGCGGACCGGTGACTTCCTCGAGACGCGCGACCGCCGCGAGCGCGAGCCGGACGAGCCCGTCGGCGCGCGCCAGGCGGTCGACGGTCATCCCCGTGCGCAGGGCCAGGCCCTCCAGCGGCATCTCGCCATCGACGTGAACGGCCTCGTGTACGAAGGCGCCGCGCGGCGGCGCCGATGACCCGAGCGGGCGCGCGCCGAGCACCAGCGCCGCGTTGGCGCCCCCGAAGGCCGCCGCGAGCTTGAGAGCGGCCCGCGGCCTGCCCGCAACCGCCCGGTCCAGGAGCCGCGCGGGGATCTGCGGGTCGAGCGGCCCCTCGCCCGCGGATGCCGGGAGAACGCCGCGCGCGAGCGCGTCGGCGCAGGCGAGCAGCTCGAGCGCGCCTGACGCACCGAGCGTGTGCCCGATCTGGGCCTTGAACGGGTGAATCACGACCGCCCGGGCGCGCTCTTCGCCCAGGGCCCGCGAGATGGCGCACCACTCGGCGGCGTCGTTGAAGGGGGTCGCGGTGGCGTGAGCGCCGACGAGATCGATCTCTGGCCGCCCTGCCTCCTCGAGCGCGCGCGAGGCAGCGCGGGCCAGCCCGTCGCCGCGGCGCTCGGGGGCGGTCAGGTGGACGCCGTCGGACGCCGCTCCGAAGCCACCGACGAACACGGACGCGCCGCCGCCGTCGTCGACCCGCGCGAGCGCGAGGACCGCAGCCCCGTCACCGAGCGCCATCCCGTCGCGGCCGAGGCGAAACGGGCGCGGGGGCGGCGACGCCGTCGTCGCACGCAGGGCCTCGAACCCGGCGGCGACGAAGACCGTGACCTCGTCGAATCCGCCGGCAAGGACGAGATCACAGGCGCCGCGCGCGAGGCACCGGGTCGCGAGGCCGATCGCCAGCGCCGACGAGGCGCACGCGCCGAGCACCAGGAGCGAGGGATCGACGGCGACGCCGAGGAGGCGAGCGGCCCGCGCCATGGGCCCGAAGTAGGTCGGCGCTTCGACGTCCAGGATACGCTCGCCACGGGCCATCGCCGCGAAGGCGCGCTCGGCCCCCCGCATCCCACCGCTCGACGTCCCGAGCACGAGCCCCACGCGCCCGGCTCGCCAGGCAGGGCGCACGCGATCGAGCTCGGACGCACACGAGAGCAAGGCTCTCTCGAGTATGGCGCCCACGCGATCATGCGAGCCTCCGGCCGACGCCCTCCCGGCGAAGGGGCGCGAGAGCCCGGCGGACGCGAGCTCCTCGTCTCGCACGATCGCCAGGAGCGCCCGGGCCCCGGCCTCCCCGGGGCGAACGGCGGCGACCCCTTCCCCGAGCCCCGAGACGGCGCCGAACGCGACGACCGCAGCGCCGCTCAAGACCCTCCTCCCTCGATGTCGGGGTCGAGGAACGCTCCCTCGTCCGGAGGGCGGCTGGCGACGGACTCCAGCATCAGATCCACCCGCAGCCCGCTTGTCTCGTCGACGTAGTGGACCCGGTCGCCGACGTGAGGCGCCGTGCCCGCCCGGAGCTCCTCGATCCTCTCGCTGCGCCCGCCGACGCGGCGGGCCACGGTGAGCGCCTCTCCGTCGGGAGCCGGCGCGAGCCGCAGCTCGATGACGGCGTCGCCGTCCCGCAGGAGCCAGGCCACGCCGGGGTCCGTGAATGCGGCCCCGAAGAGGGCGCCGTCGAGCGGCGTGAGAAACCACCAGCGCAGGAAGCCGACGGGCAGGTCGGGGGGCGCGTCCTCCCCGCCTCTACGAACCACCTCGAGCGACGGGACGGCGACCCGCCACCGGTCTCGCGTGATCCAGGCGTCCAGCATGGTCGTGCCCGCGGGGCCCACGAGCACCATCCGTACGGCGCGGCCCGGTGCCACGGCGATCGCGCCGCGACCGTCGACGGCATGATCGCGACGCGTATCGCGCATCGTCGCGCGGAGACCCGCAGCCCACGGCGCGGTCGGGAGGGCCCGCCGCTCCTGCTCGAGCCTCTCCTTCAGCGCGGGCCAGGAGGATGGCGCCGGAGAGCGCCACGGCGCAGGCGCCGCCCGGGACGCGCACCCGGGGAGAGAAAGGAGAAGGACGACCGGGAGGTATCGCATTCACGGCGCCTCGAGGACGATCGCGTACCCCCGACCGGGCGCGAGCCCGACGACGAGCACCTCGCCCGTGAGGCCCGCGTCGATGCGCGCGGCCGCGACCGCGATCGCGACGGCACCCAGCCCGTCGCTCTCGCCGAGGCCGGGGGCACAGGCCACGCGCGCCTGCTCGCGCCAGGGAGTGCGTTCGACGAGCACGCGCACGGAGTCGTCCGCGCGCGCGAGCACCAACTCGGAGCCTGGACTGCGCGGCTTCCTGAGCGAGGCGAGCGCCGGGCCATCGTCCCCCCGCCACTCGATTGCCTGCCCGACCCGCGCGAGCGCGCGGGCCCCCCGGCGCCGCGCCGCGGCCGCTCCCTCCAGGACGATGGCCACGGCGAGGTCGGTCCTCGCAGCCGCGCCCTGGGACGCGCCGTGGCCGAACAGCACCGAGAGCACGCGCTCGACGATGCCGCTCTTCGGCTCCAAGGCGCCGGCGACGACGCAGTCTCCCTCGCCGGCTGCCACCAGCTGCGCGGCCTGGACGAACGCGCTCTCGCCGCTCTGGTCGAAGTCCGCAGTCGCGAACGCGGGCCCCCGGAGCCCGAGGTAGATCGAGACGTGACCGACCGGCGAGCTCGGCACGAGGTTCGGGAACTCGGCGGGGCTCGCCAGACGCGGCCCCTTGTCGAAGACGCGGTGCATGAACGACGCAGAGCCGTCGACGTTGCCGAACGCGCTGCCGAGGACGAGCCCCGCCCCCGCGGCCGGAGCCCCGGATTCGGCCAGGGCCCGCTGGACCGCGACGGCCCCCAGGCGCGCCGGCCGATCCAGACGCCGCGCCCGCGCCGGGTCCAGGTGCGAGTCCGGCTCGGTCAAAGCGTCGAGCGCGATCTTCCTCGTGGGGAGCTCCGCGCACTCTTCGGCGCCCAGAAGGCCGCAGCAACCGAAGACCGACACCCCCGTGATCACGGGGAGAGGGCTCGCCGGACGCGAGACCGCGGCCCCCCGCTCGCGGCTCGGCTGCGGCTCGGTGAGCACGAGCACCGTGTCCATCCCCCCGAAGCCGAAGGCATTGGAGAGCGCCGCGCGCACCCGCCCGACCTCGCGGCCCACGTGAGGCACGTGGACGAGCGGCAGCGCGGGGTCCGGCTCGTCGAGCCCGGCGGTCGGGACGAGGGTCCCGCGCGCGACCACGAGGGCCGTGATCACGGCCTCGATCGCCCCCGCGGCTCCCAGCGTGTGCCCGATCTGCCCCTTGCTGCTCGACACCGGAATACGTCTCGCTTCGTTCCCCAGCGCGAGCCCCAGCGCCGCGGCCTCGGCGGAGTCGTTGAGCAGCGTGCCCGTGCCGTGGGCGTTGACGTAGTCGATGTCCGCGGGAGTCAGCCCCGCGCGCGCGACCGCCCGCGCGATCAGCGCGGCCACGACCGCGCCGTCCGGTGCTGGGTTCGTGATGTGGTGCGCCTCCGAGCCGAGGGCCCATCCTGCCAGCTCCGCGACCGGCTGCGAGCCTCGCGCGCGCGCGCCGTCGGCGCGCTCGAGCACGAGGAAGCCTGCCCCCTCGCCCAGGCTGGCTCCGCGCCGCCTCCGGTCGAACGGACGGCACGGCTCCGGGTCCAGCGCGGCGAGCGCGTTGAACCCGGTCAGGGTGAGACGACAGAGGCCGTCGCTCCCTCCGACGACCACCGCGTCCACTTCGCCCGCGAGCAGCCAGCCGGCGCCCACGACGATCGCGTTCGCGCCGCTCGAGCAGGCGCTCGCCAGCGTCCGCACGCGCGAGAAGGGACCGAGCTGCTCCTGGAGACGGTCGGCGGTCGCGGTCAGCGGGTGCGAGAGCATCTCGACGAGCGCCTGCCGGGCCTCCGGCTCCGCGTGCAGCCGGGCGAGGAGCTGCTCGGTCTCGAACATCCCGCCCGTCGTCCCTCCCACCACGAGGCCCACCCGGACCCGTGAGGCATCGAGCCCGGCCATGCTCATGGCTTCTCGGGCGGCGGCGACGGCCATGGCTCCGGTCCGCGACCAGCCGGTGGCGACCTCGACGCCCGCGCCGGGAAGCCGCGCGCAGTCGACCTGACCGGCGAGCTTCACGCGCTGACCGGCGACGTCGAAGAGAGTCACCGGACGGATCGCCCGGTCGCCTCGCACCAGGCGGGTCCACGTCGCCTCGACTCCGACGGCGAGAGGGGTCACCAGCCCCAGCCCCGTCACCCGCACGCCGGCGCTCACGCGCGGCGCGCCCTTTCGACGTAGTCCGCGATCGCTCGCACGCTCCGGAACACCGAGCGCGCCTCGTCTCCGTCCGGGAGGCGGACGCCCAGCTGCTCCTCGACGGCCACGGCGAGCTGCAAGGCGTCGAGAGAATCGAGGCGGAGCCCCTCTCCGAAGAGGGGCGCGTCGTCCTCGATCGTCTCGGGGTCGCGTCCCTTCAGATTGAGCTCGGCGACGATGAGCCGTTTCACCTGCGAGCGTAGCTGGGCAGCGTGCATGCTCCCGCGTCCGTCTAGCACACCCCGGGGTCCCCGGCGCCCTAGACGCTCACGAGCTCCCACGGCTGCAACGTGTCGTGGTGGCCGCTCTCCGGACGGTCGGCGCCCCGGGCCGGGGTGAGCGGCGCCTTTCCGGTCCGCAGCAGCAGCTCGATCCGCTCCTCGAGCCGCTTCGCGCCTCGGCCGAGGTCGGGGCCCGCGAGGGCCTGCGCGAGGGCGGCCGAGGCCAGCCACGACCCCACCGCAGCGACGAGGCGCAGGCGCCGAAGCAAGCGAGCCGGTTTGCGCCCCATCCTCGTTGAGTCTAAGACCCCACGGGCGGGGCGCCAGCGCGGCAAGACGCCGCGCACGGATCTTCCCGCGACGAGGGTGAGGCGAGTATGGGCACGCTGGTCGACTACACCACCGACAAGGGGGTCGCGCTCTTCACGCTGACCGACCCGCCCGTCAACGCGTACACACACGAGATGCTCAAGGAGCTGGACGCTTGCATCCTCGAGGCCCGGTTCGACGACGACGTGCACGTCATCGTGCTGACGGGGCACGGCGACCGCTTCTTCTGCGCCGGCGCGAACCCACATATGCTCAAGGAGGCCGACCTCAGCTTCAAGTACTACTTCGGGCTGCACGCCAGCGAGACGCTGTCGCGCCTGGAGGCCACCCCCAAGCTCGTGATCGGGGCCCTCAACGGGTCCGCCATGAGCGGCGGGTTCGAGGTGGCCCTCGCGTGCGATCTGCGCATCGCGCGGGGAGGCTCCTTTCAGATCGGGTTCACCGAGGTGGAGCTGGGCCTCCTTCCCGGAGCCGGGGGGACGCAGCGCCTCGCTCGCCTGGTCGGCACGGGCCGAGCGATCGAGCTGATGGTGGAGGCGCAGAGCCTTCCCGTCGAGCAGGGGCTCGCGGCGGGGCTGGTACACAAGGTGTGGACGACCGAGACGAGCGACCAGTTCGGCCGCAAGGTCCTCGAGTACGCGCACGACTTCTGCCCACCCGGGCGGGCGGCGTTCGCGGTCGGACAGATCAAGCGCGCCGTGCAGGGCGGCGCCGACATGTCGCTCGAGCAGGGGCTCGCGCTCGAGCGCGAGCTGCAGCAGCGGCTCTTTGCCTCGGACGACGCGAACGAGGGGCTGGCCGCGGTCCTCCAGAAGCGCAAGCCGTCCTTCCGGGGACGGTGATGGGCACGATCTACCTGATCCGCCACGGTCAGGCTTCGTTCGGGGCGAGCGACCATGGCTCCGAGGTCGAACGTTCGGCTTCACTCATGGACTCCCATACGTTTCGAAGGATGCCTCGAAAGTACTCCTGACCGGCAATCCATCGCTCGTGGGTCGGGATTTGAGACTCCACGACACGGACCGCGCGGAGGAGATGCGGCCATGCTGCGCCAGGTCGGCCCTGCTTGCAGCAGTGGGCCGCGAACGCGGCTACTTGCCAGAGCTGCGCCAGGCGGGTGTGGCACGGCAGCGCAACGAGAAGGCCCGCCACCGCCGCACCTTCATCGACGTCGCCGTGAAACGTCGTCACCATTTGCAGCTCGGCGGATAGGGACAGTCGACGGACGAGAACTCTCTCTCGGTCGTCATCCGCGTGCAACATGGCCGTGTCCGTGAAATGTCTGATGATGAGACGAGCCCGCTCGACGCTCCCGGTCCTGAATGACCGTACGAACATGCCTTCGTACTGAGCGACTATCTCATCGGTGTGAGCGTTGTCTTCCGGGTCGTCCGGGTGCTCACGCGGCGCTCTGCCGTCACTCGCTCGCATAGAGCCGTCATCCATCGCGCGCCTCTCTCAGTAGCACGATGCTCCGCGGACCCGACGGGGCCGATGGTCGTCATCTCGGGGCCGACAGCGAGCATGGCGAGCCCGATGCACGATGCGCAGACCACTGGCCCCGCAACGAAGGGCTTACGGTTTCGCTCGCGCCCCCGCCCGCGTGGCTCGCGATCCCGGGCGCTTCGCTCACGCGCCCGAGCGCGTGGGCCGCCATCCCGAATGCTTCCTGCGCGCGACCGGACGCGTGGGTCGCGGGCCCGAGCCCTCCCCGCGCGCGCCCGAGCACATGGGCCGCCACCCCGAGCCCTTC
>PLYU01000068.1 GCA_003153495.1 Myxococcales bacterium
CGAGGCCGTACCCGACCTCGATCCGGACCTTGCGGTCCTTGACGAGCACGAAGACGACGGCGCCGTCGTCCATGCCCTTGCGGCCGACCTTCCACTGCTCGAACGCGCGAGCGGCGAACTCCTCGAGCGGCACGTCTCCCGTGGTGTCCCCGATCCAGACGAGCACCTGGTGCCCCGAGCCCCCGGCATACTCGGAGAGTCGCCGGCTCAGCGAGGCTCGAGTTTCCTCGCGCAGGGCCCCGGCGTTGTCGGTCACCCACTCGCTCGGAGTCGGCGGCGGGCCGGCGACCGCCCCGTCGGCGCGGGCCGCGGCGACGAGCCCGACGACCGCCGACAGCAGCACGAACACGCGCCAGCGTGCCACGACCTAGAACGAGACCTTGGGCGCTGCGCTCGCACCGGGCTCGGCCTGGAAGTACGGCTTCTCGCGGAAGCGATCGCCGAAGAAGCCGGCGACCACGACCGTGGGGAAGCTGTCGCGCTTCGAGTTGAACGCACGCGCCGCGTCGTTGAAGCGCATCCGCTCGACGGNNCGGTTCTCGGTCCCCTCGAGCTGGGCCTGGAGATCCCGGAAGTTCTCGGTGGCCTTGAGCTCCGGGTATTTCTCCGACACGACGAGCAACCGGGAGAGGGCGGACGAGAGCTGTCCCTGGGCCTGCTCGAACCTCTGGAAAGCCTCCGGATCGTTCGTGATCTTCTCGAGCGCGCCGGGCGCGATCGTGCCGANNTCGGCGCGGCGCTGATAGACGTTCTCGACCTGCCCCCACTGCGCTTGCACGCCCTGGTCGAGCGCGACGAGGGAGTTGTACGACCCGGCGACGAGCAGCCCGCCGACGAGCAGCATTGCAGCGATCGCCAGGAGCCACTTCATGGGGGTTCTCATCTCGCTCGCTCAGGCCGAGGCCCGCACGGCCTTGCCCCTGGCCCCGTTCGCGCCCGGGGCGACGTGCGGCTCGCAGATCGCCGCCAGCGTCTGCGCGATGCTGTCGCCGCTGAGCCCGTTGCTCTTGCGACCCGAGCGGTGGGCCTGACGGGCCAGATCGTTCATCGACAGGATGCCCTTCAGGCGCCCGCCTCCGTCGAGGACGGGCACGCGGCGCACTCGCACTCGTCGCATCAGGCCCTCGGCAACCTCGAGCGGGTCGTCCTCGCTGACGCCGTGCACCTGCCTGGCCATCGCGTCGGGCACGGGGATCTGCCAGAGAGCCTGGCCCCGCGTGTAAGCGGCCATGCAGATGTCGCGATCGGTGATCATGCCGACGACGCGTCCGTCGTCGTCCACGACCGGGACGATGCCGCAGTCGCTCTCCCACATGATCTGCGCGGCGCGCTCCAGGCTGTCGCCCATACCGCACGACTTCACGGCCGTGCTCATCAGATCCGAGACGTTCATGATGGTCCTCCTTCGCGTCGATCGCGTCGATGCGGACGGTCTCCAGCAATGAACGAGCCAGCACCACGAGGTGCGAGCTCCGCTTCGACCAACCACGCCCGCGCTGCATCGCCGCCGCGCCGGATCCCTGCGAGTGCCGAGCCCGCCTTTGCGCAAGCTCTGCGCGCGCGCGCAAGGTGCGCGGCGGCGTCGCGACCCTACTCCGGGGATGCTAAGAACGATCCCGGACATGTCGAGATCTCGCGTCGCCATCCTGCGCACTTCGCCCAAGACCGTCCTCGAGGACTACCACCGCCTGATGAACCTGGCGGGGTACCAGGAGGTCATCGACCGCGCCGCGGACACGGCGCTCAAGGTGAACATCTCCTGGCACTTCTTCTACCCGGCGTCGTCGACGACGCCCTGGCAGCTCGACGGCGTCATCCGCGCCATGAAGCGCGACGGATACGCGTCCGACCTGATGCACGCCTGCCACAACCGCACGGTCGTCATCGACGCTCGCCTCGGCGAGCGCGAGAACAAGCAGGTCGACGTGGTCGAGGCGCACGGCCTGCGCAACGTTCACCTCTACGAGGGCGAGGAGTGGCTCGACGTCCGCGACGCCGTGGGCGACCTGACGAAGAAGTTCCTCGTCTTGAACGAGGTGTTCCCCAAGGGGTTCTCGATCCCGAAGCGCTTCATCGGCGAGAACATCATCCACCTGCCCACCGTGAAGACCCACATCTTCACGACGACGACGGGCGCGATGAAGAACGCGTTCGGCGGTCTGCTCAACGAGCACCGGCACTGGACGCATCCGGTCATCCACGAGACCCTGGTCGATCTCCTGATGATCCAGAAGAAGATCCACCGCGGCATCTTCGCCGTGATGGACGGCACGTTCGTCGGGGACGGGCCGGGGCCCCGCTGCATGATCCCGCACGTGAAGAACGTCCTGCTCGCGTCGGCCGACCAGGTCGCGATCGACGCGGTCGCCGCGAAGCTGATGGGCTTCGACCCGATGCGCGACTGCAAGTTCATCCGGCTCGCCCACGACCTCGGCCTCGGCTGCGGCGACGTCAGGGACATCGAGATCGTGGGCGACGTGGAGGCGGCCTCGATGAACTGGAACTTCGACGGGCCGTTCAAGAACATGACGTTCGCGTCGAAGAACCAGCACCGCATCTACTGGGGCCCGCTCAAGAAGCCGGTGGAGTGGTCGCTCAAGACGTGGCTCGCCCCCTGGGCCTACGTCGCGTCGGTCTCGTACCACGACGCGTTCTGGTACCCGTTCGTGGGCAAGGCGCGCGTCATCGAGGCGCTCGAGAGCGACTGGGGCCGCCTGTTCGCCAACTGGGGCACCGTCCAGCCGGACGCCGAGGGGCGCGGCTTCCCCGACGTCGGCGGTCGTCACCCGGAGCTCGTGCGCATCGGGATGAAGCACTTCCTCGAGGCCTTCCGGCTCATCGGGATGGCCGTCACCGAATCTCCCGAGCTGCAGGCGCGCAAGCGGCGGATGGCGCAGCAGGCGCTCGTCGGCGGCTGATCTGGCGTCGCGCGGGTCTTGACGCGTCCGCCCTCCGCCGCGACCCTCGGTCCCCCCCCCCGTGCTCAGCCGCGTCCGCGACCCCAACATCCGCGTCGTCTACCTGGCCGTCTTCCTCCTCGGGACCGCCTACGGCATCTCGATCGCGGTCATCGCGCTGCACCTCGACGCCCGCGGCTTCTCCAAGGCCGACATCGGCCAGCTCGCCGCGTTCTTCGCGTCGGGCATCGTCGCGATGTCCCTCCCGGTGGGCGCGCTGCTGCGCCGCTTCTCGGCGAAGGCGACCCTGACCGCGTCTCTCCTGGGCTACGCCGTGACCGTCGGCCTCTTCCCGCTCCTGCACGGCTACGGCGCGATCGCCCTCGCGCGGTTCTTCGACGGCGCGTTCTCCGTCGGCATCTGGGTCAGCTGCGAGACGATCCTGCTGATGCGGGCGGACGAGGACAACAAGGCCTACGTGACCAGCCTCTACGCCGTCGCGATCGCCGTCGGGTATGTCGTCGGCCCGCTCGCAGCCGGGCCCCTCGCCCGCGCCCTGTCCATCGAGGCGGCCTTCTACGTCGCGTCCGCGATCGCCACGCTGTCGGGCCTCGTGGTCCTCGTGCGGCTCGACCGCGATCCGCCCGGCGCGCACCACGAGGCCTTCTCCGGCGCCGGCGCGGGCCGCCGCGATCCGGTCCTGCAGCTCGTCGCGCGCATCAAGACGTCGTGCTTCGCGACGTTCGCGTACGGGTACTTCCAGGCGTCGGTCGTGCTCTTCTTGCCGCTGTACCTCGTGGAGAGCAAGGGGATCGCGCGCGAGACGACGATCCTCGTCCCCGCGTTCTTCGCCGCCGGCATGCTGCTTTTCTCGAACGCCGCCGGGCGGCTGGGCGATCGCGTCGGGCACCTGCTGGTGATGCGGGGCCTGGGCGTCGTCGGCCTCGCGATGATCCTCGCGTTCGTCTTCCTCGACTCGTTCCCGCCGATGGCCCTGGCGGTGTTCGTCGCGGGGGCCACGCTCGCGTCCATCTCGCCGGTCAGCCTGGCGCTCCAGGGCGTGGTGACGCCCCGGCACGACTACAGCCGCTCGAACGCCGTCTACAACGTGTTCTACGCGGCGGGCATGCTCCTCGGACCGCCTATCTCGAGCGTCGTCTTCCGGAGCTTCGGCGGGGCGACGATGCTCTACCACCTGGCCGCCTTGTGGATGGCCTTCGTCGTCTTCGCGACCGTCTTCGCGGCCGACGATCCGGCCCACGGCGCGCGCGCGTCCTCTCGCGCGATCGCGTAGTCTGCGGCCGTGCGAGCCCTCTGCCGGTCCGCGGTCCTCGCGGCGCTCCTGCTCTCGGCACCGTCCTCGCGCGCGGAGAAGCCGGACCCCGGCGCGGGCGTCGTGGCCGGGGCGGTGACGTTCGTGACCGGGTTCACGGTGGGCGGGCTGGTGCTCGCCGCGGCGGACGGCAGCAACGCCCAGAGCCGGGCAGGGTGGCTCGTGGTCGAATCCGGGTTCGTGGCCGCGCCGCTGGCGGCCCACGCCGTCGAGGGCGAGTGGACGCGAGGCCTCGCGTTCGCCGCGCCGCCTCTGGTGGCCGTCGGAGGCACCGCGGCGCTCTTCCAGTACGACCCGGGGACGATCCTTCACGGGTCGCTCCCCGAGCAGCGGTGGATGTGGTCGATGTTCTGCGTGGGCCTGCTCTCCGGGGTCGCGGGCGTGGTCGACGTCGCGTTCGCTCGTCAGCGCGGCGCCGTCACGGTCACGCCGACGGTCGGGTCGGGCAGGGTGGGCCTGCAGCTCGGCGGGACGCTATGACGGTGCGTCGCCGCGCCGCCCGCGCCGCCCGTGCGGTCGGCCTCGCGCTGTCGCTGGGCAGCCCGGCTGCGCGCGCCGACGGCACGCCGCCGCCGCCCGCCGCGTCGATGGACGACGCGAGCATCCTCGGGGCCCGCCGCGCGGGCTTCCACGTCGACTCGGTGTCGACGCGGATCACGTCGTTCGATCAGACCGGCCACGGGTACCAGGCGCAGGGCGGGGCGACCCCGCTCGCCCCCGGGTCGGAGCGGCTGACGGTCCTCGAGCCGCAGGTCGAGGTCGACGCGACGCAAGGCGACCGCATGAAGCACAGGTTCCTGGTGCCGATCGACGTCGTCACCAACGCGTCCGCCGACGCGATCGACGTCGTGAGCGCGGCGTCGCGCCACGTCGAGGCCGGCTCCATCGACTGGGCCGGGACGTACAAGACCGACGCGGCCTCCGACGTCACGGTGCTCGCCGGACTGCACCTGGAGAACCCCTTCCGGTCGTGGCACGGCGGGGTCGCCGCCAGCCGCGCGTTCGCCGACGGCGACACGGTCGTGTCCGCGAGCTTCCTCGAGGTGATGGACTGGTTCGACCGCTTCGACATCCACGGAGGACGCTGGGGTCGGACCGACCGCTCGAGCACGACGGCGAGCGCCGGCGTGACCCAGATCTTGACGCCGACGACCGTCGCGAACGTCAACTACGGCTTGACGCTCCAGCGCGGAGAGCTCGGCAATACCTGGAACAGCGTGCCCCTGACGACGTTCGTGCGAGGCCCGGAGCTGCTGCCGAAGGAGCGCGTGCGCCACGCGCTGGTCCTCCGCGCGGCGCAGTTTCTACCCTGGGACGGCGCGCTGCACCTCTACTACCGCTTCTACGACGACGACTGGGGCAACGTCGCCCACTCGGCGCAGGTCGAGCTGTTGCAGCGGATCTCGCCGCTGGTTCACGTCGGGGCCCTCTACCGCTTCCACACGCAGAGCGGCGTCGGCTTCTTCACGACGCTCGCCGACCCGAGCTCGGGGCTGCGGACCGCCGACAGCGACCTCGCGCCCTTCGACGCGCAGACGCTCGGCGGCAAGCTCGTGATCGACGTGCCGGTCGACTCGGAGATCCGGTCGATGCACTTCGAGGTCGGATACGACCGCTACTTCAGGACGAACGACCTTCAGATGAACGTCGTCACTTGCGCGACCGGGTACCGGTTCTGACCGTACGGGCGTCTCGTCAGTCGTCCCGTCTCGTCGCGGCCGCGGGGCGCACGCGCCCGGAGGGTGAGCCTCTCCTCGGGGGCTCGGACGGCGCGTGCTGTCCGGGCCGTCCAGTCGGGGCGCCGGTGAGCACCGCGGTCGTGGCTGCGTCAGTGGGCCGTGGCGAGGAAGGCCGCGGGGCGCAACATCGAGATCGTATAGTGGCCCGCGAAGTCGACGAGCGTCAGCTCCGGGGTGCCGCCGCCGGTCGCCGGGTGGTAGAGGACGCCCCATCCCCCGAGCATCTGGGTGTAGCTCGTGCCGCCGCTCAGGTTGGCGTTCGTAATCGAGAGGTACTCCTGCGGGCCCCCGTCGGGGAGCGCGCCGTACGGGTAGATGTCGTTGGCCCACCAGACCGACCCCGGGCCCGTCGCCCGCACGAACGCGCTGCCGGAGGGTACCAGCGCGTAGACGAGGTGGTTGGCCGGATCGAACTCGAACCCAGCCGTGGTCCTGGGGACGCCGCTGCTCGTGTCCGCCGCGCCCGACACCACCGCCGGGATCGGAGGCGACGACGGATCGCACCCCGCGATCCACTGGCCCGCGATGTCGGAGAGCGTGAGGACCTGCGCGGCCGGTCCTGTGCCCTGGCAGACGCTCGCGGCCACCCCCGTGGCGGTCGCTGCGTCCGGCAGAACGACGGCGTCCGGAGAGCCCGCGTCCGGCGACGCCCCGTCCGCAGAGCCGCCGTCGCGCGAGGGGCCGAGGTCGGCCACGGCGATCTCGCCCAGGCAGCCGATGGTGGAGGCCGCCGGCAGAAACAACGCGCACATACGTCCCATTCGTTTCATGGTCACGATCCTTTCGGTGCCGCCGGAGAAGCGTCGTCCGTCTCGTCGAGTCGGGCGTATTGCTTCGTGGTCGTGCGGCGCTATGGGTTGGTTCCCGGGGGTGAGCGCATCCGTCACGGAGCTCCCGGTTCGTCGTCGCCGGCGCCGCACGAGCGCCGGATCTCCTTCGCGAGCGGCGAGTCCGCGGCCGTCGCCAGGAAGCGCTGCGCCTCGACGCGCGCCTCGTTGACCCGTCCCAGCGCGCAGAGGGTCGTGACCCGCTCGGCGGAGCGCTCCTCCCAGAGCACGCCCTGCGGGAACGACCGCGCGTGCTCGTCCAGCAGCTCGAGCGCGCGCGCCGCGTGGCCGCTGCGCAGCGCCTCGTCGGCCCGGCGCAGCAGGCGCGTCTCCGCCCCGACCGCTCCGTCGAACGGCTCCGTGGGCGTCGCGCCCTGCGCCCGGTCGCGACCGC
>PLYU01000331.1 GCA_003153495.1 Myxococcales bacterium
GCGGATCTTGGCGTCGTTCGACAGTGGAGAACGCGTACACCGCGCTGGATCGCCTCGCGGAGGGCCCCTGGGACGTGGCGCTGACCGACCTCCGGATGCCGGGCATGGACGGCCTCGAGCTCATGAGGGAGGTCCGAGCTCGCTATCCGGACGTCGAGATCATTGTCATGACGGCGTACGGCACGGTGCAGACGGCGGTGAGCGCGATGCGGCAGGGCGCCGCCGACTACCTGACGAAGCCGTTCTCGTTCGCGGAGCTCGACTTGCGCCTCAAGCGCATCGAGCAGCTGAACGACTCGCGCCGGGAGCTGTCGCGCCTGCGGGCGATGCTCGGCGAAGGCGGCGCGGCGTACGGGATCGTCGGCCGCTCGTCGGCGATGCGCACCGTCCTCGAGCGGCTCCCACCCTTCGCAGCAAGCTCCGCGCCGGTGCTTGTCACCGGCGAGACCGGAACCGGCAAGGAGCTGATCGCGCGCGCCCTCCACGAGGCCGGCCCCAGGCGGCGCGGCCCCTTCGTGGCTGTGGCCTGCGGCGCGATACCGAACGATCTGGCCGAGTCCGAGCTGTTCGGGCACGAGAAAGGCGCCTTCACCGGCGCGATGTCGCGCCACCGAGGCTTCTTCGAACAGGCGACCGGCGGGACGCTGCTCCTCGACGACGTCGACGATCTGCCCCTCGACATTCAGGTCAAGCTCCTGCGCGTGCTCCAGGAGGGCACGTTCCGGCGGGTCGGCGGCACGGAAGACGTGAAGGTGGACGTCCGTGTCGTGGCGACGACGAAGGTCTGCCTGGACGCAGCCGTGCAGCAGGGCCGTTTCCGTCAAGATCTCTTCTACCGCTTGCGCGGCCTCGACATCGTCCTGCCACCTCTTCGGCAGCGTGGAGACGACGCGCTTCTGCTCGCCCAGCAGTTCCTCAACGTCCTCGCCGGCAGGTCAGGCGAGCCGGCCAAGGTCCTCTCCCCGGAGGTCGCGGCCGCGATGCGCCGGTACGCGTGGCCCGGCAACGTCCGAGAGCTGTGGCGCGTCGTCGAGTCCTGCGTGGTCCTGTGTCGAGGCCAGGAGATCCGCGTCGAGCACATGCCGGCGTTCCTCGCCGCGGAAGCGGCCCCGGCCCGCCTGTACGCCATCGACCTCGAGAGCCAAGAGGCGGTGCGCCTCACGGAGCTGGTCGAGCAGTTCGAGGACGAGGTCGTTCAGTGGGCGCTGCGCCAGTCCAACGGGCAGCAGGCGCGCGCGGCCGAGATGCTGGGCATTCCGAGAACGACGCTGCAGAGCAAGCTCGGACGGCGCAAAGGCGAGTGAGCAAGCGCGCCGAGTTTTCGGCAATCGCCGCCGAAATTTCGGCGGGAGGCTTTGTACCCGCCGGCGCCGCATTCGCGGCGCGTTTCATCGTCGGTAGCTTCCCGGGATCGCGCTTCGCGGCCTCGCCGGCGACGACGCATCGGCGCGCACGGCCAAGGCGGTGGCTCGAGATCGGCGCACGAGACGAACGGCAGCGCCCAAGAGGCCCGGCACATCGCTTGCCTAGTTGTCCGACATGGACAGCGGCGGCGTGCAGCGCACGGCGCGGCCCCGGTAGGAGGGTGCGATCATGCGAACGATGCGGTTGTTGCCGGCGCTCGTCGGAGCGCTGGTTGGTCTGCTGGTGTACTTCGCAGCCGTGCGCGACGCGGGCGCCGTCCCGTCCTTCGCGCGCAAGTACCAGACGAGCTGCCTGACGTGCCACACGGTCTTCCCGGTGCTCAATCCGTTCGGCGAAGCCTTCCGCCGCAACGGTTATCGGATGCCGAGCCAGAACGGCAGCACGGACATCGAAGCGGTGAAGGGAGAGATGATCCCGCTCGGTCAGGAGGAATACAAGCAGATGTTCCCCGACGCCGTGTGGCCGTCGAAGATCATGGACAGCGTCCCCATCGGCTTCGTGGCCAACGGGGGCATCGCGTACAACTTCGGCGATTCCGACGCCGCCGCGGCTGCGGGCAACCAGTTCGCGTTGAACGATCTGTACGCCGAGCTTCACATCTTCGCCGCGGGAGCCATCAGCGAGACGCTCACCTATTACTCGGAGCTGAACATCACCAAGGACGGCGTCGACCCCGAGAACGCTTTCGTGATGTGGAGCGACATCGTCGGCCCCCCGCACCTCGTGAACGTCTGGGTCGGCAAGCTCGCCTATCCCTCGATCATCAGCTTCGGGAGCCACAGCACGTACCTGGGGGACTTCGCGGTTCCGCCGCTCGGGATCGCGGGGCTCTACAACCCCAGCTACACGAAAGCCATCCCCACCAAGCACCCCAACGCGATCGAGCTCAACGGCGTCGTCGGCCACCGCGTCATGTACGCGATCGGCCTTGCCCAGTCGAACGCGGTGAATGCTTCGCTCATCCCCGACACGCAGGACTTCTACGCGCATCTGGGGGCCAAGATCGGCGGCATGTCGCTCGACGGCGAAGGGCCGTGTGGTCCGACGGTGCCGGATGCCATGAAGCCTTGGGCCGAGAGGTCGCTCACGCTCGATGCGTATGGATGGAGCGGCCTGCTGGTGTTCAACAACGGAACCGGGGTCGCCAAAGGGCTGGTGTCCCAGAACGATCACTTCGCGGTCCTCGGAGCGCAGGCGCGCGGGTACCTCGACTCGCTCTCGGTCACCGCCGGTGTGCAGGCCCAGCATCACGACCAACCGTACCCGGGTAGCCCCGCCAAGGCGGGCCCGCCCGCGGTCAGCGGCGTACCCTTCGGCGCGTCGGGCAACTCGCTCATGGGCTACGGCGAGATCGCTTACGTGGTGTGGCCCTGGTTCGTGCCGGGGGTGCGCGCGGAGTACACGCGCATCGACGTCAACTCGCTGGCGCCGAACGCCGACCCCGCCGACGGCGCCTATGCATCGCTGCTGCGTATCATCCCAGGCGTCGCGATGCTCGTGCGGCCGAACCTCAACGTCACTGTGAGCGCAGAGCTCGATCAGGCCTACGGGGTACCTCCCGTCGGCGACTGGGGCAACGCCAACGGTCTCATCGCGCCGGCGCAGACGGATGCGAGCGGCAAGTACGTCACCACCAAGCTCGAGGCGGAGCAGGTCAACCTGACCGCCGCGCTCGGCTTCTAGCGCGCCAGGAGGATGGGTCATGAACACGACAAAGTGGATTGTGGTCGCGGCTTGCGTCCCGCTGATGGCGGCGTGCGAAGAAGAGTCGGGGCAGTGCGTTCGGCCCGTGAACTCCCCCACCGCCGCTCCCGCGGTCGTCCCCTCCGAGGTGCCTTCCCAGCCGCCGCCGATCTCCAGCGCAGGCGGCGCCGCCTCGGCGGGCGCACCCGCCATCGCCAGCGCGCCGACGGCGGCGAGCGCCGCGCCCATCGCAAACGCGCCAACGGGAGCGGGCCCCGCGGCGATCGTGGCGACCGAGAGCCCCGCTGCCGCTGCACCGCGCTCCATCCAGGGGACGGTGACCGCCACGCCGGAGCGCGCGGCCGCGTTCGCGGTCGTCTACCTGGCCGACGCGCCGATCGACCCCAAGCGTGGCATGAAGGTGATGGTCGACCAGCGGGCCATGGCATTCATCCCGTACACGGCAGCGATGGCGGCCGGCGGGACGGCGACCTTCCTCAACAGCGATCCGTTCCCGCACAACGTGTTTTCTCCCAACGGCCAGAAGTTCAACATCGGGATGATCAGCCAGGGGCAGAGCCGGTCGGTCACTCTGCATCAGCCGGGCGACTACGCACTTCTCTGCAACGTCCACCCGGGCATGCTCGGGCACCTCTTCGTCGCGCCGTCGAGCTACTTCGCGGTCGCCGATGCCCACGGCAAGTACGCCATCAAGGACGTGCCGGAGGGCACCTACAAGGTCTCCGTGTGGGCCGGGAAGTTCGTCGCCGACGAGCAGACGGCGAAGCTCCAGGGCGCGGACGTGACGGTCGACTTCGCGCTGCACAAGTGAGACGACGGCGAGCGACCCCGACCCAAAGAAAAAGCCCCCCGGCTCCTCACGAAGCCGGGGGGCCCCGACCGCCGGGAACCCCCGGTGGCCCACCCGCCGCGCGCTCTCGCCCGCGGCGCTCTCCACGGCTCTCCGCACCGCCCTGGCGGCGCGGGATCGCTCACCCTTCGACCGCGATCGTCCACCCTTCCGGCCGGATCGCGAACGATCGGCCCGGGATCGTCACCGATCGCGCGTCGATCGTTCGCGATCGGCTCCCGATCATCACCGATCGCGCATCGATCGTCCGCGATCGCCCCCCGAACGTGCCCCGACGCGCGCCGATCGCGTTCGATCGCGCGCCGATCGCGCTCGATCGCGCGCCGATCGCGCTCGATCGCGCGCCGATCACGCTCGATCGCCTGCCGATCGCGCCCGATCCGCCCCGCGGGCTCGCCGATCGCCCGCCGAGCGCCGGCGCTCGTGGCGGCCTCCTCCGCGGTCACGGAGCGCCCCGTGATTGTCGTGGCCGCACCCGTCACTCACCGAACCCGCAGTCGTAGCCGAGCTCGCGGCGCCGGAGCTGTCATAGGTGGCACACATTGGCCAGGCCCTCGCCGATCGTTCTCGGTAAGATCGCTCGCGTCGAAATGGCCGAACACTTGCTTTCCCGACCGAGCAGGCTCTCGTTTACCACTGGCCCCGAGGATCCCATGACGCCCCCCCGTCTTCCGCGCCTCGCGCGCTCGCTCGTCACTCTCGTATCCGTGGCCGCGCTCTGGGGCTGCGGGGGCACGACCGACGTCGGGGCCAGCGCCGGCGACTCGGGGGGCGGCGATTCCCCGGTGACGGATTCGTGCGCCCCCCTGCCATGTCCCTCGGGGGCGCCCTGGAACGTTGCCAGGTGCGCGTGCGAGGCGGTGGACGGCAGCGCGTCGCCGCCCCTGCGCCCCGACGCGACGGTTCCGGAGGACTCCTCGGTCGTTCGTCCGCCGGACGCTTCGCAAGACGCGACGCTCGCTGCGCAGCCCGACGCGAGCGCGTCCCCGCCCGCGGACGCGCCGGTCGGCTCTTCCGCGGACGCGATCTCGTCCGCCTTCGACGCGAGCTACCCCGACGTCGGGCTCGTGGCGCAGGACGCCTCTTACCATCCCACGGATGCCGGTTCGTTCAGCGACGACGCCTCGTTCTTCCCCGACACATGGTCCGGCTCCGACGCCTCGTATTATTGCTACTACGAGCAGTACGGCTGCGGCCCGGGCTACGCGCTGGCTCCCGGCTGCACCTGCGTGCCCTGCCCCAACGCCTGCCCGGCGGGGCAGATGCCGGGCCCGGGCTGCAACGCCTGCGTCGCCTGCTCCAGCAAGTGTCCGCGGGGCTTCGACGACGGCCCCGGGTGCAGCTGCGTGCCGCACGGGGTCGATGCGGGCGCCATGACGTCCTCGGACGCCGGAGACGGCGGGGGCGTGTCGTGCTCGCTCGGCCCTAACACCACGTGCCCTGCGGGCAGCTGGTGCCAGCTGGGGACCTGCCCCGACGGCACGACGCAGTACGGCTGCTACTGCAACGCGGACGGGACCTCGACCTGTGGTCTCACATGTCCGTCTCAGCCCTCGTGCACCATCCCGGGGCAGGCCCCCTGCCCGCCCGGCCGATCCTGCGTCTACGGGAGCTGCGACGGCGATGCCTCGGCGGAGCTGCTCGTCTGCAGCTGCAGCTCGTACGGCGACGCAAGCAACGCCTACTGCTACACGACCTCGTGCGCGGACGGAGGCCCGTACGTGCCGGACGCCGGAAACGTTCAAGACGGCGGCGTGACGTGCAACCTCGAGGGCTACGTCACGTGCAGTGCCGGCTCGTGGTGCCCGCTCGGGACGTGTCAGGACGGAACGACGCAGTATGGCTGCTTCTGCAATCAGGACGGGACGGCGACGTGCAATCTGGCATGCCCGACGCCACCGGCCTGCGAGATCCCCGGAGAGGGGACCTGCCCGTACGGAGCGCAATGCGTGTTCGGCTGCAGCGGCGACGCGAGCACTGGCCTCGCCTGCTACTGCGGCAACGGAGGAAGCGCGAGCTGCAACACCGCCTCGTGCGCGCAGCTCGCGTCCCAGGACGGGGGCTGAGCGGCCTGTTACGCCAGCATCATCGACGCCCGGCGGGTTGCGGTACGCCCGGAGACGGCGGCCGCGGCGTGAGCGACTTCATGCTCGTCGAGGGGAACTTCTTCCACGACGGGCTGGCCCAGGGGGCAAACTTCACGTCCGTGCGTCACAACATCGTGCGAGACAACCTGTTCACGAAGTACGCGAAGCACGGCGTGAGCTTCCGCGAGCGCAGGGTCACGGCGCCGTCCGCGCTAGCGCGCCTACTGCGTGATCGCCTTGAGGTCGAGCATCTCCTCGACGCTGGGCGACACGATGAGCTCACACCGGCGGTTCTTCTGCCGGCCGTCGTCGGTGTCGTTGCTCGCGATGGGATCGGTCTCGGCGAAGCCGGTGGCGCTCCAGTGCTCGACCGGCAGGGCTCCACCCTTGCCCGGGTCGACGAGGAACACCAGGACCTCGCGGGCGCGCATCAGCGACAGGCCCCAGTTGTCCTTGAACGGACCACGCTGCAGGGGCTTGTTGTCGGTGTGGCCCGCCACCTGGTAGTCGCGCGCGAGCAGCTGCGGGTCCGCCTTCACGACGGCGGCGACCTTCAGGAGGATGGCCTGGCCGTCCTTCTTCAGCGTCTCCCGCCCGGAGTCGAAGAGCACGTCCCCCGGCAGCGAGATGACCATGCGGTTGTGGCGCACGTTGACGGCCAGACCGAGCTTCGTGAGCTCGTCGAGCTTGCTCTTGAGCTTCTCGAATCGCTCCTTGATGAGCTCGAGCTGGTGAGCGCGCGCCTTGTACTCGTCGAGGGCCTTCTGCCGCTCCGCGAGATCCGCCTTCGTCGACGAGACCTCGACCCCCATGTCCTTCAGCTGGCGGGCCAGGTCGTCGACCTGGGCCTGCGCGGCGCGGAGCTTCGCGTCGTCGTCGGCCTTCAGGTGGCTGTACTTGTCGAGCTGGGCCCGCCACTCGTCTTCCGAGTAGCCGCAGCCGGCTGCACAGATGACGACGACGGCCAGGAGGGCGAAGGGGGAGAGCAGGCGCATGGTGAGCGGATGCTACGAGGACCCCGCGCCCCTGGGAAGAGGGCTCTCTACTGGCACTTGGCCTTGCACGCCTTCGCGACGGCCTTCTTGGCGCAGGCCTCGAAGCCCGCTGCGAGCTTCTTGGGCTTGGCGGCCGAGGGCTCGCTCGCCGCGCCGATGCACGTGGCCGCGCTCGACGAGCAGCCGTGGATCGAGTCGAGGGTCGACTGACAGTCGCTGTTCTTGCCGCAGGCCGCGGCTTGCTTCGAGCAGGTCTTGTCGATGCACCGGCCGCAATCAGTGGACCCGAGCGAGGGGGTGGGCGGAGGAGCGGCCGCGGTGGTCGCGCTCGGCGCGGCGGGGGCTTCGGCAGCGGGAGCGGACGACGCCGCGGGGGCTGACGAATCCGAGGCCGCCGGCTCCTCCGAGCTCGACGAAGCGGGGGTCTCGGAGGCAGCGCTCTCCGGTGGCTTGGATTCGCCGCCGCACGCGAGCCAGGCAAGCGGAGCCGCGACGACGAGAACGAGGACGGTGATGTGAAGGCGGGGGGAAGTGCTCATGGTGCTCGACTCTTTAGCGCGGAGCGGGATCGAATCAAAGCACGCGATGACATTCCGCCCCGAGCATCCCTGGCCGTAGTGGCGGCGACGCATCGACTTTCGCCGGCTGGCGAGGCACGAGGCATGCATCGAGACGCGCTGATGAATTCCCAGCTTGCGCGGGTCGGGGCCAAAGGGGTCTTCCTCGCACTCTCGTTCGCGGCCTACCTGTCGCTCTCCGCGTGCACGTCCTCGTCGCCGTCGAGCGCCTCTTCGTCCCGCGAGCAGGCACGCGGCTACGCGCGGGGCAGCATTCCTTGCGCGACGGCCTCCGACTGCTGCGTCGTCATCGACCGCTGCATCAACCAGGCCCTCGTCGTCCGGTCCGCCGACAGAGCCACGGTCGCGGCTCTCGTATCTCAGCCTGATCCGGCCGGCTGCACGGGCTGCCTTCTGCCGGCCGTGCAGGTGTCCTGTGTCTCGCAGCAGTGCACCGGAGCGCTGGTCGACCCGCTGTCGCTCGACGCAGGCGCGGATGCGGGGGTCGATGCCAGCGTCTACGCGTCGCTCACGACGGACCACTGCGGCAGCGTGGCAGGCGTCCCCCCGGCGGTGTCATCGCAGGACGCCCCACTGTCCGGCCTGCGGCCGCAGTCCATCCTCGGGTGCGGGCCCCACTAGCCCTACTTTCGCAAAGAGGCGCCGAGTCTACGCACGAAAGGCCGTCATTTAGGGTGCGCCACGACGTCGCGCGCCTAGCGGAAAGAAGCCACCCTGGGCCTCGCAGCCCCCCAACCCGGCCTTCCCCCCGCCGGAGCGGGGGGAAGGAGGAGAAGGCGCACGCGAAGAGGAGCGCGCGGGCACGCTGCCAAGGTGCTCGGCGATCCTCGGCGCGGCGCCC
>PLYU01000250.1 GCA_003153495.1 Myxococcales bacterium
TCCGTCTGACGTGGCGTATCGAGAAGCTGATTCGCCGGTTGCTCCCGCCGCGCTGGCGCATTTCATCGCTCGCCTGGCGGCTCGTCGCCCTCGTCGCGCGGCTCGTCACGCTCGCCTGGCGGTTCGTCACGGCCGCCTGGCGGTCCATCACGCTCATCTGGCGGTTCGTCATCGGGATGAACCGCCAGTCGGGTCGCCTCTGGCGCCTCGCGTGCGGAAGGATACGCCAGGCGACCGCCATTCTCCGCCAGCTCGCGGAAAGTAGACGCCCGCAGNNTTGTTCGACAGAAACCGCCAATCGTACACCTGATGCCGCCAGGAATTTGACGAGAACCGCCAGATGTCGACGATGAGCGTTGCCATCACGCTCACGAGCCGCCATCTTCGCGGGCGGTATGCCGTTGAAGCCGACGAGACCCATGGTCCAGCTCCTGACGGCCGCCCAGGGGGCGCTAGCTTTGAACCAGAGGGAGCTCGGGCATGCGCTCGGAAGCTCGCTTCGCAGCGCGCAGCGCTGGGCGGTCGGGCAGGCAACACCGGGCTGGTGGTAGTTCGTGACGACGAGCGCCCCCTCGGACGGGTCGAGCGTCCACGGGCACGTCTCGGGCGAGTAGACCTTGAGGTTCCACGCTGACTCGAGCTCGGGCGGGATCACGGGATCCGCGAAGAAGACCGGCGGCTTCTTGTTCGGCGGCGCGAAGTCGATGAGCAGGCGGTCGCGGACGAAGAGGCCGGGCGCGATGAGGATCGAGTGCCTCCCGAAGCCGAGCCCCGAGTCGCGCTCGCGTACGGCGTCGAGGTACGCCCACGCGACCAGGAGGCCCATCATCTTCGTCTTGCCCGAGCCCGTGGCGAGCTGCCCGCCGAGCTTTGCCCACGGGTCGCGCTGCGGGCGCGGCTCGCGACGGAACCAGTGCAGGAGCAACGAGAGCGTCGTCTCGGTCAGGCGGCTCTCGCCGTCCTTCACGGGCTCGTAACGGGGAGGATCGACGGGGTAGGGCTCGGGCGCACGAGCTCGAACGCGATCGAGGTGGGCAGGGGCGGGGCGACCGCGACTCTCGACTGCGATCGTGACCGCGATCGTGACCACGACCACGACCACGACCGCGACCACGACCACGACCGCGACCACGACCACGACCACGACCACGACCGCGACCGCGACCGCGACCGCGACCGCGACCGTGACCGTGACCGCGACCTGCGACCTCGACCGAAGCTCGGTTTGCGAGGGCAGGCCGTGACGATCACGAATCGCGGCAAGCCGCTCGTCCGCATCGAGCCCGTCCGCGAGGCGAAGGGGCGTCGCGGCTACGGCAGCATGAAGGGGACAGTCGAGTTCCTCGTCCCCGACGAGGAGATTGTCTCGGCGGGTCACGAGGGCTGGGGCGTCATCCAGGAGTGGGATCAGGTCGACGGGTCGTGATCCTCGATACCCATGCCTGGGTCTTTTGCGCGACGGAACGACGCCTCGACAAACGAGGGCTGAGTCGGATCGAGAAGGCTCGCCGCTCCGGGCGGCTCTGGATCGTCAGGCCCCTCGATGTTGCGATCGCCATCGCGGGGGCGCGGCTGGTCCACACCCTTCGCGACCCGGCGGACTGCCAGATCGCGGGCACGGCCCTGCTTCCGCAGCGTCTTGATCACCCGAGCCCTGTCGCTCGGGATCCGGCCATGTGCTCATGGAGGCCGCGGTCATGAGGCAGATCTCCCGGTGGTGGGTGTGGACGCGGCAGCGTTGACCTGCCACGACCCTTCCCTGGGTCAGTCGCCTCGGTGACCCGGAAGAGTCAGCACCTCGTCGGCCAGCTTCAGGATGTCGGGCGTGTGGGCCGCCAGCAAGACCATCCCCTCGGTCGCGGCCTCTCGCACGATGCCGGCCACGAGAGTCAACCCCGCGGAGTCGATGTTCGCGTCGGGCTCGTCCAGGATGAGCACCTTCGCCCGCTGACACAGGAGTCGGGCCAGGGCCAGCCTCTGCCTCTGGCCCGCGGAGAGTGTGCCGACGCGCACGCCCAGCGGCTCTCTCGCGTCACGGGCTGCGAGGGTCGACCAGAGATCGACCCGCTCGAGCGCGCTCCGGATCGCCCTGTCCGTCGCGTCGTCCGCGATGAAGCGCACGGCCTCGCGCGCCGTGGCGCGCTCGGGGAGGAACGGGCGCTGCGGCAGGTACGCGACTGCGCTGCGCCACGCTCGAACGTCCAGGTGCGTCAGATCGACGCCTCCCACGCAGACACGGCCCGACGTCGGCCGGCCGATCCCGAGGGCCATCCGCAGCAGCGTGCTCTTCCCCGAGCCGTTCGGCCCGCTCAGGGCGAGCACGGTGCCAGGTCTCCACGTGGCGCTGAAATCGCGGACGGCAGGCCGGCCGTGCGCGCCGGGGTAGGCGAAGGACACCCGGTCCCAGTCGACTGCCGCGGGCGCCTCCGGGGGGGCCGCGGACCCGGTCGCTCGCGACGGGCTGACCGGCGCGGTCAGCAGCCTGAGGAACGGCCCCGTGCTTCCAGCGACGCGGAACACCTCGATGGCCCCCTGGACCACGCCCGCTAGCGCGGGCGCCACGCTCGCGAGGAGCACAGCGTCGCCCACGATCGCGGTCGCCAGCTCGCCGCGGCTCGCGCCGTCGACGAGCACCGCGACCGCTCCGACGAGGAGCGCTGCGGCCGCCGGCGCCCGTCCCGCGAGCCCCATGCGCAGCGTCCCGCGGAGGGCCTCGCGTAGCCAGACGGACACGTGCGCGTCGACGCGTTGCTCGAAGCGCAGGTCGCCGCCGCTCGCGACGATGTCGAGACGACCGCCCACGGCCGTTGCCACGTCGTCGTAGAGCGTGGCGAAGGCTCTCTGTGTCGCGGCCGACCACCGCCGGGTCGCGGCCAGCATCGCCACGACCACCAGAGACGCGACGAGCACCGAGGCGATGCCGACGAACGCCACTCGCGCCGGCAGGCGGTGCAGCACGAAGGGCGTCACGCCGACCACCGCAAGCGCGCTGGCGGCGAGGGCGGGCCACTGGTCGCCGGCGGCAATGGACAGGACGGTGATCCCGTCGAACGCCGTACCGAGCGTGTCCTGCTCCTCGAGCGGGCTGCCCAGGGGGAGCTCGACGTCGAGCATGCTCCGCACGACGGCCCTCGTCAGCGCGGCGCGGGCGCGGCGGACGGCCCACCCGGTGAGAGCGCGCCGCGCGATGAAGAGGAGGGCCAGCGCCGCGCCCGCCACGGCGGTCGCGCGGTTCGCCTCGTGGGTGAGCTGCAACGCGAGCACCACGAGCCCGACGCGCTCCGCGACGCCCAGGGCCACGCACGCGCCGGCGACGAGCCGGTCCCGGGGGCCAAACACCGACATGAAGGTCGATGGCGGAGTGGCGGCCGAGCTCTGGCGTGTTGTTGCGAGGGCCATCGAGGGGGCAGGGAAGGCGCCTCGGCGCCACCAGGAGAAAAGTGCCGTGATCTGGGATCGAGACGCCAACCTAGGCTACGCTTAAGAGTTGATGGGACGACACTTCTGGCAGGCTCTCGTCGGTCTGGGCATTGCGATCACGGGTACGGGTCTGGGCGCCTGCACCATCGTGACCCTCGCCGGGCCGGTTCCCGATCTGTCGACCGGGGATGCGAGCGCGACCCTCGATGGCGGCCGGGATGGGGCCGCGGAGGCCGAGGCCGCGGCCGACGAGGAGCCGCCGCCGTCCACCTGCAACGCGCAGAGCTGCGGAGGCGCGTGCTGCGGCGGGCGCTGCGTGTCGCAGACCTGCCACGGCTGCGACGCGGGAACGCATTTCTGCCCCTTCAAAGCGGGTGACACCGCCTCGAACGGCTTCTGCGTCGCCCAGTGCTCGAGCTGCCAGTCAGGATCGACGACCCTGGGCACCACGTGCTTCGACTGCAGCTCGGGCGACCCCGTTCCGACGTGCGTGACCAGCGCCGACCAATGTCCGGCCACCTCGAGGGCCGGGGCGTGCTCGTGTCCGTCGCATAACTCGGGAGACTGCCCCGGCCCGACGCAGGTCTGCCAGAGCAGCGACGGCGGCGACCCCATCTGCATCACGCCGTAGCCGCGCGAAGCGTACGCCCGTCAACCGCCTCCGCCGGCGTCCTTGATCGTGAAGACCCGGCAGATCGGTGTGCTGGTGAAGATCTGCTCGCTCACGCAAACCGGCGAGACGCACACCCCGGACTGGCACGCTGCCTGGCTCGTGCAGCCCGCATCAACCGGAAGCGTAGGCTGACAGGTCCCACCACCCGCGTCCCCGGGGGCGCAGTACAGCGGGGGGCTGCCGAGCCCCAGGTAGTCGCAGTCGTTGGAGTTCGCGAGGTCGGAGCACGGTTGCCCGGGCCCCTTCAGCGCAGCGCAGGTCCCCGTGCTAGCGTCGCCCACAACGAGGCAGTACCCGGCCTTGCACTCGAGCGAGTCGGTACAAGGACCGGCGCCGGCGACGAGCGTTCCCACCATCGCCCCGTAGCAGTCTCCCTTGACCTTCTGGATCCCGGCCGCTGAGACCACGCCGCACTGAAACGCCAGAAACTCGTGCAGGCAGGTGTAAGCCGCGGCCGCGTCGTACGCGACGAACCCGGAGTTCACGGCGGTGGCGTGGTCGGTGATCCCGAAAGCTCCCGAGTGCAGCGTCAGGAACGGCGCACAGCCGCCGTCGCCGTTCTGGTTCCACTGGGCCGGCGACGGGGTGTCCGTCGACTGGATGCAGCACTGCTGCATGTGCGTGCAGAAGGCGTCGACCACGGCCGCTGGGTACTGAGCCAGCGGCGGGACGTTGATCTGGACGTCCCCGATGTCGGTGAAGTCGCTCGAGTCGCTCACGGGGCCGGTGTCGCCCGCGGTGCCCGCGTCGCTCCCGTCGTTCGCCAGGTGACCGTCTACCGCTGGCGACGTGTCGCCGTGCGAATCCGCGACCGTGGAGTCGGTCCCGCCGCTGTCTCCCTGGACAGCTCCCGTGTCGCCGCTTCCGCAGGCCACGGAGAAGACTACCGGCGACAGCGCTCCCGCCGTCACGCCCAAGAGCACGGCAAGCCTTGCCGACTTTGACTTCATGTAAGCCCTCGCATGACCGTTACCCTACCACACGCCAGCGTATTTTGGCCGCGCGGAGCGGGGACGAGAGGCCCACGGTGAGATAGGGTCGGGGCACGGGCGCTGCCCGATGAACGCGACGCACCTTCCATGTTACTAACCCCTCAGGTAGAAGACTTGAGTCGGAGGGCTACGCAAATGGACAGGTCGCAACCCGCAGCGTCGCGCAACGAGCCGGGCAATAACCCGCAGCGTCGCGCAACGAGCCGGGCAATGTCCGGGAAGACGACGGCGGAGCAACGAAGCGCGCGTATACTCGGCCGACGCTCGCGCTCTTGGGAACCGTCTCGAAACTCACGCGGGGCCCTGGGACCCACTCCGACGACGGCATCCTGGGTAATAACAATCGTTCGACCGGCTAGGCGCTAGGGGGGTGCTCGCGGCGGTTGCCAGCGCCGGGGGTCCTCAGGCCGCCGAGAAATGTGTTCTCGCGCTCGCTGGCGCTGCGCGAGGGGCCGCTTCGGGCGTAGAGGTTCTCGTCGCAGGTTCCGATGGCCTGCTGGCAATGGCAGACGGTGGCCTGGATCCGACGACGCGCATGGCCTGGGTCGGGCACCCGCGCCCTGGCGGGTCCGGTGCGGCAGGCTGTCCCTTGACCCTGCGAGGAGACTTCGCGGCAGCGGCCCTTTCTGGGCAGGACGAGCTCCTCCTGGCCCGCAGCAGGTTCGGCGGCCGCTCGCTCTACTGGACGACCGACCCGCGCAGCGGCGCCTTGCTCGCCTGTTCGCGGCTCTCTCCGATCGTCGCGGGGCTCGATGGCGTCAGCGTGAACGAGACACGGCTCGCCGCCTCTCTGATCCGCGCCACGCTGAGCGACCAGACGCAGACCCACTATCGCGGCATCCATCGAGTCCCGTCCGCCTGCGTACTGCGCGTGGGGCCCGAGGGAGTCCGCGCGCGGTACGACACGCCCTTCGACGTGCGGCCCGTCCGCGTGGCCCCGATCGACGACCTCGCCGACGAGCTGCGGGAGCTCATCTTCGCCACGGTCACGCGCTCCCTCGAGGGCGTCGATCACGCCGGCGTGCTCGTGAGCGGCGGGCTCGACTCCGCAACGCTGCTCGCCGCGGTCGTCGCCGTCGCGAAGCGCTCGGGCAAGCGCGTCGACGCTTTCAATCTCAATTTCGCCGCCCGAGGCGACGACCGAGCGCACCTGAATGCCCTCTGCGAGATGCTGGGGGTCACGCCGGTGCGCGTCTCCCCGAGGGACTGTGGAGCAGTGCTTCCCGAGACGTTCGTGATCGACCGATCTCCGACGGGATGGTCGCAGGCCTCGTGGGACATCGCGCTGACGCGGCGAAGCCGCGACTGCGGAGCGGCAGTCCTTCTGTCGGGTCTCGGCGGTGACGAAGTCTTCGGGGGAGATATGCGCATGTTCGTCGATCGCGCCCGGCAGGGCCACCCGTGGTCGAGCCTGCATGCGGCCGCTCGCCTGCAAGGCTGGTCAGGGACGCCTATGTCGCGCATGCGCTCGCTCGTTCTCCGCCGGCTGATTTCCGGCGTCGCCCCGCGCCCTCTTCGCGGCGCGGTGGCCGCCTTGAGGCGGCGAGACCCGGTCCCGTGGGCGGGACCGCAGCTGCGCAGGTTCGTCAGCGGCGGGGCTTTCGAGGTGGGCATCGCGGGCAACCTTCGCGGACGGTCCACCGACCGGAGCTGGTTGGAGTGGCTCGCCCGCTCCGGTGTGTATCTCCAGATCAGCGAGGCGCGCGCCCAGGTCGAGATGGCCGCTGGCTGCGCGCGGGTAGACCCGTTCCTCGACGACGATCTCGTGGAGTTCGCTGCTTCCCTCCGACCTGACCTGCTCTTCCACGGCGGGTGGTCGCGAGGTCTCCTCAGGTACGCCATGCGCGGTCTGCTCCCCGAGAGCCTGCGGCTGCGGCAGGACAAGTCGTACTTCGAGCCTGCCCTGCAGCAAGTGGTGGAGGGGGCCGGCGGGTTCTCGACCCTGGGCTCGCTCGCCAGCGCGACGGCTCTGGCTGACTTGGGCCTCGTGGAGCCCCGCCGCTTTCGCGATCGCTTCGACGAGCTCTCGCGGGACCCCCTCAACGGGCCCCTATGGATCGAGGTGTGGTCGGTCCTTGCCGGCGAGGCGTTCGTGCGGCAGGCGTCATGACCGACCGTGCTCCGATCCGGTGGCTGCACCACTGGCCTCCCGACGGCCCCGCCGCGATCCGCATCGGCCGCGCCGGCGACCAGATCATCGCCGAGTGGATCGGCGTCGCTACGCTGCGAGCCGAAGTGCACGGAAGCGCGAGCGAGCTCGTGGTCGAGAGCGGCTCGGTGTCGCCCCGCGTAAAGGAGAAGCTCCGCGAGCAAGCCGCGGCGCTGGTCAGGCACCTTCGGGGAGGGATCACGCTCCACGCGTCGAGCGTTGCGTTCGAGGGCGTCGCCATCGCCTTCCTGGGCGACAGCTACGCAGGCAAGTCCACGCTGGCCGCCCAGCTCTGCGCCGATCCCCGGTTCGCCCTTCTTTCGGACGACGCCGCGGCGATCCGTCACGGGGATGCCGGCGTGGAGATCCTTCCCACCGAGCGCGATCACTGGCTGCGGCCCGACGTCGCGCGCGCCATGGGCCTCGACCCCGGCGACGAGCCGAAGATACCGAAGGAGCCCCTGCGTTCGGCGCGGGGCGGCGCGCGCCTCCGCGCGGTGATCGCGCTGGCGTTCGACGACGCCGCTCCCGTGCCCACGCTGCGTCCCGTCCGCGGCGCCGAGGCGTTCTCCTTGCTCAGCCTGTCCACCTTCCGCTTCGCGTTCGACGTGCCCGACGTCCTGCGGCAGGAGCTCGACGGCCTCGCGCAGATCGTCGAGCAGGCCCGCTTCTACGAGCTGCGGCGCCCGCGCGACCTCGCCCGCATGGACGCTTCGCCCCGCGCCGTCGCTCTGCTACTGGAGGACCTCTCCCGGGAGGGCAGGGCTCCATGACGACGACGGACCTGGATGACCGCTTCCGTCCCACGGCCCAGGCGCACGCCCGGCGCTTCGACCGCGAGGTCGTCGTCCTCGATCTCGGAGGAGGCAAGTACTACTCCCTCGACGAGGTGGGCGCCGTGATCTGGGAGAAGCTCACGAGCGGGCTGTCGCTCGGCGAGGTGGTCGAGCAGATCGCGGCGGCCTACGATGTCGACGAGGAGACGGCGCTGCGGGACGCCCGGCGGATCACGGGAGAGCTCGTCGCCGCTGGCCTTCTCGAAAGGCAGACCTAGCGAACGGCGATGCTCGAGAACCGCCTGCTCCACCTCGTCGCGAGGGTCGCCGTTCGCGTGAGCAGCCCGCTCCGGGCCAGACAGGTCGTAGCCGATCTCGGAGGCTTGTTTCCGCCGCTGACCCTTGCGGAGGCGACGCAGGTCGCGCACCGACTGGAAGGGGCGGGGACGTGCCTGAGCCGGGCGCTGACCATCGCGGCGCGCTTGCCGGGCTCGCAGGTCGTGATCGGCTCGGATGGCCCCGAGGCTGGCTCCTTCTGGGCACACGCCTGGGTCGAGCGGGACGGCACCGTGGTCAGCGCGACTCCGCCGTCCCGCGTCGAGATCACGAGACTGTGACCGCTAGCGGGCACCTGAGAGAACTTGCCCCCCCAGCTCCTCCTGCGGCGACAATCCGCCCATGCACCTCCCCGGCCGCCTCCGCTCCAGCACGCTGGGCGACCTGCTCGGCCTGCTGCACCGCGCCGACGCCACCGGCACCCTCGAGCTGGCCCAGGAAGAGCGCGGCCGCACCCACCGCGTCCACGTCGCGCGCGGCCTCGTCGTGGCCGTCGAGGTCGACGGCGAGAGCCCCTCGCTCGGCGAGATCCTCCGCCGCGACCGCGCCGCCAACGACGACGTGCTCCGCCGCTCGCTCCTGCGGGCCATGGCGTCGCAGCGCCTGCACGGCGAGGTGCTGGTCGAGGACTTCCGTCTGTCGCCGTCGGTGGTCGGCGACGCCCTGCGCCGCCAGCTCACCCTGCGCCTCGGCGCGCTCGACCGTCTCGCCGACGCGCGCGTCTCCTTCCGCGTCGCCGTGCGCCCGCCCCGGGGCGCCGTCCCGCTGCAGCCGCGCGACTTCCTCCACGGCCGCCGCC
>PLYU01000072.1 GCA_003153495.1 Myxococcales bacterium
GCGCTTGCCCGAGCCGTCGACGCTCGTCGAGTAGCCGGCCGCGATGATCGCCGCGAGCATCGTCGGATCGTAGCGACCATCCGTCACCCGCCAGGCCTCCTTCATCGTGTCGAGAAGGACGATCGTGTCCGGCGACACGAGCATGAGGCTCCCCGCTGTGGTGTTCAGCCGTGACAGGTCGCTGCCCGGCAGGAACCGGCTCCAGCGTCGCTCGAGCTCCGCCAGGCGCCCGCGAGCGTAGTCTTCGGCACTCTCCGCCGGGTCGACCAGGACGACGTGGGCGTCGCTGGCCATGACCCGGAACCTGAGCTCAGTGACTGCCACTGCTGCTCGCCACGGGCGCGGCCGCCGGCGCGGGCGCCGCTGCTGGTGCGGGCGCGGGCGCGGGCTCTGCCACTGGCGCCGGCTTCACGGGGGCGAGGGGTGGCGGTTGCGGCGCCGCAGGCTGGGCGAACGCGGCTCCCGTGACGGGGAGCTGCAGGGCAAGGACTGCGAGCGACATCGCGAGCTTATGGTTCACGTGGGCGATCCCCTTTCGTACGGCCGCAGGCTGCTCGCCTCGAGTGGCAATCATGTGACGACTCCGGGACAAATTCCGCCCTGGAATGCGGCTCCGGCGAGAGCGCGGGCGCGCTCGTGAGGTCACTTCACGGCGATCGGATGCCAATGGGCGTCCTCATGGTCGTGGGGATCGCCGTCTCCAACGGCATCCTGCTGGTCGACGACGCCAACCGCAGGTTCGGCGAGGGGGCCGACGAGGTCGACGCCGTCGTGGCGCACCCGCGACGTGAGGTTCACTCCTCCCCGCGCCCGCGCCCGAACACACGGGACCCGGGCGGCACCGACTTCGTCAGCCACACGCTTCCGCCGATGACCGAGTCCTTGCCGATCACCGTCTCCCCTCCCAGGATGGTCGCCCCCGCGTAGATCGTGACCCCGTCCTCGATCGTCGGGTGGCGCTTCCCCCCGTCGTCGCGGTTGGGGACGCTCAGCGCACCGAGGGTCACGCCCTGATAGAGCTTCACGCCTTCGCCGATCACCGTGGTCTCGCCGATGACGACGCCCGTGCCGTGATCGATGAAGAAACGCTCTCCGATCTGCGCCCCCGGGTTGATGTCGATGCCGGTGCGTGCGTGCGCGTGCTCCGTGAAGATGCGCGGGATCATGGGCACTCCGGCGCGGTACAGCCGGTTCGCGATGCGATAGGCGACGATGGCCTCGACGGACGGGTAAGAGAAGACGATCTCCTCGACGTTCCTGGCCGCGGGATCCCCGTCGTAGGCGGCGCGGACATCCGCGTTCAGCAGACGCCGGAGCTCGGGGATGTCGCGGAAGAGCGACAGGACGACCGCCTCGCCGGACCCCGCCGGGAGCCGCCGCAGGGAGCGCCCCATCCAGTGGTCGTAGGTGAGCGCGCGCTCGATGTGCTGCACGAGCAGGCGGCTCGCCTCGTACATGTGCTCGGCCAGGGCCTGGCGCAGGTTGTCCTTCGTGAGCGTGCGCGTGCTGTAGAACCCCATGAGCAGCACGTGCTTGAGGTGGTCGAGCGCCTCGACCACCTCCCTCTTGTTGGGCAGCGCCGCGCTCTCGAGGTTGTCGATCTCGAGCGTGCCCGTGTAGCTCGAGAGGACCCCGTCGATCGTCTCCTCGAGCTCCCGGAAGCGCTTCGGCTCTGTCCTCATTGCCCTCATCCTATCGCTCTGGCAGTACCATGAGGGTATGAAGCTGCTGGACGTCGTCGGCAAGACGCCGATGGTGGAGATCGGCACGGGCGCAGGGCCAGAGGGCGTCCGCCTCTTCGCGAAGCTGGAGGGGAACAACCCCGCCGGCAGCGTCAAGGACCGCCCGGCGCGCTCGATGATCCTCCGAGCGGAGGAGCGGGGCGAGCTGCGGCGCGGGATGCGCCTCATCGAGCCGACGAGCGGCAACACGGGCATCGCGCTCGCGATGATCGCCGCGGCGCGAGCGTACCCGATCGAGCTGGTCATGCCCGCCAACGCCACCGCGGAGCGCGTCCAGGTGATGCGCGCGTTCGGCGCGCAGGTGGTCCTCACGCCGGCCGACGCGGGCATCGAGGGGGCCATCGACCACGCGCGCGAGAAGGTCGCCCGCGGCGGGTACCTGATGCTCGACCAGTTCGCCAACCCGGACAACTGGCGCGCGCACTACGAGACCACGGGCCCGGAGATCTGGAGAGACTCCGCCCAGGGCGTCACCCACTTCGTGAGCGCCATGGGGACGACGGGCACGATCATGGGCGTGTCTCGGTTTCTCAAGGAGCAGCGCGGCGGCGTCCAGATCGTCGGCTGCCAGCCCACAGAGGGCTCGAGCATCCCCGGGATCCGCCGCTGGGCGAAGGAATACCTTCCGCGGATCTACGAGCCAGAGCGCGTCGATCGCGTCGTGGACGTCGCGCAGGCCGACGCCGAGGCCACGGCGCGCGCGCTCGCGCGCGACGAAGGGCTCCTCTGCGGCCCGAGCTCGGGGGGAGCGGTGTGGGCCGCGCGGAAGCTCTGCGCCGAGCTGGCCTCGGCGGGGAAGGACGGTACCCTGGTGTGCATCCTCTGCGATCGAGGCGACCGGTACCTGTCGTCGCCGCTCTTCTCCGGAGAAAGTAGCCGTGGCTGAGAAGACGATGCGCGTACGCCTCGAGCAGGTCGGCCCTGCGGCTTTCGAAGCCTCGGCGGGCTCGGGCGGCAAGCTCGTCGTCGACGGGGCGCCGGAGATCGGCGGCGAGGGGCGCGGGATGCGCCCGATGGAGCTGCTCCTCGCGTCGATCGCCAGCTGCAGCGTGATGGACGTGCTGCACATCCTGCGGAAGCAGAAGGAGCCCGTCGAGCACCTCGCCGTCGAGATCGAGGGCGCGCGCGCCGACGCGGTGCCGTCGCCCTTCGTCCGGATGAAGCTCGTCTTCGTGGCCCGCGGGAAGGTGGACGAGAGCAAGCTGCGGCGCGCCGTGTCGCTATCCGTCGAGAAGTACTGCTCCGCGCGCGCGACGCTCGGGGCGGGGGTCGACGTCTCGTGGGACGCTCGCATCGAGGCGCCGGGTGGCTGAAGCTGGACGTCGACGTCGCCACACCCCTCACGCCTCTTCGAGCGGGAGAATCGCGACCCCCTCGATCTCGACGAGAGCGCCCGGCTCGAGCAGCCCCGACACCTTCACGAGGCTCATCGCCGGGTAATAGCTGCCCATGCGCGCCCTCCAGCCCTCGCCGATCTTCTTCTGGGCGGCGCGGTACTTGTCGAGGTCGGTCACGAAGGCCAGGAGCTTCACGATGTGCTCCGTCCCCCCGCCGGCCGCCCGCACCACGTCGATCACGCAGTCGAGGGACGCGAGGAACTGCGTCGCGAAGTCCTGGCTGACGATGCGCGCGTCCTTGTCGAACGCGACCTGCCCCGCCACGTGCAGCGTGCGCCCGGGCGCCGACAGGACGCCGTTGGTGTAACCGCGCGGCCTGGGGAAGTGCAGGGGGTGGATGAGCTTCTTCATGTCGCCACCCACGGCGTTTACACCTGAAGAGACGCGGCGGCTACCGTGTCGGCGCTCACGCCGGAGCGGCCCCGCGCCGCAGCCGGTCCGCCACCGCCCACCAGGCCTCGCCCGGAGGCACTTGCTGCACGACGATGGCCTCCACCCCGGCGGCGTCCAGGCCGTGAAGGGTCGCGTAGAAGCTGCGGGCGTAGAGCGCGGGGTCGGCCGGCAGGCATCGCACGATCAGGCGGGCCTCGGGGAGGGGCGGCGCGGCGTCGTGGAAGACGAGCCCCACCCGCCCCCCGCCGGAGAGCAGAGCGTATGCCATGCGGCAGGCGTCCTCGCCGGTGGGCGCGACGAGCAGCCTTGCTCGCGGGGAGTAGTGACGGCGGTCCATGCCGGGCGAGGGGCGCGCGTCCTGGCGCCCGGCGACGTCGACGCGTGTTTCGACGTCGGGCGCGACGGCCCGAAGGGCGGCCATGCCGAGCGCCCCGGGACGCAGGACGAGCGGGTGCTCGCCCCGTACGTCGACCACGGTCGACTCGATGCCCGCGTCGCAAGGGCCTCCGTCGAGCACGAGGTCCATGGCGTCGCCAAGCTGGCTGACCACGTGCGCCGCGGTGGTCGGCGACAGGCCCTGGTAGCGGTTCGCGCTCGGGGCGGCCACGGCGTCCCCCAGCGCAGCCACCAGGGCACGGGCGACGGCGTGGGCGGGCGCACGGACGGCGATCGAATCGCCTCCGCCCGAGACGAGCGGCGATACGTGGGCCGCGCGCTCGAGCACGAGCGTGAGCGGCCCCGGCCAGAACGCCGCCGCCAGGCGCGAGGCGCGCTCCGGCCAGCGGCTCGCGAGGGCGCGGGCCTGGTCCTCCCCCTCCACGTGCAAGATGAGCGGGTGGCTGGCGGGCCGCCCCTTGACCTCGAACACCCGGCCCACGGCGCGCGCGCTCGTGGCCCGCGCGCCGAGCCCGTAGACGGTCTCGGTCGGGAACGCCACGAGCCCCCCCTCCCTGAGCAGCTGCGCCGCCTCGGCGATGGCGGAACGCGCCGGCCGCTGGGGGTCGAGGGCGATCACGCGCGGCATCAGGCGGCGCTTGTGAGTAGCCCGCCTGGTTTGCTCTTGCCATCGGCCCCCGCCACAGGCTTCAAGGGCCCATGGCAACGACCCCAGCGCACTCCACCCGTCCCATCTTCACCCTCGCCGCAGCCGCTCTCGTTCCGCTCGCGTTTGCGCTCGGCGCGTGCGGCG
>PLYU01000330.1 GCA_003153495.1 Myxococcales bacterium
TGCGGTCGCAGCTCACCGAGAACGCCCGCAAGGCCTGGGACTCGGCGAAGCAGCTGGCGGAGGCGAAGGACTACAAAGGCGCGCTCGTGGAGCTTCAGCGCGCGTACGAGCTCTCCAACAACCCGCGCATCCTCTTCAACGTCGGCGCGCTCGAGAAGCTGCTGACGCACTACGCGCGCGCGGTCGACGCCTGGGACCTCGAGCTCCGGGAGGGCACCGGCCAGCTCGCTCCGAACGAGGTGCAGGAGCTGAAGAACGCGATCGCCATCGTGCAGCAGTTCGTGACCACGATGGACGTCACGGCCAACGAGCCCGACGCGACGCTGTACATCGACGACTACGCCGTCGGCCGGACGCCGTTCATCGCGCCCGTGCGTATCGACGTCGGCAAGCACACCCTCAAGCTCTCCAAGGAGGGCTTCGTCGACGGAGTGCAGCCGGTGGAGGTCGCCGCCGGGGCGCGAACGCCGGTCACCTTCAGGCTAGACCCGGTGAACAAGACGGCGCTGGTGAGCGTCACCGTGGGCGGCTCGCCCAGCGCGACCGTGTTCGTCGACGGGCGCGACATGGGGCCGGCGCCCTTCCGCGGCGAGCTGAGCGCCGACAAGCACACGATCGAGGCGCGCGCGCCCGGCTTCGTGACCGTCGGGCAGACGGTCGACGTACAGTACAAGCAGCCGATGAGCCTCGTGCTCACGCTCTCGCAGGAACGCCACGAGGGGCGCCTGCGCATCGTCGCGCCGGACGGCGCCGAGATCGCCGTCGACGGCCGCGCGATGGGCTCGGGCACCTGGGACGGCGCGGTGTCGAGCATGGGCGGTCACCAGCTCGTCGTGCGCAAGCCCGGCTACCAGACGTACTCGACCGAGGTGTTCGTCGCCGACGACCAGACCCGGGAGGTGAACGTGCCGCTCAACGCGGAGATCGGCACGAGCTGGATCGGGTGGGGCATCGGGGCGATCGTCGTGGTCGCGGGCGGCGTCGTCGCCACGTATTACGCCACCAAGCCCTCGAACCCTGCGCCGTTCGAGGGCCAGCTCGGGACGACGACGGCAAACCACGGGCTGCACTTCTGAAAGGGATGCGGGGAGATGATCCATAGCAGTGCTGCGAAGAAGCTCGTCTGGGGGGCGCTCGCCGTCCTGAGCCTGAGCACGGTGGCGGCCTCCGGGTGCTCGGCCACCAAGCCGACGGAGCTGGTGCCCGGCGTCATGAGCCAGATCGTCGCGCGCGACCTGACCGCCATCCGCATCACGGTCGAGGTGGCCGGCAACACCAAGTACGACCAGGGGTTCGACGTCGGGCCGAACGGGAGGGTGAACCTGCCGAGCACCCTGGGGGTCGTCTCCGGGGGGAACGCGTCCCAGCCCGTGGCCATCACGATCCGCGGCTACACGTCGGCGTGCGACCAGGTCCAGGACTGCAGTGCAGGAACGCTCAGCGGAAACCCGAAGGTGAGCACCGCGGGAGGACCCATCGTCCTCAGGCGGTCGGTCCAGACGTTCGTCGGCCAGCACACGCTCTTCTTGCCGATGCCGCTCAGCTACTCGTGCTTCGGCAAGGACTGCACCGCGGAGGGGCAGGCCGCAGGCAAGGAGATGGCGTGCAAGGGCGGTCAGTGCGTCGAGACCGCGACCGACTCGGCCAAGCTGGCGGACTTCGATCCGACCCTCATCGACGGCACCGGCATCTGCTTCAGCCCCAAGGAGTGCTTCCCTAAAGCGGATCCCAACACCGTCCCGCTCGTCCTGCCGGCCGTCCTGCTGGACGCCGACAAGTGCATCTACGGCCTGCCCGCCGCGGTCCTGCAGTCGCCCGGCCTCAACGTGCGCGTCTTCTACCAGGACGTGAACTGGGTCCTGAACGGGGACCACTACGACCAGAGCACCATCGCGAACGCCGGAGAGCAGGAGATTCTCGATCAGGAGCCCGCGACGAGCCTCGTCGAGGGGTTCGCGGTCCTTGCGGGGACGTCGAGCGGCGGGTCGGACGCCGGCGCCTCGACGCCGCAGTTCCAGCTCGCGCCTGGCCTTTGCAAGCTCGTGAAGCAGGCGGCGGCGCCCGCGGTGTCGCCCACGTCCCTGGCGTCGGTCACGGTGAGATCGATCAGCGACGTTCAGGTGTCGGTAGCGTGCCCCTCGAAGGTGCAGCTGCTCCCCATCTGCGCCGCCGAGCTGAACCCGCCGGCGACGCTGCCGGACGGAGGAGCGACGGCGGGCTTCTGCAGCAGCGCCGCGAGCTCGTCGGACGGCGGCGCGCCGGGCGGCGCCTCGCCGAGCACCGGGAAGTGCAGCGTGTGCAACGTGGCCGTGCCTCTCGTGCCGACGACGAGCGCGATGTACCTGGCGATGGACGACTCGCAGGCCATGTACGGCGCGTACGGGACGAACGGGTACGTCGCGGCGATGGGGCTGTCGCTGACGGATCCCGTCTTCAAGCGCACGTACGCGACGCTCAAGTTCCTGCCGCACCTGGCCTCGGACTGCACGGGCGCGACGAGCTCGTTCGCGCCGGATCTGCCCTTCGGCCTCGCGAACGTCGCGCAGGCCCAGATCGCGCTGAAGATCGGCGGGTGGGCGCCTCCGACGACCGAGTCGCAGGGCGGGCAGTGCCTGACCAACGCAGACTGCACGACGCTGACGCCGACGTGCCTGGGCGCCAAGGGCAACCTGCCCGGCAACTGCTACGGCAACCTGGCTCCCCTCGACCTCCAGGCCGCCATGAGGCTGGACACCGGAGCCTACGCGCAGGTGCTCAGCTTCCTGACCGGCAAGGGGGTGCCCAACGTCGCGGCGGCGATGTTCTTCGTGAATCGAACGCCCGACAGCACGGGCGGCGGCGCCTTCCCGAGCTCACCGGACTGCAAGCCCGCCCTCGGCGGAAGCAACGCGCTCGCCGCCATCGAGAGCGAGGCGCTCGCCGCCTTCCACAACAAGCCGACGCCTCTGCAGACCTACTTCGTCGTGCTCAACAACGACGTGCAGCAGCCGCCGGTCGCGTTCTTCCAGCAGGTGCAGAACGATCTGCCGAAGGGCGCCGTGACGACGCTCGACGCGACGTCGACCAACGCCAAGCAGGTGCTCGGGAGCTTCGCCAAGGCCTTCACCCAGCTGGGCACGTGCGTCTACGGAGTGCCCGCCGGGGTGACGGGCACGGCCAACGCGACGGTCCAGTACGGCCCGCCGGGCGCGATCGCGGGCGCGGGCGAGGTCGTCGTGCCCGTCGACTCCACCTGCGAGCCGGCGACCAAGGACACAGCCAACGGCTGGAACATCGACACGGACGGGCACATCCGGATCTGCGGCGCTGCGTGCACCAACCTCCAGAACTTCGTCCTCGGGGTGAGCGCGAGCGCGACGCAGAACGGGCAGACCGTTCCCGACGTGCCGCTGGGCATCACGACTCTCTGCCCGGGCACCACGGCCCCGCCGCCCACCGACGGGGGCTCGACGAGCGTCTCGGACGCCGGGACGACGCAAACCTCGGAGTCGGGCACGCAGACCGGCTCGACCGACGCGAGCACGGGCGGCGACGCGACGGTCCCGGACGCCGGCGCGGCCGCCTCGGACGCAGGCGCTGGCTGAGAGCCGCCCTTCGAGCTAGCTGGGATCGCGGCGGCCGGCTTTGCCGGCGCGCCTTTGATCAGAGCCTTCTGCCGCTTGCCCAACGTTTGCCGCGCCGCGCGCGTCGCCGCGCGCTTCGCGA
>PLYU01000172.1 GCA_003153495.1 Myxococcales bacterium
CCCAGGCAGGGCTCAGCTTCCACGGGAAGTGGTAACGATGAGGCTACCGGCACGGTTGGCCCAGGCAGGGCTCAGCTTCCACGGGAAGTGGTAACGATGAGGCTACCGGCATGGTTGGCCCTCGCGCCCCTGGTGTGCCTCGCGGGATGCGCCGGCATCTGGGGATTCGAGGACCTGACGGTCGGGGACGGCGGGATCGCCGACGCGACCGCACCGAGGACCGACGCCTCCGTCGACGCGAGCGGCCAGCCCCGAGCGGACGCCGCGGACAACGACGCCACGCAGGACGCCGCGCCCGTCACCAGCGAGGCGCAGGCGGGCGACTCCGCAGCGTACGAAGGCGGACCCGACACCGGCTCGTGCGGGCCGACCTCGTCGATCCTCAACTGCAGCGCCTGCGGGAGCGCGTGCGACACGGTGCACAGCCTCGGCGCGACGTGCAACGGGACCACGTGCGCCTACGTAGGGTGCGCGGCCGGCTGGGCCGACTGCAACACCACCTCGCCGGACACCGACGGCTGCGAGACCCCGGGCAGCTGCGGGGGCGGTACCGACGCCGGCCCGGACGCAGCGCCCGACTCGGGACCCGACGCGGCGCCCGACGCCGGGCAGGACTCCGGCCCCGAGGCGAGCGTCTGCGCGTTCGCGTGTGACACGACGACGGGCACGCCCTCGTGCAGCGCGAGCACGTGCAGCTACACCTGCCACGCCGGCCTCGCCGACTGCAACGCCTCCGCGGCCCCGGACACCGACGGCTGCGAGACTTCCCTCTCGTCCATCTCGAGCTGCGCCGCGTGCGGCAACGCGTGCGACACGAGCCGGAGCACGGGCGCGGGCTGCAACGGCACGACGTGCACGTACACCGGCTGCGTCTCCGGCTGGGCCGACTGCAGCACGGCGGCGCCCGACACCAACGGCTGCGAGACGTCCCTCGCGTCGCCGACGAGCTGCACCGCCTGCGGCAGCGCGTGCGACACGGCGCACAGCACGGGTGCCGGCTGCACGGGCACGACGTGCACCTACGGGGGCTGCGCCTCCGGCTACGCCGACTGCAGCACGGCGGCGCCGGATCTCGACGGGTGCGAGACCTCGTTGACCTCGACCTCGAGCTGCGGGGCCTGCGGGCGGGCGTGCGACTCGGCCACCGGCACGCCCTCGTGCAACGGGACGACGTGCAGCTACAGGTGCAAGCCGGGGCTCGGCGACTGTAACGCCGCGACGGCGCCGGACACCGACGGCTGCGAGACTTCGCTGACGACGACCTCGAACTGCGGCGGGTGCGGCGTCACGTGCAAGGCGTGCCACTCGCACTCGAACGGGCTCGGCCAGAGCTACTACGACTGCAACCCCCCCAACACCTACCGCCAGACAGCAGCGATGGAGGCCTGCACGGCCTACGGCCAGGGCACCTGCGGTGCGGTGACCGTGGGCTGCAACGACGCGGGGTCGGCGAGCGTGGTCTGCGCCTGCACCGGGACGGGGTTCTTCTCCCCCGGCTACTGCTGGGAGTACGCAGGGCCGAACGTGGGCCAGGTGTTCCCCATCACCGTCATCTTCGGCACCTGCGCCGGCTGCCCGTCGGGCGGCGGGACGACCTGGAACTGACGCCCCACGGGCTCAGAACCAGCCGGGGTTCATCCGGACGTAAGAGTCCTCGCCCGACCGGCACAGCTGCGCCAGGTGGTCGACCCGCGGCAGCTCGGTCTTGATCCAGTACTCTGCCGTGCAGACCTTCCCCTCGTAGAGCTCGGCGGACGGGGCGGAAGGGGCGCCCGCGAGCTTCTCCCTGGCCACGGCGGCCTGGAGCAGCCACTGCCACGAGATGACTACCGTGGAGAACATGTCGAGGTAGTCGACGCTGTGGCGCATCATCTCCTCGACCCTGCCGCCCAGGCCGAGCGACGCGAGCCCCATCGTCACCTCGCCGACGAGCGCCATCGCCCGCTCGATCGCGGAGCCGAGCCCGGCGTCCAGGCCCGCCGCTGCCGCGCGCCGGACGGTGACGCCGATCTCGTCGCCGAGGAGCCGCAGCGCGCCGCCCTGATCGGCGACGACCTTGCGCCCCAGAAGGTCCATGCTGTGCATGCACGTCGTTCCCTCGTGGATGCTGTTCAGCTTCTGGTCGCGCAGCCACGCCTCGGGCAGGTACTCGCTCGTGTAGCCGTAGCCCCCGTGGACCTGCACCGCGAGGGCGTTCGACTCGAACCCCTTCTCCGCCGCGAACGACTTGACGACCGGCGTCATCATCTCGAGGAGCAAGAACGCGCGCCGTCGCTCCTCCGGAGTCGCCGCGTGCGCGGCGAGGTCGGCGTAGCGGGCCGCCTGGACCCCGAGAGAGAGAGACCCCTCGACGATCGCCTTCTGCCTGAGGAGCATCCGGCGCACGTCGGCGTGCTCGATGATGGGCACCTGCGGCCTCGACGGGTTCTTCGAGCCCAGCGGGCGGCCCTGCGGGCGCGTGCGCGCGTACTCGAGCGCCTCGTGGTACGCGACCGACGCGGTGGCGATGCCCTGCATGCCGACCATCAGCCGAGCCTCGTTCATCATCTGGAACATCTGCGAGATCCCCCGGTGGGGCTCGCCGACCAGCCAGCCGCGACAGTCGTCGTTCTCGCCGAAGTTGAGCGCGATGCTCGGGATGCCGCGCCAGCCCATCTTGTGGAACGCCCCGGCGCACTGGACGTCGTTGGCCACGAGCTTGCCCTCCTGGACGCGCAGCTTGGGGACGGCGAAGAGGCTGACGCCCTTGATCCCCGGAGGGGCCCCGTCGATCCGGGCCAGCGCGAGGTGCACGATGTTCGCCGTCAGGTCCTGATCGCCGCCGGAGATGAAGACCTTGTTGCCGCGGAGCATGTGGTACCCGTGCGCGGTGGGGGTCGCCGTCGTCTTCACGTCGGTCAGGCTGCTTCCGGCGTGCGGCTCGGTCAGGGCCATGGTGCCCGTCCACTCCCCGCTGTACATGCGAGTCATCATCTCGGCCTTGAGCGCCTCGCTGCCGAACGTCTCGATGAGGTGGGCCGCGCCGGCGGTCAGGCCGATGTAGCTCACGGCGCTCAGGTTGGCGGCCATCCCGTAGAGCGCCACCAGCGTCGCGACGGTGTGCGGCAGCTGCTGCCCCCCGACCTCGTGCGGGCGCGTCATGGCTACGCCGCCCTGCTCGACCAGCTTCGGGAAGAGCTGCTTCATCAGCGGGTGGACCTTGATGCCACCCCCTTCCATGTGCGCGGGCGCCTCGTCCATGGCCTTGTACGTGGGGAAGAGGACCTCGCGCGCGAACTTGCGCGCCGTCTGGAGCACCAGGTCGAACGTCTCGCGCGAGTGCTCCTCGTACGCGGGCAGGCGGCAGAGGGCCTCGGCGTCGAACACCTCGTACAGCAGGAACTCGACGTTGCGATCGCTGACGAGGGGGTTATTGGCAGACATCGGGCTGGGGTTATACGTGACCTCACGGCAGCGAGAAATGCTCCCGGTACGCGCCGTCCAGCTCGGCCACGGCCTCGAGCGACACGCCCTATCGTAGGCGGCGGCGAAGAGCGCTTCCTTGCTCGAGAAGTAGCTATTGACCCGCTTTCGAGGTGTGATGGAAGCCATGCAGAACGGGCCGAAGGCACGACGCGCACGCCAGCAGATCCTCCTCGGCGCGATGCGCGCCGCCTGGAACATCGGCCGGGTCGAGCGGTCCGAGCGGACGCTCGGGCGCACGCTCCGGCTCGTCGCGAAGAAGAAGGGCCTCGCGTTCGCGCGCGACTGGACGTTCGCCGACCTCTACGAGTGGGCGGCGGAGCGCTACCGGTACGACGTGTTCCTCGAGTACGAGGGCGAGCGTCACACGTTCAACGACATGAACCGCCGGGCGAACCGCGTCGCCCGCCAGCTGCACCGGGCGGGCGTGCGAGAGGGCGCCGGGGTGGCCGTCATGATGGGCAATCACCCGCGCTTCCTCGACGCGTTCTTCGCGATCCAGAAGCTCGGCGCCTACGCGGTGCCCGTCAACACGGCGCTCGTCGGCGAGGGGCTGGCGTACATCCTCGACCACTCCGAGGTAGAGGCCGTCCTGTGCGACCACGAGACGGCCGCGAAGGTCGCCGGCGTGCGCGCGGGCGTACCGCGCATCGCGCACGTCTGGGTGAACGCCGCCGAGGCTCCTGCAGGGTACGCCCTGCCCGAGGGGACGGGGTCGTTCGCGGAGCTCGAGCACGCGTCGGCCGACGACGGCGACAACCTCGGCGTGCGGCCCGACGCGGACGCCCCGAGCCTGCTTCTCTACACCTCGGGCACGACCGGGTTGCCCAAGGCCGTGGTCAGTCTGTACGGGCAGCAGCGGGTCAAGAGCATCGGACTTCTGGCGAACCTGCTCTACGACAGGAGCGACAAGCTCTACACCTGCCTGCCCCTCTTTCACGCCAACGCCCTGCTCCTGACGACGATGCAGGCGCTCTGGATCGGCATCCCGATGTACCTGAGCAGGCGGTTCAGCGCGTCGCGCTTCTGGAAGGAGCTCGGCCAGTGCGGGGCCACGCAGTTCAACACGGTCGGCAGCATGATCCCGATCTTGCTCAAGACGCCGCCGTCCCCGAGCGACCGCGCGCACAAGGTGAAGCGGATCGTCAGCGCCGCGTGCCCGAAGGACGCGTGGGTCCCCTTCGAGACGCGCTTCGGCGTCGACATCTGGGAGGGATACGGCGCGGTCGACGGCGCGGGCGTGACCATCTTCAACACCGGCAACGCCCCTGTCGGGTCGCTCGGCAAGCCGGCCCGGCTGGTCCAATGGCGCCTGGTCGACGACCAGGGGAAGGACGCCGCCCCGGGCGAGGCCGGAGAGCTGTGGGTCCACGTCGGCGACAGGAAGGAATCCGGAGTCCCCTACTGGAAGAACGAGAAGGCGAGCAGCGAGAAGGTCGTCGACGGCTGGCTGCACACGGGCGACCTGATGCTGGCGGACGCAGAGGGGTACCTCTACTTCGTCGGCCGCAACACCGACTCGATGAGGCGGCGCGGCGAGAACGTGTCGGCCTACGAGATCGAGAAGGTGGTCGACGAGCACGCCGACGTCCTCGAGAGCGCGGCGTTCGGCGTCCCGTCGCCGGTGGGCGAGCAGGACATCATGATCAGCGTCGTTCCGGTCGAGGGGCGCAAGGTCGTCCCCGCGGACCTGCTCCGGTTCATGCGCGAGCGGCTCCCCAAGTATGCCGTCCCGTCGTACCTCGACATCGTGAGCGACCTGCCCAAGACGGGCACCCATCGAGTCATCAAGAGCGACCTCAAGAAGCGCGGCGTCACCGCGACGACGGTCCGCCTCGAAGACCTCGCAACCTGACCTCTCGAGAGACCGCGGAGTCGACGATGCGAGACGTGTTCATCGTAGGCGCTCACACCATCAAGTTCGGCAAGTACCCCGCCAAGGGCGTGAAGGACCTCACGGCCGAGGCGGTGCGCGGCGTCCTGGCGGACGCGCGGCTCGGCAAGGAGCAGCTCGAGAGTGCCTGGTTCTCCAACTCCGGCTGGGGAATGGCGGGCTACCAGCACTGCATCCGGGGGCAGGTCGCGCTCCGGCCGCTCGGCATCGACGGGATCCCGATCACGAACGTCGAGAACGCCTGCGCGAGCGGCTCCACGGCGTTTCACGGGGCCTGGAAGGACGTGGCGAGCGGCCTGTTCGACGTGTCGCTCGCGATCGGCGCCGAGAAGGTCTACCAGCCCAACAAGTACGCCGTGTTCGCCGGCTTCCTGGCGGGGACCGACGTCGAGCTCGCCGCCGACGAGGCCCAGCGCTTCCTCGAGAACGCCTCGGCGGCGGCCCCCGCTGCCGCGCCGGCCCCCGCGAAGCGGACGGCCGCGAAGCGAGCCAAGCGGCGGTCGCTGCGCGATCGCGTGAAGGAGGTGCGCGACCAGGCGGTCGTCGGCATCCAGCTGGGCGAGACGCTCGGCTACCCGAACCTGCGCAAGCTGCTGGCGGCGGGCCGGAGCGGCGGTACGGGCAAGTCCGGCGGCAACCGCGGGGACCATTCGCCCTTCATGGACATCTACGCGTACGCCGCGCGCGACCACATGAAGCGCTACGGCAGCACGCAGCGGCAGCTCGCGGTGATCGCGGCCAAGAGCCACTACAACTCGTCGATGAACCCGAACGCCCAGTACATGTTCGTGATGACGCCGGAAGAGGTGCTCGCCGACCGCATCGTCTCGCCGCCGCTCACGCGCGCGATGTGCGCGCCCATCGGCGACGGCTCCGCCGCGGCCATCGTGATGAGCGAGGAGGCCGTGCGCCGGTTCGGCCTCGGCGCGCGGGCGGTGCGCGTCAGGGCGTCGGTGCTGGGGTCGGGGCGGGCGCGCGGCGTCGACGAGGCGGACATCGGCGAGCGGCTCGCGAAGATCGCCTACGAGCGGGCGGGCCTGGGGCCCGAGGACATCGACTGCGTCGAGCTGCACGACGCGACCGCCTTCGGCGAGCTGCACCAGACCGAGGCGCTCGGCTTCTTCCCGGTGGGCCAGGGCGGCGTGCACGCGGAGCGCGGCGAGACCCGCCTCGGGGGCAAGCTCCCGGTCAACCCGTCGGGGGGCCTGCTGTCGCGCGGCCACCCCATCGGCGCCTCCGGGCTCGCGCAGCTCCACGAGCTCGTGACGCAGCTGCGCGGCGAGGCCGGCGCGCGCCAGGTCGCCGGCGCGAGACTCGCGCTCGCCGAGAACGGCGGCGGCGCGCTCGGCAACGAGGAGGCGGCGATGTGCATTCACATTCTCGAACGACCCGGGCACGACGAGCTGACGAGGAGCCCATGACCACCCCGCGGACGGCGGCGAAGACGATCATCCGCGCGGTGCTCCGCAACCAGGGGCGCGTGTTCGTCGGCGTCGACGCCAAGCTCATGGCCGCCGCCAAGCGAGTCGTCCCCGCCCGGACGGTCCGGTGGGTCGGCGCCGCCTCGGCCGCGTCCGTGCCGCGCGCCCTGCGGGGGTAGGAGCGCTCAGTTCCACGTCGGATCGCTGGAGGTCCCGCACACGGCGCTGCAAGAGGCGGTGGCCGTGCTCGATTGCACGGTGCCCGGGTTCGAGCCCCCGTACTGCCAGCAGTAGCAGATCCCCTTCACTGTTCCGCACACCGACTGCACGCTGCCGAGCAGCCCGACAATGCTGCAAGGGACGGAGCTCGCCGTGCATCCGGAACCTCCGACCGCGCTGCATGCCGCCGCCGCCTGTGTCTGGCTGTGTCCCGTCTGGTTGCAGTCGTAGTAGTGCGCCGGGGTGGGGATGCCGCTGCTGTGCGTCGTCTGGCAGCCCGTCCCGCAGCAGCCAGGCGTCGCACACTCGCACCCGTCGGTGTTCGGCGGGGTCTTGTCGCAATCGGACCAGCCCGACGCGCAGGCCGAGTAGCTGCACGTCGTCCCGTTACACGACGCGCCGGTGCTGTGGATCGTGTCGCAGACGTTCGCGCAGCCGCCGCAGCTCGCGGTCGACGAGAGCGCGCTCTCGCAGCCGTTGGTGTCGGGGGCCGCCTTGTTGCAGTTGGCCCAGCCCGACGCGCAGCCCGTGTACGTGCACGACGTCCCGCTGCACGCCGCCCCCGTGCTGCGCGAGGTGTCGCACGCGTTGCCGCACGCGCCGCAGCTGGTGGTGGACGTCAGCAGGCTCTCGCAGCCGTCGGTGTCGGGCGGCGTCACGTTGCAGTCGGCGTAGCCCGAGGCGCACCCGGTGTAGGTGCACGTCGACCCGCTGCAGGCCGCGCCCGTGCTGTGCGTCGTGTCGCACGTGGTGCCGCACGCGCCGCACGCCTGCCCGCTCACCTGGGTCTCGCAGCCGTTGGTGTTCGGCGGGGTCTTGTCGCAGTCCACCCAGCCCGGCGCGCAGCCCGTGTACGTGCAGCTGCTCCCGTCGCAGCCCGTCCCGGTGCTGTGGCTCGTGTCGCAGACGTTCGCGCAGCCGCCGCAGCTCGTCGGAGACGACAGCGACGTCTCGCACCCGTCGGTGTCCGGCGCGACCGCCTTGCAGTCCGCGTAGCCGAGGGCGCAGCCGGTGTACTTGCAGGTCGCGCCGCTGCAGGCCGCGCCGCTGCTGTGAACGCTGTCGCAAGCGCTCCCGCAGGCGCCGCAGTTGGCCGTCGTGGTCACCGGGGTCTCGCACCCGTCGGTGTCCGGCGGCGTCTTGTTGCAGTCGGCGTAGCCCGCGGCGCACCCCGAGTAGGAGCAGCTCGTCCCGCCGCAGGTAGCGCCCACGCTGTGGGTCACGTCGCACGACTGGCCGCACGCGCCGCAGCCCGTCGCGCCGGTCACCTGGGTCTCGCACCCGTTGGTGTCGGGCGCCTTGGTGTCGCAGTCGGCCCAGCCCGCCGCGCAGCCTGTGTATGCGCACGTCGTCCCGTCGCACGAGGCGCCCGTGCTGTGGGTCGTGTCGCAGACGTTCCCGCAGCCGCCGCAGCTCGACGTCGACGTCAGCGCCGACTCGCAGCCGTTGGTGTTCGGCGGCGTGTTGTCGCAGTCCGCGCGACCCGCCGCGCAGCTCGTGTAGCTGCAGCTCGTGCCGCTGCATGCCGCGCCGAGGCTCTTCGAGTTGTCGCACGCCAGGCCGCACGCGCCGCAGTTGAGGATCGTGTCGGTCCGGCCGCACGCGGCGCCCGAATCCGCGCCGGCGTCGGGGGCCGCGTCGGCAGAGGCGTCCTCGCCCGCCTCGCCGCCGGACCCGCCGTCGTAGCCAGCCTCGCCCGGCGCGAGCGTGTCGGCGACGTCCCCCGCGTCCGCGTCCGCCTGGGTCGACGCCTCCGGGGGCGCTTCGGCCGCGGTCGTCGCGTCGTCCCCCCCCGAGTCGCCGCCGAGCGTCACGTCGCTGAAGCCCCAGAGGTTCGCGCACCCCGCGAGCAGCGCCAGCGGCACCACCGCAGCGATCCAGACCGCGCGCCGCGCTTTCATCATCACCAGGTCCCCCTCACGTTGAGCGCGGCGGTGCCCGGCCCCACGCTTGGCACGACGGAGACGCGGTCGCCCTTCGGAGCCGTGAAGTAGATGACGGCGCCCGCGCCGAGGAACGCCGCGCCGCCGATGAAGGCGATCGTCGAGATGGTCGCCTGGGTGTGCGCGTTCCCGACCGCGTCCACGCCCGTCTGGTTGCAGGCCGTACGCTGCGTGAAGTGCTCGGGCGCGGTCGAGCCGCAATTGTCCCTCAACGCGTTGGTATACGTGTTGTTGGAAGCGATCCCCTCGATCCCGGCCACGAGCGCGCCTACGACGCCCGCCCCACCGAGAGCCAGCCCGACCATCCGGCGGGTGCTCCCGTCGTCGGCGGCGGCCGGCCCGGCCGGCTGCGTCGGCGCCGCGCTCCCGGCGACGGGCGCGGAGATCTGCATCACGATGAGCTCGCGCCGGTCTCTGTCCCCCTCGTGAAGGACGAGCGTCTTCTCGGCCGTCCGCATCCCCTCCGCGTCGAACACGAAGTGATGCTCGCCCGGGTCGATCGGGATCGGCGTGCCCACGAGCCTCTCGGCGAGCGCCTGCCCGTCCATCGTCACGCGCACCGCGCTCACATCGTTGCCCGCCGCGTCCTTCGCGTCGAACACGACGGTCGGCATCGCCTTGTCGACCTCGGCGAGCCGCTGCGCGCAGTCCTCGCGCACCGCCCCGGGGCACGTATCGGCCACGCACACCGCCAGGCGCGCCCGGGCGTCGCGCAGCTTGCCCGCGTGCTGCAGGTCCTGCGCGTTCTCGTTGGCCAGCACGCACTCTTGCTTGGTCGGCTGGTCGGCGGCGGCGGACGGACCGACGAGGGACGCGCCCACGAGCAAGGACACTGCGACCGAGCGAGCGCTCACAGGCATTCGACCTTCCACTTCTTCTTGCCCGTCTCCGGATCGATCGTGAACGGCGGGGAACAGCTCGCCTTCGCCGGCGGGACCGGCGCCGCCGCCGGGGGCGAGGCCGGCGCTCGCACGTGGGTGGGCGCAGCTGCGACAGGCCTCGCGGGCGCGGCCCTCGCGGCGAGCTCCTGAGGCACCGGCGTCGACGGCAAGGTCTCCACCTTGACCGACGGGAGCTCGGCGGTCGACGCGGACGCCGTGGCCGGCGGAGCGAGGACGACGGCCTCGGCGCTGGCGAGGGCGGACGGAGACGGGGACGTGACCGATGCGGCCGTGGCCAGTGGCGAAGGACGGCTGCTCCGCGCGATCACCGCGATGACACCGGCGCAGGCAGCCGCCGCGACGAGAGCCAATACCGCCAGCAGAACGGCCCTCTGCCGGCCCTTCGCCGGCACGGCGGTCGCCGTCGACCGCGCGATGCTGTCCGACGTCGGGGCGCTCACGCCGGCAATCGTGGACATCCGGATGGGAGGATCCTGGGGCCCCGCCGGCGGCGCCGCGCCCTGGTGCGACGGCTCGGCCGGCTCGACGTCGGAGGACAGAAGCGCCTCGACGTCCAGCGAGGCGCCGGGGGCCACGACCTTCGTCAGGTCCCGGGCCTCTCCGTCGCCGGTGTCCGCCTGCGGCCCCTGTTCGCTCGCCGCGGTCCGGTAGGCCTCCTGGAGCCCCTTCTGCATCGCCCGCGCGTCGGCCCAGCGCTCGGCCTTGTTGAACGCGAGCGCGCGGTCGATGACCCGCACGAAGGCCGGCGGCAGGCCGGAGACCACGGTACCGAGCGATCGCGCGGGCCTCGAGCCGGTGAAGACCATGAGCTCCTGGGCCGTCTCGGCGTCGTGGACGAAGCGGCCGGACACCAGCGTGAACGCGGTCGCGCCGACCGACCAGAGGTCCGACTGGGCGTCGATGTCCTTCGACTTGCCGAGCACCTGCTCGGGCGACATGAACGCCGGCGTGCCGAGCAGGCCGCCCGTGCGCGTGGCCTTGACCGAGCCCTCGAGCAGCCGCGCAATGCCGAAGTCGAGGACCTTCACGACGCCGTCGCGCGTGTAGAAGAGGTTCTCCGGCTTGATGTCGCGGTGGATGATCCCCTTGGCGTGGGCGGCGGCGAGCACGTCCAGCACCTGATAGATCAGCTGCGCCACCTCTGGGTCGGGGAGCCGTCGGCCCTTGCGCTCCCACCGGGCGTCGAGGGTCTCGCCGTCCAGTAGGTCCATGACGAAGAAGACCGTGCCGTCCTCCGCGGTGTCGTCGTCCAGGATGCGGACGGTGCCGGGGTGCCCGACGCTGTTGGCCGCGTACCCCTCGCGCAGGAAGCGCTCGCGGACGGTGGGCTCCCGCGCGAGCTCCGCGTGCAGGACCTTCACCGCGACGCGATTGGCGTTCCTCAGGTGCGTCGCCGCGTACACCGCGGCCATCCCGCCGATGCCCAGGACCTTATCGAGGCGGTACTTCCCCTTGAGGACCTCGCCGACCCTGGACTGCGCTCGGTCTGCCCCCTCGTCTTGGCTCAACGATACCCCATCACCCATCGGTTCCTGCGGGGCCGCTCAGGGTGAGTGAGCCCCAGATACCTAAGCCTAGCTGATCGTTGGGCCCGTGGGGAAAGCGCTCAGTGCGCCTTGCAGTTGAACGGCGCGCCGCTCTGCAGGCCGCACATCGTCAGGCTCGGCTTGAGCGTGCCGACGGCGCAGTCCTGCCAGATGCACGTACCGGTCTTGCACTCGGCGTTGGTCTGGCAAAGCTGCGCCGAGCCCTGGGTGGGCGAGGCGCCGGTGGCCACGGGCGTGCACTTGTTGCCGGTGGTCGACACGTCCTGGCACTGCGCGCCCGCCGTCTGCGCCGTCTGGTTGGCGACCCCACAGCAGACCTGACCGGTCGGGCAGTCGGCCTGCTGCACGCACTTGAACACGGCCTGCTGCGCGGGACAGGTCTTGCTCGTCGCCAAGCACGTTCCCTGACCGAACGGGCTGATGCAGCAGATGTTCGCCGTCAGCGGGCACGGCGTGCCGCACATCACGACGCCGGCGTCGTTGTAGACGACGTTGGTCGGCACCTTCTGCCCGCCGGACGACGAGCCGGACTCCCGCACGCCGCCGTCTCCCACGGAGCCGCTGCCGGACCCGGAGCCGCTGCCGAACGACGCGCCATCCCCGCCGGAGCTGTTGCCCGAGCCGCTGCCCGCTTCGCTGCCCGAGCTCGCGCCGGTGGCGTCCGCCTGAGACTGCCCGGCGTCGGTGTCGGGGGACGAGTCCGTGGCGCCACCGCCGCACGCAGCGAAGAAGGACAGCGCCGCGAGGCCGCTAGCCAACAGGCCCCGGGACAGGAGAGCCTTACGGGAGACCGCCGTGCGCGCCGTCATGAAACCTCCTCGCAAGCCCGCGAACTGCCAAGCCTAGCGCGATAGTGCCGCGGCGCGGAAGGAGCGCGAAAGTTACGGCGACACCACCAGCCGGGAACAGCAGGAAGCAGCGGGAGGCCGGACCCGCGGACCGCGGTCAACCGCCGTCGCCGGCGCCGCCCCTGGTGTCCGCGCCGCACTGGTGGCTCTGGCACGTCAGCCCGCTCGCCGTGCAATCGGTGCACGAGGCGCCCTGCGCGAGCGCTACGCGCTGGTGGCGAGGATCGCGGCCGAGGCCAGCCTCGAGGTGGGCGCGCTCATCGGCAAGGCCGACGTGGTGTCGCGGATCCCGTGGCCGAAGTACGTGTCGGCCGAGGTGGGCCTGCCTACGCTCGAGGACATCCAGCGCGAGCTCCTGAAGCCCGGGCGCGACCCTCGCGAGGCGTTCGAGGCGCCCGCCTTCCGCGACGACATCCGGAAGCTCGAGGACCTGTCGCCCGGGATGGCGCTCGAGGGCGTCGTGACCAACGTGACGGCGTTCGGCGCGTTCGTCGACGTCGGCGTGCACCAGGACGGCCTGGTCCACGTCTCGCAGCTCGCCGACCGCTTCGTGAAGGACCCGCACGAGGTGGCCAGGGTCGGCGACAAGATCAAGGTACGCGTCGTCGAGGTCGACCTCGTGAGGAAGCGCATCGCGCTGACGGCGAGGTCCGGCCCGATCGAGCCGCGCGGGGACGCGCGCGGCGCGGACGCGAGGGGCCCGCGCCGTACGGAAGCGGTCCTGGCGGTCATTTCTCCCTGAACGGTCCCGAGCGACCCTGCCTTTCCCGGCGCCGAAACGGATACACGAGCTGCGCCCAGTACGTTGCGGGCACGTGCTCGCCCGCGACGCCCATGTGCGCCGGCCAGCCGTCGCGCGGGAGGTACTGCGTTCCAAATAGCCGATCGAGCCAGGGCAAGTGGACGGCGAAGTTCTTGTCGAGCGACTCCCCGTCGGATGCGTGGTGAAACTGGTGGTAGCGAGGCATCGCGATGAGCTGCTCGATCCAGCCGAAGGTGAAGCGGACGTTGGCGTGAAGCAGGACCGCGTGCAGCGCGACGAACACGACGTAGACCTGGACGGCCGTCGGGGCGAAGCCGCACACGAAGAGGGGCACGAACATCACCGCCCGAACGAGGATGATCTCGAGGATGTGCAGGCGCGAACCGGCGAGCCAGTCCATCTGACGCGGCGAATGGTGCACGGCGTGCGCGCGCCACAGGAAAGGCACGCGGTGAAAGAGGCGGTGCGTCCAGTAGAAGAACAGGTCGGATACGAGCACGATCTCGACGAACTGCACGAGCAGCGGCTGCGAGGCGATGGCCGTCTGGAAGGAGGGATGGCGCGCCCAGAAGAAGAAGGTGGTCGCCGGAGCCACCGTGAAGAACACGAAGACCTGGATCAGTACGTGCCCGACGAAGAAATAGACGAGATCGGTCCCAAACTCGTTGCGCACGATCGGTTGCGAAACGCGCGCGAACAGTCGCTCGAGGGGGACGAACATCACTGACATCAAGAGCAGGTCCAGCAGAAACCAATCGAGGCCCAGGTAGTTGGACCGAGCGACCGGCCCTTCGACCGGGACTGTCCAGCCGCCGAGCAGCACCGAGACGATCGCCAGCGACAAGCCCCCGAGCCCGAGAAGCTTACTCTTGCGCAGCACGACGCTCACGAGGCCGAGCACGAAGCCGGTTACGATCACGGCTTCGATTAGCCCGCGCACGAGGCGCATCGGATAGACAGCCCGAAGCCCCGGCGTCGTGAGCTGCGCGGGAAAGAGCAGGCAGAGGACGGCGCCGAACCCCATCGCGCCCAGCACGACCGACGCGGTCCCGCTGATCCATCCCGAGCCCAACGTGCGCGCCTCGTCGCGGCTCATGGGGCCGATCCCCGCTCGGAAGGCCGCATGCCCAGGTGGGCCAGGGCGCTCTCCACCCGTGGAGTGGCTCGGTCGAGCCACCGATTGGACCAACCCGAAACGACCGCGTACGCGCGCTCTCTCGAGCCCATGTGGTGGAGCGCGTGCCGTTCCGGTGCGATCAGCACGCCGGTTCGCTGGAGCCAGCGCACGAGGCGAGGCGCGTTCTCGGCGTGCGCCCACGCGTGAATCTGGTTCGTGAGGCCGAGGGTGATCGACGCGGCGGTCAGGCAGCCGCTTGCGACACCATGCCACGCACACGCAGACTGCCATGGCCGGAGCGTGCAGAACGCCAGCAAGAGGAGCGGCAGCGCCGCAAGGCAGTTGTTGCCGTTACGCTCAAGCCAGTGGTGGCGACCGAGCGCGGCCGGATCCTCGTGGTGCTCGCGGAACGGTGCGATGATCATCGGGCCAAGCAGCGGCGTGGTCGGGGCCAGGTACGTGTCGCACCACCAGTGAAGCAACCCGGAAGCGACGTCCGCCGCCAGGAACCCGAGCAGCATCCCGAGCACCACCGGCACGAGCTGACCGCTCGTCGCCCGCATGGCCATGCGCCAGACGAGCGCGATGGCCAGCGCCGATGCAAACGCCACGTGCACGGCATCGGCGATGGCGAGCAGCGGGCGCCGGGGTGGAGCGCGATGCGTCGGCCATACCCCCATTTCGTCGATGATAGCCCGGGGAGGCCGGACGTGGGCCAGGTCGCTTCCGCGCGGCCCCCGGAAGGCGTCGGAGCAAGCAAGCGGGCGATGCGTACGGGCTGACGACGCCGCACCGGTGGTGCCAAGGAGCGGGCGGGGCACAAGACGCTCCAGACCACCGAGCGCTACGTGCGCCTGGCAGAATCGCTCGGCCACGGCTTCGGCGACCCCTTCCCGGCCCTTCCGGCATGCCTCTGCGAATCGCCCGAGAATCGCCCAAGATGAGGCCAACAATGCGCGTAAACCGGTGGGCGCAACAGGATTTGAACCTGTGACTTCGTCCGTGTGAAGGACGCACTCTACCGCTGAGTTATGCGCCCGGCTTGCTGCGGGAGGCTCTCAGTACATCAGGTCGAGCGGCTTTTGCAACCGGCCCTCACAGCACCGCCGCGCGAATCCTCTCCCACAGCTCCTCGCCCCCCTCCCCGGTCTCCCCGCTGAACCCCACCGGCTTCACCCCCGCGCCCTTCTTCACCGCCTCGAGCGCGGGCTTGCGCGCCGCCCCGGCGAGCTTGTCGACCTTGGTGGCGACCAGGATCACGCTCACCGGCTTGGCCGAGCTGACCTCGCGCGGCTGGTGCAGGAAGTCCACCAGCTGCCGCTCCTCGTCCTCCACCCCGCGCCGCACGTCGACGATGACCACCACGGCGCGCAGGCTCGCGCGCTTCTTCAGGTAGCTCTCGATCATCTGCTGCCACTTCACCTTCTCCGCCTTCGACCGCTGCGCCCAGCCGTAGCCCGGCAGGTCGATGAAGCGCACCACGAGCCCGTCCTGGCACCGCACCTCGTACACGTTGATCTGCCGCGTGCAGCCCGGCGTCTTGCTCGTCCGCGCCAGACCGTTGCGCTGCATCGTCACGTTCAGCAGGCTCGACTTGCCCACGTTGGATCGCCCCGCGAACGCGATCTCCACCGTCGTCGGCGGCGGCAGCGACGCGTCGTCCACCGCGCCCGCAATGAACTGCGCATCCACCACGCGCGTCTCGCTTCCCGCCTTCATCTGGCCTCCCGTCGCCCCCGCCCGAGCCGCCTGCGCAGCGCCCCGGTGATCTCCTGCAGCTCCGGCGCGCGCATCGCGCTCGCCGCCATC
>PLYU01000183.1 GCA_003153495.1 Myxococcales bacterium
GCTGCCCCGATCCGGACAACGACAACGACGGGATCCCGGACGTCGACGACCGCTGCCCGAACGTCCCGGAGGATCGCGAGGGCTTCCAGGACACCGACGGTTGCCCCGAGTCGAAGGACGGCGATCGAGACGGCGACGGCATTCCCGACTCGAAGGACAAGTGCCCCGACGAGCCCGAAGATCGAGACGGCTTCCAGGACGACGACGGCTGCCCCGATCCGGACAACGACAACGACGGCATTCCGGACAAGGTCGACAAGTGCCCGAACGACCCCGAGGACAAGGACGGGTTCGAGGACGAGGACGGCTGCCCCGATCCCGACAACGATCACGACGGCATTCCGGACGTGAAGGACAAGTGCCCGAACGAGCCGGAGACCTACAACGGCTTCGAGGACGAGGACGGCTGCCCCGACAAGGGGAGCGTGGTCATCCAGGACAACAACATCATCATTCTGGAGAAGATCCAGTTTGCCTATAACTCCGCCGAGATCCTCCCCGCGTCGGACAAGATCCTGGACGCGGTCGGCACGACGCTCGTGCACCACCCGGAGTTCGCGCTGCTCGAGGTCGCGGGTCACGCCGACGAGCGCGGGAGCGATCAGTACAACCTCAAGCTCACGCAGGACCGGGTGAACTCGGTCGTCCGCGCGCTCGTCGCCCGCGGTCTCGAGCAGTCCCGGCTGCGCAGCAAGGGCTATGGCGAGTACTGCCCGCTCGACGAGGGCCACAACGACGCCGCGTGGGACCAGAACCGCCGCGTGGAGTTCAAGATCGTCAAGACGTCCGACGGGCCGACGGGCGTCGAGCTGGGCTGCGCGAACGCGACGCAGCACGGCGTGTCGTCCGACCCGGTGCCGTGACCGGTGCCCTGAAGGGGTAAGGGGGTACGACGCACCCCTTGCACGAGCCACGCGTCGTTTGCGTATGGCCGTCGCGTTCGGGCGCGCAAGTCGCGGTCAATGCAGGGCTTTCGGTGGCACCTTGCGCGGCACGGGGGCTGCATCGCGGTGACGATCGTCATGGACGCTCGACTCGAGCCAGGAGCGATGTGGGTCGCGGTGGGGCCACCTGCTTCGCGGGTGGCGGACGTCGCCGCGGCCATGGTCGCGTCGGTCATCGTCCTCGTCCACGGCGGCCCTGCCGCGTGGGCGGCGGTCGCTTCGGTCGTGGCCATGGTCACGCTGGCCTGCGCCGCGCCGCGCCTCCAGCGGCTCCCCGTCGCGCGCGACGTGCTCATCGTGGGGACAGGGGCCCTCGGGCGCATCACCGGCAACGAAATGCTCCAGGGCAGCGGTCCCCCGAGGGTGATCGGCCACCTGCGCTTCCCGGACGAGGGCCCGAACCGGCGCCTCCACGCCCCGGTCCTGGGGACGGTAGACGCGCTCGAATCGATCCTCCGCGACAGGCCCGTCGACGAGGTGTACCTGGCGTCGGTCGAGGTCGCGCACCGACCGAGCGTCCAGGCCGCGATCCGCACGTGCGAGTGCCTCGGTCTGCCCTTCGCGCTACCCTCGTGCGGCTTCCGGCTCGCGCGGGCCCGGCCCGTCCACGAAGAGGCGTTCGCGGACGGCTACATCCACTACTGCAGCGTGCCGGTCAAACCGGTGCAGAGCGCCTTCAAGAGGCTGCTCGACATCGTGGCGTCGGGTGTGGCGCTGGTGCTGCTCTCGCCGCTCCTCGCCGGCGTCGCCTTCGCCGTGAAGGCGACCTCACCGGGGCCCGTGCTGTTCCGGCAGGAGCGCGTCGGGCTGCGCGGGCACCGTTTCGCCATGCTCAAGTTCCGCTCCATGGTCGCGGATGCCGAGGGCCTGCGCGCGCGGCTCATCGCCCAGAACGAGCAGTCCGGCCCCGTGTTCAAGATCCGCAGCGATCCGCGGATCACTCCCCTGGGCCGCTTCATCCGTAAGTACAGCATCGACGAGCTGCCCCAGCTGTTCAATGTCCTCCTGGGCGACATGTCGATCGTCGGTCCCCGGCCGCCCTTGCCCAGCGAGGTCGCACGCTACGCGGCCTGGCAGGTCCGCCGTCTGTCGGTGCGGCCGGGCCTCACGTGCGTGTGGCAGGTGAGCGGGCGCAATCAGATCCCGTTCGAAGAGTGGATGATGCTGGATCTCGGCTACGTCGATCACTGGAACCTGGCGGCCGACCTCGCCCTGATAGCGAGGACGGTGCCCGTCGTCATCACCGGTCGCGGGGCGAGCTGAGCCCTTGCGCGCCCTCTTTGGCGAGCGCCTCGGCGCGCGCGGCGAGGGGCTCGACCGGCTCGCCGAGGTCGTCGATGCGGGCGTCGATGACGCCGGACGGGTCCAGGAGCACGAGGCTCGAGGTGTGGCTGAAGTTGCCGTCCGGCAAGCGCCGGTACCGGATGCCGAGCAGCGCCGCGAGCTCGCGAGCCTCGTCCTCCGGCGCGCTCGCGAGCGTCCAGCTGGCGTCGAGCCCGCGACGCGCGGCGATGCCCTTGAGAGCGTCCGGCGTGTCCCGGGCCGGATCGAAGCTGACGAGCAGCACGTGCACCCTGGTCCTGGCGCCGCCGTCGAGCCCGGACATGAGGCGCTTGATGGTCGAGATCAGGAGTGGGCACGCGCTCGGACAGGTCCCGTAGAACATGCCGACGAACACCGGATCGCCCCGGTAGGCGTCGAGGCCGATCTTCTTCCCGTTCTGATCGGTGAGCGCCATCGACAGCGCGTAGATCGACCGGTCACCGCGGGGAGTGGGCGAGCCGTCTTCGCGTGGCGCGGACGATGCGGACGCCGCAGGGGGCGGCGACGGGACAGCCTCGGGCTTCCGGTCGCGGCACGCCAGCAGGCAGGCGGCCATGAGCAGGGGGACGAGAGCCGAGCGCGTCATCGATCGCCCCGGACGTCGTCGGCCGCGCAGCGGAAACCGAGGTTGTTGGTGGTGTAGTCAGCGCGCAGCGAGCTGCGGAAGGCGACCCGCATGAAGCTGGGGTAGTCCTCCTTGTCGGTCGCGTTGATCGCGCCGCCGCCGCAGAAGGTGAGGCGGTCCCTGTCGCCCGCCCTCCGAGCGTCCGTGTTCACCATCGTGCTGTTGAAGTCGAGCACCCACTCCCAGACGACGCCCTGCAGGTCGCGCACGCCCCAGTAGTTCGGGGGCGTCGTGCCGACGCGCGGCAGGCGCGGGGGGTTGGGCCGCGAGTACCAGGCGAGGATCTGCTCGCGCCAGGCCGGGTCGCCGCGTCCGTCCGGGCGCGTGCGGCTCGCGGACGCCGCCAGCTCCCACTCGGCCTCCGTCGGAAGGCGCGCGCCTCGAGCGGCGCAGTAGGTCTTGGCGGCGAACCAGCTCACGCGAACGACGGGTTGCTCCTGGTCCACGTCGGCCCCGAGGTCCGCCGCCGACGCCCAGTGAGACAGGTAACCCTCGTCGGCAAAGACGCCCGGCACCCGGTCGCGCCTCCATTCCGGGTGCGCGAGGGCGAACGCGAGGAACGCTGCGTTGGTGACGGGCAACCGGTCGAGCAGGAAGGCCTTCACGGGCACCTCCGCCTCGGCCGCCGACGGAGGGTACAAGGGACGGTAGGCACCGGGGCCGACCCGCGCCATCGTGCTCGCCGCCTCCGGGGCCGGCGCCTGGCCGCGGGCCGACAGGGCGACCGAGGTCACGGCGAGCATCCATCCACCGAGGATCTGCCAGCGCACCTGGTGCCCTCAGCGCGCCGCGCCGGGCGGACGGGGCGTCGAGCTTCGCACGGCACTCACCTCGTCTCGCGTGACCGCGGCGCCCGTGTTCCCCCACGAGTTTCGCACGAACGTGAGGATGTTGGCGATGTCGTCGTCCGGCAGCTGGCTCAGCGGAGGCATCACCGAGTTGAGCTCCTTGCCGTTCACCGTGATCGGCCCCGTCTTGCCGTTGAGGACGATGCCGATCGAGCGCTGCTTGTCGGCCATCAGGAAGTCGCTCTTGGCGAGGGGGGGAAACGCGCCCAGCACTCCCTGCCCCTCCAGCTGGTGACAGGGCGAGCACGTCCCGAGGAAGAGCTGCCGGCCAGCCGCGATCTGGTCCTCTCTCGTGAGGGCGCCCTTCGCGGCGTTCTCCGCCGCCGTCTGCATGGCGCCCGTGGCCGTCGCCTTGTCGCCCAGGTAGACCGAGTCGATCTCGCGCCCGGAGTAGATCTCCTTCTGCTCCGGCCCGTCCACCTTGAGCATCCCGAGGGCGCCCTTGTTGAAGGCGCGGAAGAGGGCGTGGTCCACCAGGATGTAGGTGCCGGGCACCTGCACGGTCAGCTCGACGATCGCCGCGCCGCCGGGCGGAACCACGGTCGTCTGGACGTTCTCGCTGAAGCTGGTCCCCGCCTCGCCGTAGACGCGGTCGAAGATCTCGCCGATGAGGTGGAAGCTCGAGATCAGGTTCGGCCCGCCGTTGCCGACGAAGATGCGGATCTTCTCGCCGACCTTCGCCCGGAGCGCGTTGTCGCCGATGAGCGATCCCTCGCTGCCGTTGAAGACCACGTACGTGGCGTTCTCCTCGATGGCCTTCTGCATGTCGAAGGGCTGCAGGCCCTTCTCGCGGTACTTGCCGACGGTGTAGAAGTCGCCCTGCATCACGTAGAATTCGTGATCGACGGGCGGCAGCGGCTGCGTCGGCTCGACGTAGATCAGGCCGTACATCCCGTTCGCCACGTGCATCCCGACCGGCGCGGTCGCGCAGTGATACACGTAGAGGCCCGAGTTGAGGGCCCTGAACGTGAACTGCGTCTGGTGACCCGGCGCGGTGAAGGTGCTCGCCGCGCCGCCACCCGGCCCGGTGACTGCGTGCAGGTCGATGTTGTGGGGCATCTTGTTGTCGGGGTGGTTCTGCAGGTGCAGCTCGACGGTGTCGCCCTGCCGGACGCGAATGAACCGGCCGGGCACCTGACCCCCGAACGTCCAGAACGTGTACTTGACGCCGTCGGCGAGCTCGCGGACGACCTCCTTCACCTCGAGGTCGACGACCACCTTCGCCGGCCGATCGCGGCCGGTCGGGGGCGGTACGGCGGGCGCGTGCGTCGGCTCGGCCTTCACGGTCTCCTCGGCCGCCGCCGCGCTGGTCGCTGGCGCGGGAGAGCTCTTCCTGGCTTCACTGCAGCCGGTCGCGAGCAAGAGGGCGACGAGGAGGGTGGCCTGTCGGGAGTGCATTCACGACCCCAGTGCAAGGCCCGTGCGACCCGGCAAACCGCCATCGCTCGTGCTCCTGCCGGCGTCAGGCGCGAAATGTCCGCGCCCCCCGGCAAGAAGTGCGTCAGGCTCAGCGCCCCAGCAGACGATCGAGCCAGGAGGCCGGGGTCTTCTCGCCGGAAGCCGACGCCTCGCGGCAGCGGCACCGCGCCTCGAGCGGCACGTCACCGAGCACTTGCTCCACGTGACGTCCGCAACCGGCGTAGGTGGGCTTGCCGCACTTCGAACACTGCACGCGCTGACACATCGTGGAGCCTCCTCTCGACCATCCCTTCGACCCACACCCGCGCTCGAACCTACGCCGTGCTCGGCGCGGCTGCCCCTGCGCCCCCACGCGCGCCTGCTTCGAGGGTCGTGCGGACCGCGACCTCGGGTGGCCGCGCCAGCACCTTCTTGACCTTGCACCCCTCGGCCGCCCGGATGACCGAGTCGCGATACTTCTCCGGGAACGTCGCCGGCAAGACGATCTCGAGGTCCACGCGTTCGAGCCGGTGAGTCACGGGGTCCGTCTGATCGTGCTGGACCAGCCGTATCCCCTCGGTGGCGATGCCTCGCGCCTGACAGAAACCGAGCACATAGATGCCCGCGCACGTCGCCAGGGACGCGAGGAAGAGGTCGAACGGGGCCGGCGCTGCCCCCGCGCCGCCCAGCGCGACCGGCTGATCCGTATGGACGACGTGCGAACCGAACGCTGCGTCGACTCTCTTGCCTCCCGGGAACGAGATCTCGATGTCCATGGCAACCTCTCCGTTGGCTATCCAGCTCGTTGGAGCCAGAAGAGTGCAAGAAGGGTTCTTGCCCGGTTCACCATCGTCGGATGCCGTCCCTCCGCCCCGTGATACCTGCGCTTCGGCGCAACTCGTGCGCCCCGACGACGCATGCCGTTGCAAGCATGACGTCACACCCGGACGTGAGCTCCTTCTTACAGCCCGCCATGGGCCAGGGTTGCTCGCGTTCGCTCCCGCACTTGCAGCAAGTAGGCGACGTTCTCGACGGGCAGCATCCCCACCAGCGCGCCGTCGCGCACGACCGGGATGCTGCGCCTGCCGCTCTCCTGCAGCTTCTCCAGCGCCTCATCCAGGGAGTCGGTTTCCCGCACGGACGGCACGTCGCGAGCCATCAGCGAAGACACGGCGGCGCCGGGGTCGCCGTCGATGGTGGCCTTGAGGACTTCTCCGCGCCCCACCACGCCCACGAGGACCCCGCCCTCGACGACCGGGATGTCGTCCTGAAAGCCGGCGAGCATGTGCCGGGCGACGCTCGACACGGGCTCGTCGGGCGACGCGGCCACGACGCTCGAGATCATCGCTCGCGACACGGGTATCTCCGAGAGCGACGCCCGCACGTGGGCCGCTCTCGCCTCGTGCTGCGCCCCGACCCAGACGAAGAGGGCGATGAGGACGAGCATCGGATTGGAGAAGAGCCCGACGAAGCCGAACGCGATCGCGACGACCTGACCCACCGACGCCGCGATGTCGGTCGCCCGCACGTAGTCCGTGCGCAGCGCGACCAGCGCTCGGAGCACGCGTCCCCCGTCCATCGGGAACGCGGGGATCAAGTTGAAGACCGCGAGACCGATGTTCGTCCACATCAGCTTGGCCACGAACGGGCCGCCGATCAGGTTCAACCGTGTCACGTCGCTCGCGGCTCCCAGGACGGTCAGAGCTCCCCAGAGCAGGGCCGCCAGCGCGACGTTGACCGCGGGCCCCGCGATGGCCACGAGCAGCTCTTCCGAGGGTCTGGTCGGCATCCGCTCGAGCCTGGAAACGCCGCCGATCGGCAGGAGGGTGATGTCGCGGGTGGCGATCCCGAAGCGCCGCGCAGCCAGGGCGTGTCCGAGCTCGTGGAGCACGACGATGGCGAAGACCGCGACGACGTACGCCACACCCGCGACGGCCGTCACTACGTCGTTGCCGTGCATGAGGTGGCTGAGCGCTACCCATGCCAGGAGCACGAGGAACGTCGGGTGAACGCGCACTTCGATGCCGAATAGCCGCCCGAGGTGCCACGACCACCCGCGGCGTTCGGCAGGGGGGGCAAACCGTCCGGTCGCGACCGGAGCGACCGGGGGTTCAGGTCCTTGCGGCGTCATGGTGACCAGCGTCGCCATCCGTTTCCGTGCCGGGCGCCCCGGGGCCTCACGGGGCCTGTTTCTGGGCGAGCGCCGCGCGCGCCTGCTGCACGCAGGTCTTGTCGCCCAGGTCTTTGCAGGTGCTGATGAGGAGGCGGATCTCGGTATCCGAGGCCTTCCCGCCGCGGAGGCGTTGCTCGATCTGCTGCTTGAGGAGCATCTTCGAATCGGTCGTGCCCTGCAGGGCGAGCTGACGCTCGCGCTCGTCCGCGCTGGTGCCGGCGGTCTTGGCTGCGGGCGCGGCCGGGGGCGGGGAAGGGCTGGCAGCGAACGCAGCCGTCTCTGCCGGCCGTGGCGCGGCCTCGACGGCGACCGCCGCGGTCTTGTGGCTCGTTTCCGGGCGGGCCGTGGGGGTCGGTTCGATGGCGTCCCACCCGGCCTTCCCGGCCGTCACCGTGATCGGGCTCGGGGCGTCCGGCGCCGTCGCGGCGCCGGCGTCCGAGGCTCGTGCCTCATCGGCTGCCCTTTGCGGAATGACCGCCTCCGAGGACGCCGTCGGGGCCTTGCCGGCCATGTCGGCTGCCGCCTGGGCCGGCGACGATGCCGTCGTCACGGCCGTCGGCCGTGATGCGTGCGGGTGCGTGTACATCCAGCCGGCCACGGCACCTCCGGCGACCACGGCGGCGAAGACCGCTATGGGCAGCGCATTGGATCCGCCCCGGCTACCGAGGAGCTCGCTCGCGGTGCGGTGCCCGATCGCCGCGAGCCGCTGGCTCTCGGTGGGCACGAATATCTGGCCCGCTCCGACGAACTTGAACTTGACGTCGCCGAGCTCGATGACGTCCCCGGCTTCGACGATGCCCCGGCGCAGGTCCGCGCCGTTGACGCGGACGCCGTTGCTCGACCCCTTGTCGACCACCTCGAAGCGTCCGTCGTCGAGGGCGTGGACTTCGCAGTGCAGCCGGGACACCGAGTTGTGGTTCACCGAGATGTTCGCGTCGTCGGCCCGTCCGATCGTGATTCTCTCGCGGCCCAGGGGATACTCGGTGCCGGGGGTCGGGCCGGCCAGCATGACCAGGCGGTTCGGGCGGTCCAGCAGCGCTGCGGCCATCGCGGAGGGAGCGCCGGGGACCGTCTTCTTGAGGTCCTCCCCTGCGTCCGCCGTGGTCGCCTCCGACAGCGACTCGTCCTGCAGGACGATGCGGTAGTCACCGATCTGGACGAGATCGCCGTGCGCGAGGTCCCGCGCGTGCGTGACCCGCAGGCCGTTGACGAAGATGCCGTTATAGCTGGTCAGATCTTCGAGAACGAACTTGCCCTTGTCGGGGGCCCCGCCGTTCTTGGTGTAGAGGCGGGCGTGCTCCCGCGAGACGTTGCGCTCCGTCAGCCGGATGGCGGCCCCCTCCTTCCGGCCGATCGTGTACTGGTCGCGCGACAGCGGTACGATAGTCCGCTTCCCTTCGTCGTCTTCGATGACCAGCTTCCACATGGGCGATCCGCTTGCGCTTTATGGGAACGCGTGGCCAGGGGCGCGAGGGGGAGTGTACCTAGCTCGCGTCTCCCGATGCAACGATGGCCCCTTGACGTGTGATACGTCCGGACGTACGTATCACGTCGTGACACATACAACCGATGCAGAACAGGAACCGGCTTCCGTGACGTCAGAAGAGGGCAAGGACGGGAAGAAGGAGCGCGTATTGCACACTCGCGTTCCTGCCGTCCTCGAGCGCGAGCTGAAGCGATTCGCCGAGAACCTCCGGGTTCCCGTCTCGAATCTCGTGCGGACGATCCTCGAGGACGCCGTGTCGGTCGCAGACGCCGCCACGGAGACCGTCGAGGAGCGCCTGCGAGGGGCTGTCCGGACGCTCGAGAAGGAGCGCGAGAGGCTGAAGAAGCGGATCGAGCACGACCCGCTCCAGGGGATCGTGGCGTTCCAGGACGTGACGCTCGCGGTGTCCACCGCCTGCGCGCGGTGCGAGCGCGACCTGCCCCGTGGCACGCGGGCCCTGCTGGGCATCAGCGACGCCCCCGACGCGCCTCGCGTCTTCATCTGCGAGACGTGCCGCCCGAAGACCTGACCCTACTCGACTTTCTGGGGCTCGCCTGCGGGGAGCAGCGCGACGAAGGCGTCGCGGGCCGCGAGCACGCGGGCCTCGTCGAGGCCGTCGAAGGTGAGCTTGGTCTTGTAGCTCGCATCGAACCACTTGGGATAGGAGCCGACCGCCACCTCGGGATGGGCGGCGACCACGCCATCGAGCAGCGGCTTGAGCACCCCTTCGTCCATCTTCACATAGACCGCACGGGACACGAACGCGCGTCCGCCCCGCAGCCGGGCGACGACGACCGGGAGCTTCATCCGGAACACCTCCGGGATGCCGGGCAGGAGCCACGTGTTCTCGAACCGGATGGTGGGCCACGTGATCTCGTCCGTCACTTCGAGCGCGGCCCCCTCGGGGATGAGCGCCATCCTCAGATGGCCCTCGGTGCATCGCTCCCGGTAGTGAGCGCGAAGCATGGCTTCCATCTCGGGAGAAGACACGACCCGCACGCCGAACGCCTGGGCAACCGCCTCGACCGTCACGTCGTCGTGCGTCGGACCGACGCCGCCGCTGGTGAACAGCCAGTCGTGCGTCCGGGAGAGGTCGCGGACCTCCCGCGCGATCGTCTCGGCGTTGTCTTTCACGACGACGACGCGCCGGAGCTCCACGCCCAGACCGCGCAGAGTGCGCGCGAGCACGGCGAGGTTCGCTTCCTCGACCTTGCCGGAGAGAATCTCGTCGCCGATGACGAGCGCGGCGGCCGAGGGCGGGTGGTCCATGGCAGACCTCCGCAACGGTACACCGATACAGTGAGTTCGGCACTGCTCTGCCCGTCGTAGTACGCTTCCCTGGCCGGCATGCGCAGCGTCTTGGTCGTGGAGGACTCCGTCTCGGCCCGGGCGTTCGTCCGGGCGGTGCTCGAGTCTCCGGAGTTCGCGGCGAAGAACGGGGGCTGCGAGGTGCTCGAGGCGACCTCCGGCTTCGACGCCATGCGGATGCTGCCGCGCGGCCCCTACGACCTCATCATCACGGACATCAACATGTCCGACATCAACGGGCTCGAGCTGGTCCACTTCATCCGCAAGTCGGCGCATCACGCGAAGACGCCGCTGCTCATCATCTCGAGCCTGGGGGCTCCCGAGGACGTCGCCCGCGGCCTGGCGCTCGGAGCGGACGTCTACCTCGCCAAGCCGTTCACGTCTGTCCAGCTCGCGGACGCTTGCGCGCGCCTGCTCGATGCGGCGCGCCGGCACGCCGCTCACCCCAGCGAACCGCCGTCCAGCGGGGCATAGCGCCATGGTCGAGGGCGGCGGCGGTCGCATTGACCCTGGTGACAAGGCGCGAGACGAGTTCCTCAGCGAAGCGCAGGAGCTCGTCGATGGCCTCGGGCGCGATCTGCTCAAGCTCGACGAGACGGTGAAGAAAGGCCAGCTCGATCCGGAGCTCGTCAACGACCTGTTCCGCGCCGTGCACACGCTCAAGGGGCTCTCCGGCCTCTTCGGGGTGACGCGGATGGCGGGCCTCTCGCACCAGCTCGAGGACGTCCTCGACGACCTCCGCCTCGGTCGGGTGGAGCTCGGCACTCCCGTCCTCGACCTCCTCTTTCGAGCCGTCTCCGCGTATGGCCGCATCCTCGCTGCGGAGAAAGGACAGCTCGAGGAGCCGGCGCAGGAGGTCGAGCAGCTTCTCCTTTTGCTGGGCCAGGTGGCGATGCGCAAGACGGGCGGAGTCGCCGGGCCCGCGGCGCTCTATGACCTCGACCCGGGGCTCTTCGGGGTCTTGACCGAATACGAAGAGCACCGGCTCCGGAGCAACGTGCAGCAAGGGCTCGCGCTCTACCGGATCCGCGCTCGCTTCTCCCTGCTGACGATCGACAGCGCGCTCGACGAGCTGAAGGCGGCCGCGAGGCCCCACGGGGAAATCATCACGTACCTGCCCACCGGGTCCGGCGCGGACGCCGACGCGATCGAGCTGGAGATTCTCATGGCCAGCCGCGCCTCGATCGACGTGCTCCGGACCGCCGTCGAGCGGCCGGACGTCACGCTCGAGGTCGTGCGTCGCCGGGAGGCGCCCGGCCCCGTCTCGCTTCCGCCCTCGCCCGCGACGATCCGGCCGACGACCCCGCCCCTGGCCGAGGCGCCGCTGCGAGCCTCGCTCTCGCGGAGGCCCCCGGTCGGCGGCGAAGGAGTGGAGATGTCGCTCCGTTCGGTCACGCAGACGGTCAGGGTCGACATCCGCAAGCTGGACCGGCTCATGACGATCGTCGGCGAGCTGGCGATCGTGAAGACGGCCATCGCCAAGCTCACCGAGCGCGCGCGCCGCCGCTCGACGGGCCCGCGCGAGCTCGCCGTCGAGCTGCAGCGCCTGAACCGCACCTTCGAGCGGCATCTCGCCCAGATGCAGGGGGGGATCCTCGAGGTCCGGATGGTGCCTCTCGGCCAGGTGTTCGACAAGCTGGCCCGCGTCGTTCGCCAGATCTCGCGCGAGCACGACCGCGAGGTGAACCTCGTCGTGACGGGCGCGGAGACCGAGATCGACAAGCTCATCGTGGAGGAGCTGAGCGATCCGCTCATGCACATGATCCGCAACGCGATCGGTCACGGGATCGAGAGCCGCGACGAGCGGCTGACGGCGGGCAAGCCGGCGGTCGGGACCATCGCGCTCAATGCCTTCCAGAAGGGGAACCATGTCGTCATCGAAATCGAGGACGATGGCGCCGGAATGAACCCCGAGGCGATCATCGCGGCGGCAATCCGGCGCGGGATCGTCACCGGCGACGAGGCGCGGGCGCTGACCACGCGCGAGGTCCTGGCTCTGGTCTTCATGCCGGGGTTCACGACGACGGAGACCGCCACCGACCTGAGCGGCCGGGGCATGGGGCTGGACGTCGTGAAGACCAACATGGGGAAGCTCGGCGGTGTCGTCGACATTGCGAGCGAGCTCGGCATCGGCACGAAGATGACGATCACTCTGCCGATCACCCTGGCGATCATCAACGTGCTGCTCGTGGAGGTCCGCGGGCGACTGTTCGCGGTACCCCTCGCCAACGTCGAGGAGGCCATCGCTCTCGACGCCGCCCAGGTTCGAACGATCGAGTCGCGTGAGGTGCTGAGCGTGCGAGGCACGTCGATCCCTCTCTGTCGGCTGGGCCACCTCTTCGATCTGACTCGCGAGGAAAGCTCCAGGGGGCGCGCGTTCGTCGTCATCGCAAGGATCGCGAACCGCCGTCTGGGCTTCGTCGTCGACGAGCTGGTCGGCCAGCAGGACATCGTGATCAAGCCGCTCGGTCGGTCGCTTCACGCGGTGCGCGGCTTCGCCGGAGCCACCGAGCTCGGTGACCAGCGCGTCGCGCTCGTGCTCGACGTCGGGGCTCTCACCGAGGAGGTGCTCATCCCGGTGGAGAATCGCTTCTTCGCGACGGTCGACGATCCGGGCCGTCGCTTCGCGCGTATCGGAGGAGAGTGACGCATGGGAGTGCCCGTCCATACGCGTACCGAGAGGCGCGCAGCGCGGCGCGCAGGCGAGGGCGGCAGGCGGATCGAGTATCTCGCGTTCCGTCTCGCCGGTGAGTCCTACGCGGTCCAGATCGCCGATCTCGCGGAGATCCTGAAGCCGCCGCCGATCACGGAGGTCCCGCGTGCTCCCTGGGCGGTGCTCGGTCTCGTCAGCGTCCGGGGCCGCCTCGTGACGGTCATCGACCTCCGGCGGCGGCTCCACATCGCCAGAGCGTCGGGCGACAGCGTGGCGGCGCTCGACCCCAAGGCGCGCATCTTGCTCACGGACGTCGGGAGCGGCGAGCAGATCGGGCTCCTGGTCGACGAGGTGCAAGAAGTGTGGAGGCTGGCCCCCGAGCAGATCGAGTCGCCCGACGCCCTGGGCGGGGTGGAGCCCGGGCACATCGCGGGGATCGGGCGTCCGGCGGGGGTCGACGGCCCGATCTTGATCCTGCTCGACCTCCGGCCGCTGCTGGCGGCGCCCTGAATCGAGGAGGCAGGGAATGGAGCACCGCCTGCGCCACGATCCGTCGAAGAACCTCGTAGGCTTCGTCGTCGACGACGTCAACTACGCGGTCCCCATCGCGCGCGTGAAGGAGATCGCGAACCCGGGCCAGATGGTCGCCCTCCCCGACCCCCCCCACGGTGTCGTCGGGGTAGCCGACTACCGCGGCGAGGTGATCCCGGTGCTCGATCTGCGGGCACGATTCGGGCTGCCGACCGCCGTCGCCACGCGTAGAACGAAGTGGATCGTCGTGGACGCCGCAGGCAGGCTCATGGCGGTGGTCGTCGACGCGGCCACCGAGGTCTTCGGCACCGGCGGGGTGGACCTTCGCCCACCGCCGTCGCTCGCCCGCGGCGACGACCTCCGCGGGATCGGCGGCGTGGCCACGCACAACGGCGAGCTGGTGTTCGTCCTGGATACCGCGAGGCTGCGGGACATCGTCGAACCGCTCGCCGCCGTCGGCCACATCGGGCAGGGTACCCGCGTGACCAGCTTGCCACCGGGAACGCCGACGTGAACGAGGAAGCCTCCGCCGTAGGCCGGTTGCTGGATGAAGCCGAGCCCGAGGCACGGCGCGTCGCCGTGGGAAGGATCGCCGCCATGAGCGGGCGTGAGGCGCCCGACCTGCTCCTGCGCGCCCTGGGGGACGACGACTGGCGCGTGCGCAAGGAGGCCACGGGCGTGGCGCCGGCTCTCCAGCCGCGCGAGGAGGTCGTCGCTGCGCTGGTCGCCGCGCTGGAGGACACGGTCAACATCGGTCTGCGCAACGCGGCGGTGGACGCGCTGATCGAGATCGGGTCCGACGCGGTAGCCACGGTGATCGGGGCGCTCGTGCGGTTCGACGCAGACGCGCGCAAGCTTGCGGTGGAGGTCCTCGGCGGCGCGTCGGACCCTCGCGCGATCGACGCCGTGGTGCGGTCGCTCGACGACGAAGACGCGAACGTGCGCGTCGCGGCGGCCGAGGCGCTGGGCAACGCGGCCATCGCCGGCGCCCCGGCGCGTGTCCGGGCGACGGAGGCGCTGGTGGCAGCGCTCGCCACCAACGATACGTTCGTCAAGATCGCCGCGCTCGAGTCGCTCTCTCGCCTGGAGGCCCGCCTGCCGTGGAAGGTCTTCGAGCCGCACGCGACCGATCCGCTGCTCCGGCGATACTCGATCGCCGCGGCCTCCGGCTCGCGGGAGATCGACGCGGTGCGTGCGCTGGCGAGGGCTGCCGCCGACGAGTCGGCGACCGTTGCGCGAGAGGCGCTCGTGGCGCTGGGGGACATGATCGCCGCGGAGCCAGCCGATGAAGCGCTCCTCGGCTGCGTGAGCGAGGCTCTCGCCGCGTCCGCGGCCGGGCGCGCGAGCGCCAGGCGGGCCGCTCGCGAGTGGGACGACACTCGCAAGCGAAGCGGCGCGCTGCTCGTGCTCGGCCTGCTCGGGGCAACCGAGGACGTCTCGGTCCTCGTCGAGGCGCTGGGGGAGGACGACGTCGCCGAGCGCGCGGACCTCGCTCTCCGCCTCTTCGGCAAGGGCGCGGTCAAGCCTCTGCTGGCTGCCGCCCGGGACTCGAAGCCTTCGCTGCGGGCCGCGGCGCTTGCGCTGGCCGCATCCATGGTCGGGGGTAGCTCGCCGCCGAGCGAGAGAACCGACCTGGCGCAGGTCCGCGCAGCCCTCCGGAACGTGCTGGAGGACGCCTCGCCCGAGGTGCTCTCGAGCGCGCTCGAGGCCCTCGGGCAGCTGGGTGACGCCCGCGACCTCAAGCGCGTCGCGGCTCTCACGAACCACACCGACGAGCGCGTGGCGGCGGCGGCGACGAACGCCGTGTCCGAGCTGGCCGCGCGCCATGTGACGGCCGCGCGCACGCTGCTGAGGGCGGCACGCAAGGAGCGGGATCCGCTCGTGCTCGTGTGCGTCTTGCTCGGGGCGATCGGTCCCGTCCAGAAGCTCCGCGAGGACGACGTGCACGTCCTGCAGCTCGCGCTCGCGCACGACAGCCCGCGCGTACGTCGTGCGGCGATCGAGGCGCTGGCGCATTCGCGGAGCGACACGGCTGCCGACGCCGTCGTCTTCGCGCTCGCCGACGAGGAGCACCAAGTGCAGCTCGCGGCCGTGAGGGCTCTCGGTCGCCTCGGGCGGACGGAGCCACTCGTGGGCGTGACGGCGTCCTCCGGCGACCCCGTTCTCGCTGCCGCCGCCCTCCGCGCTCTGAGCGAAGCCGATCCCGAGCGTGCTCTCGCCGCGGCCGCACCTCTCGTCGGGCACGCCGACGCCGCGATCGCCTGCGCGGCGGTCGAGGCGCTCGGTCGGCTCCGGGCCTCGACCTCGGCGGGCATCGTCGCCACCTGCGAGCGGGCCCTCCTTGCCGCGCTCGACCACGGCGAGGCAGAAGTCGTCAAGCTGGCCCTGTCCTTCATCGGCGAGAGGGCCGCGGCGGCCACCTTCGCGCGGGTCGGCCTCTGCCTCGATCACCGCTGGTGGGATGTTCGCCGCGCCGCAGCGGAGCTGCTCGGCCGCGACCGCACGCCTCGCGCCGAGTCCATCCTTCGCGCGCGCTACGGGCGCGAGACGGACCCGGTGGTGCGCGACGCCATCGCCGAGGCGCTGAGTCTGCGGACGCCCGAGGAGACCAGCGAGGGCAGCGAGGAAGGGACGTAGTGCGCCGCTCGCCCCGCCCTGGCGACGGCATCGCGTTGAAACCCGACGAGTTTCGGCTGCTGCGGGATCTGTTCGCCTCCAGGACGGGCCTCCACTTCGGGCCAGAGTCGCGCTTCACGCTCGAGAGGCGCCTCCGCGAACGTCTGAGCGTCCTCGAGCTCGCGAGCTTCGCCGAGTACCACCACTACCTGCGCTTCGGCGCCAGCGCGGCCGACGAATGGGACGCGGCTGTGGACCTGTTGACGACGAATGAGACTTACTTCTTTCGCGAGGAGCGGCAGCTCCGCGCGGTGGAGAACGAAGTGTTTCCGATGCTCCGGGACGCCACCCTCCTCCGCCGCCGGCTCGTCATCTGGAGCGCCGGGTGCTCCACGGGCGAGGAGGCGTACACGATCGCGATCCTGCTCCACCAGTCAGGCCTGTTTCCCCGTCGCGCCACGGCCGCGAGCCCCGACCGCTGGGACGTCCGCGTCCACGGCATCGACATCTCGCACCGCTGCGTGTCGGCGGCCCGTCGAGGTGCTTACGGAGAGCGGAGCTTCCGGGCTACCCCCAGCGAGGCGCGCGCGGCCTTCTTCCAGCAGCGCGAGGGGGGATGGCACGTGACGGACACGATCCGCCAGCTCTGCACGTTCAGCCAGATGAACCTCCTCGACGCTGACCGCTCTCGCGTTCTGCGCAACGCCGACGCCATATTCTGCAGGAACGTGCTGATCTACCTCGACGCGCGCGCGAGGAAGGCCGCCATCGAGCTACTCTACGAGCACCTCAGCCCCGGAGGGATCCTGCTCTTGGGCCATTCCGAGTCCTTGCTGAACGTCTCGACTGCGTTCGAGCTACTACACTTGCGCGACGATCTCGTGTACCGAAAGCCCATCTCGGCACCGGCCCTCGACGTACGGCCCCGCACGGACGTGGACCCATCTCCATGACCACTCCCGCCGCCCCTGCCGTCCCGCCCATCCGGCTCCTCGTCGTCGATGATTCCGCCTACAACCGGCGGAACATCGCGGAGGTCTTCGCGGCCCATCCGGAGGTCGAGGTCGTCGGCAAGGCGGCCGACGGCGAGGAGGCGCTCAAGCTGGTGACCCTCCTCAGGCCCGACGTCATCACGCTCGACCTGGAGATGCCGCGCATGGACGGCTTCACCTTCCTGCGGATTCTGATGGCCAAGGCGCCCACGCCTGTCATCGTCGTGAGCAGCTACTCGCAGCGCGAGAACGTGTTCAAGGCCCTGGAGCTCGGCGCGCTGGACTTCGTTCCGAAGCCGGACAGAGTCGGGCCCGACTCGCCGGACTTGCGCGAAGAGATCCTCCAGAAGGTGCTCCTGGTGCGGTCGCTGCGTCCGTCGTTCGTCCCATCGATGCTGATCCGCAAGCAGGTCAGCGGCTCGTTCTCGCCGGAGGGCGAGCCGACCGGCTTCGACGGCGCCCAGCCCGGGCCGACCCCCTATCGCCCGCCGCGCATCGTCGTCGCCATTGCGAGCTCGACGGGGGGGCCGAGCGCGTTGCTCCAACTCTTCGGGAAGCTCACGGCGACCACCGGAGCGGCGTTCCTCGTAGCGCAGCACATGCCCGACAAGTTCACGCGGACCTTCGCCGAGCGGCTCGACAAGCGGGGCCCCGTGCGGACCCTCGAGGCGAGTGACGGAGACGTCCTGGCGCCGGCGACCGGGTTCGTCTGTCCAGGGCGGAGGTGCATGGAGCTGGTGATCCGGGGAGCGGAGCTCAAGCTCCTCGTCGGCCCGGCCGCTGCGGGCGACAAGTACGTGCCGAGCGCCGACAGGCTCTTCAAGAGTGTGGCCCCCCTGGGCGCACGCTGCGTCGGCGTGATCCTGACCGGGATGGGAGACGACGGGGTGGAGGGGGCGAGATCGATCCGCCAGGCGGGGGGCGTCGTCATCGCCGAGTCCAAGGAAACAGCCATCGTCAACGGGATGCCCGGGGCGGCTGTGAGGGCTGGGGTCGCGAGCGAGGTTCTCCCGCTGCCCGCGATCGGCGACTACCTCGCGAAGCTGTGATGGCGAAGCGTCAACCACCCCCGGCTCCGGACGCCGCCGCTCGCGCGGTCGACGCGTCGGAGCACGGCGACGACGGTCTCGTCGACCGAACCCTTCGTCCCCGGACGTTCGACGACTACGTCGGCCAGACCAAGCACAAGGACAACCTTCGCGTGTTCGTCGAGGCCGCGAAGCGGCGCGGCGAGCCGCTGGACCACGTGCTGCTGTCCGGGCCTCCTGGCCTCGGCAAGACGACGCTCGCGCACATCCTCGCGCACGAGATGGGGACGCAGCTCGTTTCGACGAGCGGTCCGGTGATCGAGCACAAAGGGGCGCTCGCTGCGCTGCTCACGACGAAGCTCCAGAAGAACGACATCCTGTTCGTCGACGAGATTCACCGTCTGAATCCCGTGGTCGAGGAGAGCCTGTACCCCGCGCTCGACGAGTCTGTCTTCGACGTCATGACCGGCGAGGGGGCGTTCGCGAGCGCGGTGCGCATCACGCTCCAGCCGTTCACGCTCGTCGGCGCCACGACTCGGACCGGCTTGCTCACGGCCCCGCTCCTCTCGCGCTTCGGGCACGTCGTCCGGCTCGACTTCTACCCGCCCGAGGACCTCGCGCAGATCGTCCTTCGCAGCGCGAAGCTTCTGGGCGTCGCCATCGAGCAGGAGGCCGCCCACGAGATCGCCCGCCGATCGCGCGGCACTCCGCGCGTCGCGAACCGCCTGCTGAGGCGCGTACGCGACTTCGCGGAGGTCCTGGGAACCGGCCGGATCGACCTCGCGAGGGTGCGTCATGCCTGCGAGAGGCTCGAGGTGGACGTGGCGGGCCTGGACGACATGGACCGTCGCTACCTCTCGGTGGTGATCGACCACTACGACGGTGGCCCCGTCGGCGTCGACGCGCTCGCCGCGGCCCTGGCAGAGCCGCGGGACACCCTCGAGGACGTCGTGGAGCCGTTCCTCCTCCAGCAAGGCTACGTGGGCCGCACGCCCAGGGGGCGGGTGGCCAACCGCAAGGCGTACGAGGCGCTCGGCAAGTCGCCGCCGGCGGGCGGCGGCGGGCGTCCGCCCCAGGCAGACCTCTTCGACGAGGAATGACCGGCCCCCCGCGTCGCCGTTTTGACTAGGTGCGTCGTAATATTGGGGCATCGGTTGCCCGCTCCGGCTGCGGGCGCGTACACTTTGAGGCGTGCTGGGCGGTCCCGTCCTAGTGGTCGATGACGACTCTGTCAGTCGGCACGTCCTGATCCAGGCGCTCGCCAACGCGGGGCTCCCGCACGTCGCCGTCGGGTCGGGCACCGAGGCGCTCGAGCAGATCGACAGGGTGAGCCCGTCGATCGTCCTGCTCGATCTGGTGATGCCCCAGCCGGACGGCTACCAGATCCTCCGCATCCTCCGGTCGCGGCCCTCGACGCGAGATCTCCCCGTCGTCGTGCTCACGGCGCTGGAGGCCGACGAGGAGATCGCCAAGGTGTTCGAAGCCGGCGCCGACGACTTCGTCCGCAAGCCGTTCAAGCCGGTCGAGCTCGTGGCTCGCATCCGGGGCCAGCTGCGGGTCCGCGGCTTCGTCGAAGCCCTCGAGAAGAAGGAGCAGGACGCCCGGCTCGTGCTCGAGCTCACGCAGGCTCTCGCCTCCAACCTGGACTTTCGGGGGATTCTGTTCGCGGTGGTGCAGCGAATCGCGGACGTCGCCAAGGTCGATCGCGTGAGCATCGTCCTCGTCCGCGAAGCCGGGGACGTGGGCTACGTCGTCGCGGCGAGCGACGACGAACAGCTCCGCGATTTGCCGATCAGCCTCCCCAAGTACCCCGAGATCCAGCAGGTTCTGTCGAGCCGACAGCCTCTCGTCATCGCCGACGTGGCGACGCACCCGCTGCTCGAAATCGTGCGCCTCGAAGGACACAAGAGCGCGTTCAGCTCCCTCGCGATACTCCCGATCCTCTACGAGGGCCGCCCGATGGGCGTACTCTTCCTGCGCGCGAAGCACGCCTTCACCTTCGGGGACCGCGAGCTCGCGCTGTGCGGCACCGTGTCGAACGCCATGGCGATCGCGCTGCGCAACGCGCGCGTCATGCAGACGCTGCGCGATCAGACCCAGCAGGTGACGGTCGCGCGTTTCGAGGCCGAGAGGCGGCTGCGCAACCTGCAGCGCTACGCCGACTTCTTCGAGAGCGCCGCCGACGGCATCGTCGTCATCGACGTGGAGGGGCGGCTGCTCTTCGCGAACCCGCGCGCCCAGGCCATCACGGAGTACACGGAGGCCGATCTCCAGGGCCGCCGCGTGGGTGACGTCTTCGTCGCCGAACAGGCGAGCCAGGCCCACGAGCTCCGCATGGGGTTCACCCAGGGCCGCTACCCCCAGAACGTCGACGTCCGCATTCGCAAGAAGACCGGGGCGGGCGCCATCCTCAGCGTGAACATCAATCCGGTGCTCCGCGAGGAGGGCGTGATCCTGTGCACGTTCCGCGACGTCACCGCCGAGCGCGCCGTCGAGCACGAGCTCGTCCGCACGAAGGACTTCCTCCAGCGCGTCATCGACTCGTCGGTCGATGCGATCGTCAGCGCCGATTCGAAGGGGCGCATCCTGCTCGCCAACCCCGCCGCCGAGCGGATCTACGGAATCCCGACGTCGGAGCTTCTCGGGAGCGACGTGCGCAAGCGGTATCCGGAGGGTGTCGCGCGCGAGATCATGCGCCTCATCCGGGCCGGCGGCGGCCGCGTGCAAGGGCTTCGCACGGAACTCGCCAACGCGCACGGGGAGGCGGTGCCCGTCTCTCTGTCGGCCGCGCTCCTCTACGAGGGGGGCGAGTGGATCGGCACCGTCGGGATCTTCACCGACCTGCGCGAGAAGGTGCAGATGGAGCAGAGGCTCGCCCACGCGCAGGAGCAGCTCCTGGCTCAGGAGCGACAGGCGATCGTGGCCGAGCTTGCCGGGGCAACCGCCCACGAGCTCAACCAGCCGCTCACCAGCGTCATGGGCTACTCGGAGCTGCTGAAGCGGCGCCTCGAGCGGGGGAGCGGGGCTTACTCGGCAGCGGAGGTGATCTTCAACGAAGCCGAGCGGATGGCGGAGATCGTTCGCAAGATTGGCCGGATCACGCGGTACGAGACGAAGTCGTACGTCGGGCACGCGCGAATCCTCGACCTGGAGCGATCGGCCCCGTCGTCGAGCTCGCGTGTCCCCGATGCTCCGCCTCCCGCCGGAGAGCCCGGTCCCAAGCCGCCGGCGAACGAGTAGGGGCCGGCGATGATCAAAGGACCGATGCCGACGGACCCGGGCGACGAGAGCGCCATCGGCGTGGCCCGTCCCAGCGGGGTGGCTCCCCTCGGCGACTACGAGAACTCCTCGTCACGCCCGTGCCTTCCCGGCGCCGTGCCCGTCGGCTGGCTGGATCGTCTGCTGCTGGCCGTGCTGGATCTGCCTCTGTCGGCGGGGGAGCGCGCGGTCGCGGAGGCGATTGTCGACGCGGTAGCTGGGAGCCTCCCCGGGTACGCGGTCGGTGCCTGTCTGGTGACCGACTTCGACGGTGGCTCGAGCGAGCAGATCTCCGTGAAGAGACTGCCTCAGGGCATGGCCGAGCGGATCGCTCCCGGCGTCGACCCTACCCGGCTGTTCCCCAGCCTTCCGCACGAGTACGTCGCGCACATCCCCGGCGTCGCCGCGGGTTCCACGCTGCATCTCGGCTCGGACGGCCCGGAGCTCGAGCGCGACGGAGCCCCGCAGATCCACCTCCTCGAGCGCGCGGCGATGGTCCTGGGCCGGGCGTTGCCAGCCGCCAGGGCCACAGTCCTCGCGGGCCGGCAGCGGAGCGGAACGGCGCTCGAGCAGCGGATGATCCAGGCCGACAAGCTCGCGACGTTCGGCCAGATCGCGGCGGGCTTCGTTCACGAGCTCAATAACCCGCTCACCTCCATCATCGCCTACTCCGACTACCTCGCCCGCAAGGCGGCGGACGGGCGGGAGCGGGATCCCGAGGACGTGGAGAGGCTGCGCCGCATCAGCGAGTCGGCCAACCGGATCCTGCGTTTCACCAGGGAGCTGGTGAGCTATGCGCGCCCCTCGCGCGGGGCGGTCGAGCCGGTCATGCTGCACACGGCGATCGATCAGGCGGTCGCGTTCTGCGAGCACGTGCTCTCGGCCTCGAACGTACGGGTCGTACGGGCCTACGGGGCCGAGGTGCAGACCGTGCGCGGAGCCAGCGAGCAGCTCGTCCAGGTGTTCGTGAATCTTCTGACGAACGCCTGCCAGGCTGCGCCCGCGACGGGCGGGCGCGTCGTCGTCACCACGTCGTGCCCGCCCGGGCCGGTGGAAAGGGTCGTCATCGTGGTCGAGGACGACGGCAGCGGCATCGCCCCCGACCACCTGGCGCAGGTGTTCGTGCCGTTCTTCACGACCAGGGGTGACAAGCACGGCACCGGGCTGGGGCTGTCGATCGTGAAGAGCATCGTCGACGCCCACTACGGAGAGATCCGCGTCGACAGCCAGTGCGGCCGCGGAACGCGCTTCGTGATCGAGCTCCCCGTCGGCTCGAAGCAAGAATAGCGTTTACACTTCCTTTCGGCGTCAGCTACCGTTTTGCTCCGGGCTGCCAATGTCGGACGCGAAGCGAAGAGCCTGGGCGCGCCGACCGACCCCTGCCGTCTACGCGGCGACCGTGCTCGTCTGGACCCTGGCGAGCGGGACGCTGCTAGCTGGCCCTTACGCGGCCGCCCCGTCGTCGGGGGTGAAGGGGCGGGTCGCCGGCTGGGAGAAGCTCGTTCCCCAAGTCTACGCCGACGCCGCCAAGGGCGACTCCCACCATTACACGTGGCGTGAGCCGTCCCCGACGGTGAAGCAGGAGTTCCGGCGGCTCTCGGCCGACGTCGCGCGCGACCTGTGCGTCGTGGCGATCGGCGGCGGCGCTGGTGCCGCGGCGCCTCCCCACGAGCCTCTGAGCGTGAAGGTCACGGGAGGCCGCGCCAGCCATTCGACGATCGTCCTGTCCCCGGGATCCCGCCTGAGCTTCAAGAACGTGGACCCCTTCTCCCACGCGCTCTACGAGGTCGGCAACCCGCAGTGGGTCCCCAGCCAGATCGCCGCGGGATCGACGCGCGAGTGGGCGGCCAGCGCTCCGGGGCTTCACCAGATCCGTGATCAGCTCTTCCCGAGCTTCGTCGTGTACGTCGTGGTCGACCCGGCCGCGGTCGAGCTGGCCTTTCCGGACCACGAGGGCTCCTTTGCCATGGCGCTGCCGCAGGGCGAGTACGCCATCAAGGCGTACTTCGACGGCAAGCCCGTAGGGAAGAACAGCGTGCATGTCGGCGAGAGAGGCCTCGAGATGAAAGAACCGCTTGCCGTCGGAGGCGGGGAACCGAAGTGATGATCCTCTCGCGCGTCTGGTACGTGCTCCTCGGGCTCGCCGTCGCCGTCGCCCTCTATGTCGTCTACGTCGCGGTAGGGCAGCACAATCGCCGGGGCACGCTCGCCCTCAAGGAAGGCCTCGCTTCCGACAGTCAGACCGTCGAGTGGGCACTCAAGATCGACGCCCGGCGCCGCCTCGATGCCCTGCTGCCGGGGAGCGTCGACGCCGCCCTCCAGCAGGCCCTCGTGGGCGCCAACGGGGCGAAAGACGGCAAGCTGCCCGACAAGGCGAAGGCGGACGCAAGGAAGGCGCTGGCGACCATCCACGACGCCATCCCGGCCGACTGGAGGTGCGACGCGCTCTTCGCCGTCGACCGCGAAGGCCGGGTCGTCGCCGAGGTGGGGTACGAGGCGGCCGCCACCAACGACGACTTCGAGCTCGGCGGCTATCCGGCCGTCAACGACGCGCTCCACGGCTGGCTGAGGGACGACGTCTGGGTGCTCGGCGGCAAGATGTACGTCATCGCCGCGCGCCCCGTCGAATACGACGTGACGCAGCGTCCGGCCGGGGCGATCGTCGGCTTGAACGAGGTCAGCCGCAAGCTCGCGGACGACCTGGCGAAGCGCACTCGCACCAACATCGCTTTCTTCGCGTCGGGGCAGCGTGTCGCCGGGGGAGTCGGGGTCGAGGGCTTCGACCCGGAGAAGCTCGACGCAGTCGCGAACGACCTGAAGAGCATCGACGACAGGACCTACGGGGCCGCGGGGCGATCGGACGTGCGGATGATCTCGGATGAGCTGGGCGCCATGTACGCCCGCCTGCCGGGTGACGCCTGGGCGCTCGGGGGCGGGTTCGCGGTGGCGCGCAGCGGAGCCGTGCTCGCCAGCCCGCTCGGGTTCCTGAGCAGCGCTGACGACAAGGACAAAGCGAACGTGCCCTGGCTCTTGCTGGCCGGCGCGGTCCTCGCGGCAGCGCTCGTCGGCATCGGTCTCACGGTGCTCGAGCACTCCCAGCCCCTGGGCGAGCTGGTCATGCAGGCGGATCGGCTCAAGAGGGGCGCCATGGAGGGGCTGCAGGTGGCGCGGTTTCGAGGCGCGTACCGGCTCGCGGCGCAGAGCATCAACGAGGGGATCGAGCGCGCAATCGAGCGGGCTGGCGGGGTGACGCGGAAGCCCGCAGACCTCGAGTCGATCCTCGGACCGGCGCCGGCGCAGCCTTCGATGAGCGCCTTCTCCTTCCCGACCGCGGACGGTGCTCCCTCGGCGCCTTCGTCGGGGTCGGCGTCCTCTCCGGGAGTGCACCCGTCGTGGATGAGCGCACCCACGGCCCCGAGGATGAACAATCCGCTCGCGGGAGCGGGTGTCTCGGGCCCCAGGCCGCCGTTTCCTTCCCCGGGGAACCGCCCGGCGCCTCCGCCCCCTGCTCCGAGGCCCTTCACTGCGGCTCCGAACGACGACGACGAGGCGACGACGGTGGGGGCCGTTCCTGCCGAGCTCATGGCCGAGGCGGCGGGTGGCAACAGGGCCGCCGCCGAGGATGCAGCCGAATGGCCGTCCGTCTACGAGGCCTTCACGCGCACCAGGCAGCAGTGCGGCGAATCGATCGAGGGGCTGACGTTCGAGAAGTTCTGCCACACGCTGCGCAAGCATCGCGACGCTCTCGTCGTGCGCCACGGGTGCAAGCGCGTGAAGTTCAACGTATCCGTGAAGGACGGCAAAGCTTCCCTGAAGGCCATGCCCATCAAGGATTGATCTGCGAGGAGCTCATGAGCAGCGAAGAAGTCCGCAAGGTGATCATCATCGGGTCGGGCCCCGCCGGGCACACGGCCGCGATCTACGCCGCGAGGGCCAATCTCCGGCCCCTGATGTTCGAGGGGCTGGCGCGAGGCGGCATTCCCGGCGGCCAGCTCATGATCACCAACGACGTCGAGAACTACCCCGGCTTCCCGGAGAAGATCACCGGCCCGGACCTGATGAAGGCGTTCCGCGACCAGTCCGCCGCGCAAGGGGTCGAGATCGTCACCGACGACGTGAACAAGGTAGACCTGAGCGAGCGGCCCTTCACCGTCTGGGCAGGCGACGACAACCAACCGCATCGGGCGCGCACCCTCGTCATCGCCACCGGCGCGCAGGCGAAGTGGCTCGGGCTCGAGAGCGAAGCGGCGCTGCAGGGCAAGGGCGTGAGCGCGTGCGCCGTCTGCGACGGCGCCTTCTTCCGCAACCAGGACGTCATGATCGTCGGCGGCGGCGACACGGCGATGGAGGAGGCGACCTACCTGTCGGGCCTGTGCAGGACGGTGACGCTCGTCCACCGGCGGGGCGAGCTGCGCGCGAGCAAGACGATGCAAGACCGTGTCCTTTCGAACCCGAAGATCAAGGTGCTCTACGACTCGATGGTCGAGGAGGTGCTCGACGTCACGAAGGGCGAGGTGACCGGGGCGCGCGTTCGCAACGCGAAGACCAATGAGACCTCGGTCGTCGCCGTCACGGGGCTCTTCGTGGCGATCGGCCACACGCCGAACACGGACCTGTTCCGGGGCCAGCTCGAGCTCCACGACAACGGCTACATCAAGACGAAGCCGGGCAGCTCGTACACGAGCGTCGCCGGGGTCTTCGCTTGCGGCGACGTGCAAGACTTCACCTACAGGCAGGCAGTGACCGCGGCCGGCAGCGGCTGCATGGCCGCGCTCGATGCCGAGCGGTGGATGGGGCAAACGGAGCACGGCGGTCCGCACTGAGTGGACCGCCTCGGCCCGGTCGTCGTACGCTCGGGCGTCCCCGTGCCCGCTACGTCCCCGGCCACGCTCGCCGCGCCGATGACTGAACGCGAGGAGCAGCTCGCGCGCGTGCCGTTCTTCGACGGGCTCACGCGGGAGGGGCTCACGCTCATCGCCCAGGCCACGGCGGAGGAGACTCACGCGACGGGAACCAAGATCTTCCAGTTCGGAGACATGGGCGACAAGCTCTTCATCATCGTGGAGGGCAAAGTGCGGATCTCGCGGGAGGTCCCCGGGATGGGCGAAGAGGCCCTCGCCGTGCTCGGGCCGGGCGAGGTCTTCGGCGAGATGGCGTTGATCGACGAGGCGCCGCGCTCGGCGGACGCGCGTGTCCACGAGCGCTGCCGCTTGCTCGTCATCACGAAGGAGACCTTCGATGACCTCCTCTTCCTGCACAAGGATCTGGCTTACGAGGTGCTCTGGACGTGCGTACGGCTTCTGTCCACGCGCCTGCGCGAGACCAACGAGAAGCTGACGTTTCTCACGGCGAGCGCGAAGTTCTGAGCTTGCGCAGGGCCTGGACCGCCCACGTGGGAATGGAGATGAAGCTCCTGGACAGGTGGGGAAAGAGCGCCTTTCTTGACGATAGAACGCGCGTTCAGTAGCCTTCGGGGCACATGCAAGGGCTCACGCAGCGTCAGCAGATGGTTCTCGATTTCATCCGCGAGTCGATCCAGGACCGAGGCTACCCGCCGACGCTCCGTGAGATCGGCGCGCGCATGGGCATCCGGTCGACCAACGGCGTGAACGACCACCTGCGGGCCCTCGAGCGCAAGGGGTACCTCACTCGCGAAGACATGAAGTCGCGTGCGCTGCGGCCGACGAGCCTCGGTACGCCGGTCCTGGGAGAGGCGGGCGCGCTCCCCGAGCCGGCCAACGACGTCGACCTCGTCGAGATCCAGGTCCTCGGCCGCGTGGCGGCGGGCCTGCCCCTGCTCGCCGAGGAGCACGTCATCGACACCGTCCGCATCGACCGCACCCTCGTCAAGGGCGGGCGCGACGTCTTCGGGCTCAAGGTGCACGGCGATTCGATGATCGACGCCGGAATCCTCAGCGGCGACTACATCTTCGTGAAGAAGCAGCTCACGGCGAGCCGCGGGGAGATCGTCGTGGCGCTCATCGGCGACGAGGCCACCGTCAAGTACTACTTCCCCGAGAAGGACCACGTACGGTTCCAGCCCGCCAACAGGACCATGGCGCCCATCTACGTGAGGGCGGCGGATTTCAAGCCCACGATGCTGCTGGGAGTCGTGGTGGGAGTCTTCCGGCGCATCGGCTGAAGACGGGCGGGTGAAGGGCGCTTGACCGTTCGTTCGCGCGGACGGTACCGTCTGGCGCGAGCGATGCGGATCGCGACTCTGGCCCTGATCTCTGCGTTGAGCGGCGCCATCGGGTGCGGGGGTGTTCAGTACTCCATCACCGCGAGCGCGGCGTCGTCGCGCGTGGCAGAAGCAAAGGCGCTGGGGGCTGAGCAGCTCGCGCCCTACGAGTACTACTTCGCCAAGGAGCATCTGGAGCAGGCGCAGCTCGAAGCGTCCGAGGCGAGCTACTCGGACGCGACGAACCTCGCCGAGGAGGCGGAGGAGCACGCGTCCACCGCCATCGAGCTCACCCAGAAGGCTCGCCGCGCGCGGCCATGACGTCCCGCGCCGGAAGCCTGCTGGGGGCGGTCTTGCTACTCGCCACGGCCTGCGCACAAGGCCCGGCCCTGCGGGGCCGTATCCTCGGGTTGACGGCCACAGTGAGCGACGCCGAGAAGAACGGCGCGATGACCTGTGCGCCGCGCGAGCTCGCGGTCGCGAAGTCTCAGCTCGAGTTCGCACGCATCGACCTGGACCAGGGGCAGTTCTCCAACGCCGAAGCACATCTCGCGAAGGCAGAGCCGAACGCCCAGGCGGCGCTCTCGTTGAGCCCCGCCGACCGATGCACCTCTCGCGAGTTCGTGGAGGTCGCCTCGAAGCCCGTCGACAAGGACACCGACGGAGACGGGATCCCCGACTCCAGGGACCAGTGCCTTCTCGAGCCGGAAGACAAGGACGGTTACCTCGACGACGACGGGTGTCCGGACGTCGACAACGACGCCGACGGGATCCCCGACGACAAGGACAAGTGCCCGAACGACCCCGAAGACTTCGACGGCTACCAGGACGACGACGGGTGCCCCGATCCGGACAACGACGGCGACTCGGTCCTCGACGTGGACGACTTCTGCCCGAACACCCCGGGCGTACCCGGCGGCGACAAGCCCGGCTGTCCGAAGAAGAACTCGCTCGTCGTCGTGACCGAGAGGGAGATCCGCATCTCCCAGCAGATCCAGTTCGAGTTCAACAAGGCCGTCATCAAGCCCGGCATCAGCTACAAGATCCTCGACGAGGTCGCGGGCGTGCTTCAGGACAACCCGAAGATCACGATCGATGTGCAGGGGCACACCGACAACGTCGGCGCGGACGCCTACAACATGAAGCTCTCCCAGGCCCGGGCCGACGCCGTGCGGGCGTACCTGGTGGCCCACGGCGTGCCGCCGTCGCGCCTCGACTCGAAGGGATACGGGTTCCATCAGCCGCTCGTGCCCAACTCGAGCGACGCGAACAGGGCGCTGAACCGTCGGGTACAATTCATACGCACCGAGTCCGGGCGGACGTCGCCGTCGGATCCTTGACGTCGCCAGGGGGGGAGGACGCCACTCTCGGCCCTGCGCGGGGAGCGCCCGGCAGTATTGCGAGCGCGTCTCCGAGCGCGATTCCCCCTACCGGGGGGCGCATCCTGCGCCTATGCTCGCCGCCCGCCGGAGGAATACGACGTGCAACGAAACGTTTTCGCCACCACTGCTCGACGGTCCGCGTGGTGGCTCGTCCTGGTCATCACGACCCTGATCGCCGCGCCCGCGCTCGCGGCGGACGCCAAAGTCGAGAAGGCCGCGCAGGCGCTCCAGAAGAAGGCCATCGAGGAAGACAACCTCAACCTCGCCTACCCCGCGGCGATCAAGAAGCTCGAATCGGCGGTGTCGAAGTGCGGCGCCAGCAAGTGCGGGGCGTCGCTGAAGGCCTCCTTGCTTCGCGATCTGGGCGCGATGCAGGTTCTCGGCGGGAGCGCGGACGAGGGGAAGGCCAACTTCGCGCAAGCGCTCGGGCTCGATGCCTCCATCGATCTCGACCCGGCCTACAAGAACCCGACGCTCCAGGGTGTCTGGAACGAGGTGAAGAAGAAGGGCGGCGGCGGCGGTTCCGCCGGAGCGAGCGTCCCGGCAGGCCCGCAGCCGTCGGGGGACTTCGTGCATACGCCCCCGACCGAGGCGCTCGTCCGCACGCCCGTGCCCATCTACGTCGAGTACCCCGGCACCGAGGACATCGCGAAGGTCGTCGCCAAGTACAAGGGCTCGGGCATGACCGAGTGGAAGTCACTCGAGCTTCAGAAGATGGACACCGGCTTCGGCGCTCTCGTTCCCTGCAAAGACGTGCCGCAGGGGCTGATGCAGTACTACGTCCAGGGCTTCAACGACCGGGACGATCCCGTTGCGACCTCCGGCAGCCGCAACAAGCCGTTCAGCGTCTCGGTGAAGGCGCAGATCGACGGCTCGCCGTCCAGCCTGCCCGGTCAGGAGCCGCCAACCCAGTGCGCGGACGTTGCCGGGACGGGGTCCGAATGTCCCCCGGATTTCCCCGGCTGCGGCGGCGGGCCGAAGAAGGAGGCCGGCGAGGATTGCGAGAAGAGCGACGAGTGCAAGAGCGAGTCGTGCTCCGAGGGCAGGTGCCTGGAGAAGAAGGCCGGCGGCGAGGGTTGCCAGGCGGACAGCGACTGCAGCAGCGGCAGCTGCTCGGGCGGGAAATGCACCGGCAAGAAGGCCGAAGGGGAGGACTGCGAGTCGGACGACGAGTGCGACAGCGGCCGCTGCAAGACGAACAAGTGCACCAGCGCGTCGGGGAGCGGCAAGGCACCCAAGGTCTGGCTGGGCGTGGGGCTGCAGCTCGACGTCTACTCGCTGCCGAGCGCCACCGACGTCTGCGTGCTGAATCAATCGGGGAAGGGCCCGGTCACGCCGAACAACGCCGCGGGGTACAGCTGCGTCAACTCGTCCAACAAGAACTTCCCGGGGTCTGACTCGGCGACGAACGCGTTGATTGCGCACACGTCTGTCGGCGCCGGCGATCAGGTCCAGGGCGGGTTCAAGCTCGGCAACCTGCGCATCCTGGCGAGCCTCGACTACGCGCTCGGGGGCAACGTCATGCTCGGCGCGCGCGCGGGGTACGTGCTGTTCACCGACCCCGCGACCGCAAGCCCAGGGGCCGCGTTCGCGCCCATCCACCTGGAGGCGCGGCTCACGTATCTGCTCGGCAAGGGGGCGGTCTCCAAGAAGGGAATGTCCCCGATGTTCTTCGCCGGTCTCGGCGCCGGTGAGTTCGATGCCTACGTGCCGGTCAAGGTCTACTCGACCAGCGGGGAAATGAAGGCGGAGAACGCGTGGCTCACCGCCGGACCGGTGTTCCTCAGCGGCGGAGGCGGTCTGCGCTACCTGCTCGGGAAGAAGACGGCGTTCACCGCTGCGCTCCGGCTCGAAGGGGCCCTCGGCGGCGCCGCCGGGTTTCTGTTCGGGGTCGCGCCCGAGGCGGGGCTCCAGTTCGGCCTGTGAACGGCGAGGCGTTCGTGCAAGTGGCACGAACGCCATCGCGAAGCCCTCGCGCGCTGACCCTCGGTCCGGCCAGCAGCCGCCGGGAGGGCCGTACCCCTTCGAACGACCAACTGTAAAGCGTCGATTGACGCTTTGCCATTCGTCCGTCACTCTGGGTGGACCTTGCTGTCGTCGCTCCGCGCTCTCAAACGCGATCTCGCCGCGATCGCGACCACCCTGGGCGCGAGCCGCCCGTCGCCCGTCGTCCAGACCACCAGGCCGGTCCCTGCGCGTGCCCACCGTCGCCTCCGCGTCGCGTCCATCGTCCGCGAGACCGCCGACGCAGTCACCCTCGTCCTGGAGGATCCCGCCGGCGCCCCGATCCGTTTCTCGCCGGGCCAGTTCTTCACCCTGGTCGTGCCCCTCGAGGGCGAGGTCATCAAGCGGGCCTACTCTGCGTCGAGCAGCGCCGCCGATGGTCAGCGAGTGGCCGTCACGATCAAGCGCACGCCCGACGGCCGCGTGTCGAAGTACCTCGTCGAGAAAGCCCGCGCCGGAGACTCCTTCGAGGTGCTCGGTCCTTCCGGCTCCTTCACCCCGGTGCCGGCCACCCACGAGCGCCTGCTGGTCCTCGTCGGCGGAGGGAGCGGGATCACGCCGCTGCTCTCCATCACCCGGACCCTCCTCGCCACCGAGCCGGCGACGCGCATCGCCCTCGTCTACGGAAACCGCGCCCGGGAAGACGTCATCTTCTGGGATGCCCTCGAGAGCCTCGCCACGACCCACGGCCCTCGCTTCCGGATCCGTCACGTCCTCGAGCAGCCCTCTGCCGGCTGGGCCGACCCGGCCGGTCGGCTCGACGGCGAAGCCCTCGCGCGAGAGCTCGACGCGCTCGGCGAACCGGACGGGCCCACCACCGACTATTTCCTGTGTGGCCCCGAGCCGATGATGCGAGCCGCCCGCGCCTGCCTGGAGGGGCGCGGCGTCGCCGCGGCGCGCGTACATCAGGAGTCCTTCGCCGCTGCCCACGCCAGCGCCGCGTCGGCGCCGACCTCGCCGCAGCTCGTGACGGTGCTGATTCGCGGAGATCAGAAGCAGTTCGTGGTCGCTCCTCCGCGCACGGTGCTCGAGACGGCTCTCGACGCCGGGATCGACATGCCCTTCTCGTGCACCGTCGGCGGCTGCGGCACGTGTCGCGTGCGGCTCGTGGAGGGGCACGTGGCCATGGAAGAGCCCAACTGTCTCACGGCCGACGAGCGCACCCAGGGCTACGTGCTGGCGTGCGTCGCGCGCCCGGCCTCGCCGTGCACCTTCGAGGTGCCGTGATGGGCGCCGCGATCGCGGTCCCCGTCCCGGTCGACGAGTGGCCGTACAAGATGCGGGACCTGTGTCGTCTGGCCGGGATGCCGAGGCAGGCGATCCACTTCTACATCCAGCAGGGGCTCATCCCGCCCGGCCACAAGACCGGCCGCAACACGGCCCGCTACGGAGCCGTGCACGTCGAGCGCATCCGCGTCGTCAGGGAGCTCCAGAGCGAGCGGTTCATGCCCCTGAAGGCAATCCGTGCGGTGCTCGACGGCCGCGACGACGTATTCACCCCGAGCCAGCGCGCGCTCCTCCTCGAGGTCAAAGGGCGGCTCGCGTCGACCCTCGCCAGGCCCGCGGCCGGCCGACCCGGCGCCGACGCGCGCGCCCTGCTCGTGCGTCACGGCCTCGATCGACGCGACCTCGACGACCTGATCGGCGCGCGCGTCATCGAGGTCGAGCGGACCGCCCGCGGCAAGCTCCGCGTCCGCGCCGACGACGAGTGGGCCTTCGAGCTGCTGGGCAAGGTCCGGCGCGCCGGCTTCTCGCGAACGCTCGGCTTCGACGCGAAGCTGCTGCGCATCTACGCGCGCGCCGTCGCCTCGCTCGTCGACCGCGAGAAGCGCGTCATCACCGAGCGACTCGTCGGCGTCGCCCCCGAGCAGGTCGCCGGTATGCTCGAGAAGGCGATGCCGCTCGTCGACGAGTTCTTCGCCCGGTACCACGCCAACCTGGTCCGCGATTTCTTCGCCTCGATGGAGAACTGACCGCCCATGCTCGATCTCGACAAGCTCGCACACATGCTCCCGCCCCGCGTCCGGAACGCCCTCGACGCCCAGATCGAGGCACTCGGCGTCCTGACCGAGATCCGCGACCCGCGGGTGCTCGCGTCGCTCGCGCCTTCCGGAGTTCGCGGTCTGCTCCTTCATCGCGGCAAGCAAGGCGTCCCGACGCGCATCCGCGCGTCGCATTACGCGCATTTCGACTGGACGTACCCCACCGACTTCCCCGAGATGCGGATGCTCTACGATCGCGCGAAGAGCGGACAGTGGGACTCGGCGTCCCTCCCGTGGTCGACGGACGTCGACCCGATGAACCCCGAAATCCCGATCGCGCCGGACTACTTCCTCGACTTCTCGGCGCTCGAGGGGATGGGCGTGACGCTCGACGCGCGCGAGCGCCTCCAGCTCTCGCACAGCATCATCGCGTGGATGCTCTCGCAGTTCCTGCACGGCGAGCAGGGGGCGCTCTTCGCCGCCGCTCAGGTGACCGAGGCCGTGCAGTTCTTCGACGGGAAGCTCTACGGGGCCACCCAGGTCATGGACGAGGGCCGGCACGTCGAGGTGTTCCACCGGTACGTGACCGAGAAGCTCGGGAAGCTCTACCAGATCAACGACAACCTCTTCGTGATCATCGACGCGCTGATGAGCGACGGGCGCTGGGACATGAAGTTTCTGGGCATGCAGATCATGGTCGAGGGCCTGGCCCTCGGCGCCTTCGGCACCATCTACCGGGGCACCAAGGAGCCGCTGCTCCGCCAGCTGCTCAAGATGGTCATCCAGGACGAGGCCCGCCACGTGCATTACGGCGTCCTCGCCCTGCGCGAGCACATCACCAAGTCGCTGAGCGAGAAGGAGCGCTGCGAGCGGGAGGACTGGGCCTTCGAGGTCGCGCTGCTCATGCGAAACCGGTTTCTCATGTACGAGCTCTACGAGGAGTGGTTCGAGGGGCGTATCACGCGCGCGCAGTGGCGAGAGCTCGTCCTCGGCTCACCGGGCCTCCGGGAGTTCCGCGACGTCATGTTCACCCGGCTCATGCCCAACCTCCGCGAGATCGGCCTGCTCTCTCCGCGCATCGTGCCTCACTACGAGCGCGCGGAGCTCATGAAGTACTCCGCCGGGGCCGCAGCGAACGAGCTCACCGGCGAGCAGATGATCAGCGATCTCGACCGGGTGGCGTGACGAGCACGCACAGCCGCGCGGCCTGATCGCACGCCACGCTGCGCTCATCGAGCACGACGTACATCTCGCAGAGCGGGTGGGGATCGGCGCACGCGGCCGACGCCGCGTAGGCGTCCTTCTGCGCGACGGCGACGGCCTCTCTCCAGCCGTTGTGGCAGCAGCCGGCGCGCGCCACCGCCGTACAGCCGGCGTCGGCGGTGCACGCACGGAAGGCAGCCGGGACCGCGGTCGCAGGGCTCGCCGTGGGCGGCGGCGGCGCGGGCAGAGGCCCGGACGCGCTGGCGCACCCCGTCGACGTCAGAGCGGCCAGGACGACGAACCGGATGGAGGCGAGCATGGCAGACGGCGTATATAGCCCGAGGAGGCCGACATGCGAGAGGTCAGCGCATCTCGTAGACGAGGAGCCTGCACTCGATGGGGCCGTTGTGCAGGATCCACCAGCGGTCCGGGGGCCGCCTCATGGCTCTCTCGACCTCGGGCCCTCCAGCCAGGATCGCCGCGGTGTGGCCGTTCATGGCGCGCAAGGCGCGCGCGAGCGCGCCGTAGAGCTCCCGATCGGCCTGGAGGCGCTCGCCGTACGGAGGGTTCGTGACGACGAAGCCCGGCGGCACGAGCGGCGCGAGCTCTCGGACGTCGCGCTTCTCGACGATGATCTCGACGCCCGCGGCGCGCGCGTTCTCGCGCGTCCGGTCCAGCGCCAGCGGGTCGGTGTCGCTCGCGCGCACCGGCGGCCCGTCCTTGCGCGCCGCGGCGCGAGCCCGCTCGCGGAGCTCGCGCATTCCGGCGCGCGCGGCGTCGCCGTGGTCGGCCCACCGCTCGAAGCCGAACCGGGCGCGCGACAGCCCCGGTGCGAGGCGGCGCGACCAGGCCGCCGCTTCGA
>PLYU01000312.1 GCA_003153495.1 Myxococcales bacterium
CGCGGCGCCGAATCCGGCGCGAGCGTCGGAGGCGGAACGAACGCACGTCGCGCCATCGTCCGGCAAGTCTAACTCAAAGTGGCGGCCGCGTCTCCTCTGTCGCAGGCGCCCGGGCTTTCGGGTAGCCTCGGCGCGGGCCCCCAGCCGCCATGCAGTCGACGCCGCCCGCCACTGCCTCGCGCGACGACGGATCGGTCGATCCGGCGCAGGGGCGCGAGGTATCTGGCGAGCTGGCGCTCGCCCTCTACGAGCAGATGGTCGTCGCGCGCCTGCTCGACGAGCGGGTCATCGCCCTGCAGCGCACCGGGCGCGTCGTGCAGCACTCCAGCGCGCTGGGTGAGGAGGCGGCCATCGTGGGGGCGGCGGCCGCGCTGGGCGACGAGGACTGGGTCTTCACGGGCGCGCGCGAGGTCGCCGCGGCCCTCTGGAGGGGCATGCCGCTGGTCGCGTACGCCCACCACGTCTACGGGACGACCCTCGACGCGGCCTGCGGTCGCAACGCGCCGGACCCACCGTTCTGGAAGGCCGCGCGGGTGGCGAGCGTCAGTCCGCTGGTCGGCACCCAGATCCCCCACGCGGTGGGTGTGGCCTGGGCTGCGCGGCTGCGGAAGCGGGACGTCGCTGTGCTCGTCTACTTCGGCGACGGGGCGACCAGCAGCGGGGACTTCCACGCGGGGCTCAACTTCGCCGGCGTGACGCGCGCTCCGGTCATCGCTCTGTGCCGCAACAACGGCTGGGCCGCGAGCACCCCGGCGTCGCGCCAGACGGGCAGCGGCGGCTTCGCGGCGAAGGCCGTCGCCTACGGCCTGCGCGGCGTGACCGTCGACGGGGGAGACGTCCTCTCCGTCCTGCGCGTGGTGCGCGAGGCTCGCGGCCGCGCCGCCGCGGGCGAGGGGGGGACGCTGGTGGAAGCCGTGACCGAGCCGCTGCGGGAGGGGGAGGTCTCGGCGCCCTCGGAGCGGGATCCCCTCGAACGCATGCGTCGGCACCTCGAGGCGCGTGGCCTTTGGGGGGCCGAGTACGCCGGGCGGCTGTCGGCCGAGGTCGCCGCGGACGTGGACGCCGCGCTCGCCGAGGCCGCTGCCGCCGAGGTGCCCGGGCGCGACACCCTCTTCGACGACGTGTACGCGGAGCTGCCGTGGCACCTGCGAGAGCAGCGCGAGAGGCTGCGCGCGGCGGCGGCGGGAGCTGGGACGTGACGGCGCAGATGAACATGGTCGAGGCCATCAACGACGCGCTCCGGCAGGAGATGCGGCGCGACGGGCGCGTCGTGGTGCTCGGCGAGGACGTGGGGAAGGTCGGCGGCGTCTTCCGCGTCACGCAGGGCCTCTGGGACGAGTTCGGCGACGAGCGCGTGATCGACACCCCGCTCTCGGAGTCGGGGATCATCGGCACCGCCATCGGCATGGCGCTCTACGGGCTGGTCCCGGTGCCCGAGATCCAGTTCGCGGACTTCATCTACCCGGCCTACGACCAGATCGTCAGCGAGCTGGCCAAGCTGCGCTGGCGCTCGGGCGGCGAGTACACCGCCAAGATGGTGGTGCGCGCGCCAGTGGGCGGCGGCATCCGCGGGGGCCTCTACCACTCTCAGTCGCCGGAAGCCTCCTTCATCCACGTGGCCGGTCTGAAGGTCGTGTGCCCGTCGAACCCGTACGACGCCAAGGGGCTGCTGCTCGCCGCCATCCGGGACCCCGATCCGGTTCTCTTCTTCGAGCCGAAGCGCATCTACCGCGCCGCCCGGGGTGAGGTCCCCGAGGGGGACTACACCGTGCCGGTCGGCAAGGCCGCGGTGGTGCGCGCCGGCAAGGACGTGACGGTGCTCGCGTGGGGGGCGATGCTCTACGAGGCCCTCGCCGCGGCCGACCAGGCCGTGAAGCAGGGCGCCGACTGCGAGGTGATCGATCTGCGCACGCTCTGGCCGGTGGACATCGAGACCATCGTCGAGAGCGTCGAGAAGACGGGCCGCGTGCTCGTCGTTCACGAGGCGCCGAGGACGTGCGGCCTGGGGGCGGAGCTGATCACGCTGGTGAGCGAGCGGGCGTTCGTTCACCTGCAGGCGCCGCCGGCGCGCGTGTGCGGCCTGGACACGCCCTTCCCGTACGCCCTCGAGATGGAGTACCTGCCCCTGGCGCACCGGATCTTGCCGGCGATAATCGAGACCGCGACATTCTAGGAGGCGAGAACCGATGGCGCGTTGGGAGTTCAAACTGCCGGACGTCGGCGAAGGAGTCACCGAGGGCGAGATCGTCGCCTGGCTGGTCCGCGCCGGCGACGTGGTCCGGGAGGACCAGCCCGTGGTCGAGGTCATGACCGACAAGGCCACCGTGACCATCGCGGCCCCACAGGCCGGCACCGTCCTCGAGACGCGCGGCAAGGTCGGCGACATCGTGCCGGTGCACTCGGTGCTGCTCGTGTTCGAGGTCGACGGCGCGCCTCCGCCCTCGCAAGCGAAGGGCACGAACGGGAGCCACGCGCACGAGGACCAGCAAGGCGTGCCGGAGGCCGTCGCGGCGGTCCCGCTCGCGGCGCCAGGCGCGCCCCCGGCGCACGCGTACTACAGCGACAAGCCCCTCGCGGCGCCGGCCACGCGGAAGCTCGCGCGCGAGATGCACGTCGACCTGCGTCGGGTGCCCCCCACCGGGCCGCAGGGGCGCGTGACCAAGGGCGACGTCGAGTCGTTCGCCAGCGCTCCGGCTCCCGCAGCGGCCCCGTCGGCGCTCGCGGTCTCCCGCCGGGCCGCCGGGGGAGGAGCCCCCGACGAGCGTGTGCCCTTCACCGGTCTGCGGCGGAAGATCGCGCAGAAGCTGGCGCTCTCGACGTCCACGGCAGCCCACTTCACCTTCGTCGAGGAGTGCGACGTGAGCGAGCTCAAGGCCCTGCGCGCGAGCCTCAAGGACGCGGCCGAGGCCCAGGGCACGCGCCTCAGCTTCCTGCCGTTCATCGTCAAGGCCGTGGTCGCGTCGCTGCGGAAGCACCCGTGGCTGAACGCGACCCTCGACGAGCCAAACGGCCAGGTCGTGCTCCACAGGCGCTACGACATCGGCATCGCCACGGCGACCGATGCCGGGCTCGTCGTCCCGGTCGTGAAGGACGCGGACGGCAAGACCATCCTCGAGCTGTCGCTCGAGATCGAGCGGCTGGCGGCGGAGGCGCGCGCTGGCAAGGCCAGGCTCGAGGACCTGCACGGCTCCACGTTCACGATCACGTCGCTCGGCGCCCAGGGGGGGCTGCTGGCGACGCCCATCATCAACTTCCCGGAGGTCGCCATCCTCGGCGTCCACCAGATGAAGACCAGGCCGGTGGTGAAGGGCGGACAGATCGTGATCGGCGAGGTCATGCTCCTGTCGCTGTCGTTCGACCACCGCATCGTCGACGGACACGTCGGCGCCGCGTTCGCGTACGATGTCATCGCGTACCTCGAGCAGCCCGGGCGCCTGCTGCTCGACATGGCGTAGCCACCGATGCTGACGACCCGCACCCCCGCCGGCACGCTCGCGAACATGCGCGGCTCGGCGGTGGCGTTCGCAATCTGCGCCGCCGCGTGGTCGGTCCCGGCGCACGCCGCGGACCCCCAGGGCGCAGGCGCGCCCCCGACCGCCCCCGGGGCCGACCAGATCCAGTTCGCCGCGCACGAGCACGACCTCGGCTATCGCGCGTACGTCGACAAGCACTACGACGAGGCCGCGACCCACTTCGAGAACGCCTTCTTCGCCGCCCCCAACCAGGCCGAGCTGCGCAGCGCCATCCGCTCGCGGCGCGACGCCGGGCAGCTCGCGCGCGCCGCCACGCTGGCCGCCATCGGCCTGCGCAAGTTCCCGGGAGACGCGGTCACCGCGAAGCTCGCCGAGGAGGTGATCGCCCAGGCGCGCCCCGAGGCCTACGAGGTACACGTCGTTTCGAGCGCGGAGTGCAGCGTGGTCATCGACGAGAAGATCGTCGTGGCCGACAGGGTCAAGGATTTCCGCGTGTTCGTCAGCCCTGGCAGGCACGACCTGCTGGTCAGCTGGTCGGAGGACCGCAGCCAGCGCGTACCGATCGACGGGGCGGCAGGCGGCAGCCAGACGTTGACGCTCGATCCCCCCGTCGCTGCGCCTCCCGCCCCGCCGTCGCCCGAGCCGGCTCCGACGCCCGTCCTCGCGCCCGGCCCCGAGCAGGCCGCCCCGCCTTCGTCCACGCCCGCCGCCTCGCGACCGCTGGGGCCTGCGGTGTTCATCACCGGCGCGGTGCTGACGGCGGCGCTGGCCGGCGTGACCGTGTGGTCGCGCGTCGACGCCGCGAACAACCCGGGGCCGGACACGGTCAGGCGGGTGTGCGTCGGCCAGGGCGAGTCGTGCCCGACGTTCCAGGAAGGCGTGAACGCCGACAGGCGCACGTTCGTCCTCCTCGGCGCGACCGGTGGCGTCGCTCTGGCCACGGCAGCCGTGGGTGTATTCTTCACGCGCTGGTCGCACGGCGACCAGGCAGCGCCGCGGGGCGCGAGTGTCGCGCCGGCCCTCGGATTCGGCCATGTCGCCGTGCAGGGGACCTTTTGACCCCCCGGGGTGCCATAATGGGGCCGCATTCATGGTCGCGGCAGGGCAGCCCCTGAGCAGGATCGTCGCCCTCGAAACCGAAGGGCGGCGGATCGATCGCTTCGAGCTCGTCGCAGAGATCGCGACCGGGGGGATGGCGACCGTCTACCTGGCCCGCCTCAGCGGCGTCGGCGGTTTCCGGCGCTTCGTCGCCATCAAGAGCCTGCATCCGCACCTGGCGCGCGAGCCCGAGTTCATCCAGATGTTCCTCGACGAGGCCCGGCTCGCCGCGCGGATCCACCATCGCAACGTCGTCCCGATCCTCGAGATCGGCGCGAGCGACGAACTCTACTACATCGTCATGGAGTACGTGGAGGGGGACACCCTCGGCCACCTGCTCGCGCGCGCCGCGCAGGCCGGCATGCGCCTGCCGCTGCCGGTGGGCATCCGCATCGTCCTCGACATGCTCGCGGGCCTCGACGCCGCACACGAGCTGCAGGACGACGACGACAAGCCGCTGGGCATCGTGCACCGGGACGTCTCTCCGCAGAACGTCCTCGTCGGGGTCGACGGCAGCGCCCGCCTCAGCGACTTCGGCGTCGCGCGCGCGACGAGCCGCCTCTCGACGACGCGGACCGGGCAGCTCAAGGGCAAGCTGGCCTACATGGCGCCCGAGCAGGCCCGCGGCGCCAAGGACATCGACCGCCGCGCCGACGTGTTCGCGGCGGGGACGGTCCTCTGGGAGGTCATCGTCTCGCAGCGCCTCTTCAAGGGAGAGGGCGAGGCGGACACCCTCAACAGGCTCCTGCACGAGCCCATCCCGGCGCTCCGGTCGGCCATACCGGACGCGCCCGCGGCGCTCGAGGAGATCGTGGCCAGGGCCCTCGAGCGCGACCGGAGCAAGCGCTACGCTACGGCCGCCGAATTTGCCGACGCGCTCGAGCGCGTCGCGCGTCAGCTCGGGGTCCTCGGGGCGCACAAGGACGTCGCGGCGCACCTGGACTCGGTGCTCGGCACCGAGATAAGCGAGCAGCGCGAGGCCGTTCGCGCCTGGATCAGCCGGAGCGATCCGGGCGCGCCCGGGGGGTCCTCGGCCACGCGCGTCGACAGGCGCTTCGGGCGAACGGACGACACGCCCTCGGCCACGTCGGCCGTCGTCTCTGCCGCGACGACAGGACGCTTGCCGGCGGTCACGCCATCGCCCGTTCCCCCGGCCATCCCGGCAAAGCCCGGCGCTCGCCTGTGGCCGTGGGCGCTCGTGGTCGTCGTGGCCGTCGCTGCGGGGATCGCGTGGGCGCGAGCGCGCGAGCATGGGGCGCAGCCGGCGCCGGGTCCGACGACCTCGACCTCGACCTCGACCTCGACCTCGACCTCGAACTCGACCTCGACCTCGACCTCGAC
>PLYU01000064.1 GCA_003153495.1 Myxococcales bacterium
CGCGCCCGCGCCCGCGCCCGCGCCCCCGCACCCCGCCGGCCCCCGCGGCCCCGATCGCCTCCTCACCATCGACGTCAGCCCCCCCATGGGCGCCTCCGTCTCCGTCGATGGCCAGCCTCCCCGCCAGGTGAACACGGGCGACACCGTCTCCGTCGACTCGAAGCCCCACGACCTCACGTTCTCGTGCCCCGTGTGCGTCACCACCCGCCTGCCGGTCGCGGCCGGCGACGGGAGCGAGACGCTCAGGGTGGCGGTCCCCGTCAAGCCGGCGACGCTCGTGGTCGAGGGCGATCTGGCCAAGACCTACCAGATCGCCCAGCACCCCGAGCTGAGCGTGCGCGCCGGGGCGAACACCGTGCCCCTGAAGAGCGCATTCGAGCGGGTGACCGTCAAGCAGATCGAGACCGGGGCCTCGGTGCCGGCGCGGCTCGAGGCCGGCAAGACGGTCCGCGCGACCTTCGATTGAGTCTCGGCGGGCGAAAACGGTTGCAGCCTCGCCGCCGCTCGGTGGATCGTTCTGTCGTGCGCCGAGAGCTCGTCATGACCGTGGTCGCGCTGCTCGTCGCGGCCGCGAGCGACGCGCGGGCCGATGCGCAGAGCGATCTCGAGAAGGCGCACAGCGCCTACATGGCGCACAAGTACGACGAGGCGGAGGCGCGGCTGCGCGCCCTGCTCGACGCGAGGTCCGGGTCTTCGCTCAAGGACGCCGACAGCGTCGGCGACGCGCGGATGTACCTCGCGGCGGTGCTCCTCGCGGAGGGGAAGAAGGACGACGCCGAGACCGTGCTCGAGCAGCTGCTCCTCGAGAGGCCCGACTACCAGCCGGACCCGCTCCGGGTCTCCCTCCAGGCCGTCGACGCGCTCATCGACGCTCGCTCGCGCCTGCGCGACAAGCTGGTGACCATCCAGGCCGAGAAGGTGAAGGCCGCGCAGGAGGAGAAGACCCGGGGCGAGGCCGAGACCCGGAAGGCCGCGCTGCGCCTCGCGATGCTCGAGAAGCTAGCCGGGGAGGAGATCATCACCGAGCGGCACTCGCGGTGGATCGCCCTGATCCCGTTCGGCGCCGGCCAGTTCCAGAACGGGCAGGAAGGGCCGGGGTGGGCGCTGCTGGTGAGCGAGTCGCTGCTCGCCGCGGGCAGCGCCGTCGGGGCGGGCCTGATGCTCTACGACGTCGGGCTGACCAACGACGCGCTCGCCCGGAAGGACGGCACGGCGAGCGGCTACCTGCAGCGCGCCCAGCAGGCATCGATCGCGGGGGATCTCTTCGCCGCCGGCTTCGGCCTCGTCGCCGCTGCCGGCATCGTGCACGCGCAGCTCGAGTTCGTCCCGCAGCGGGTCGAGGTGCGAAAGCGCCCGATCCCGCCCGTGGAGGTCGCGCCGGTGGTCGGCGCCGCGGGAGAGCGCGGCGACGGGGTGTACCTCGGTGTGAGGGGGAGATTTTGAACAGTGCGGGTGGGGTGGGACAAAGCGGGGGGGGAACTGTAGCAGTGGCGGGGGAGGGGTCGGGGTCGAGCCCCCCCCTCTGTCATCCCGAGCGAAGCGAGGGACCCCCCGGTCGTCTCCCGCGAGAGCCGGGCTGGAGTGGCCGGCTCGCGTGGGCCTCGATCGTGCCGTGTCGCAGCCGCGCCCGAACGGCGCGTGCGGGAGGCGGCCGGGGGGTCCCTCGCTTCGCTCGGGATGACAGGAGGGGGGGCTCGGGTGCGGAGTACGCGGGGCTCTCGCCTGGCACCAGGACCGCGAAGGAGGTTTCGGTCCAGGTCGAGGTCGCGGTCGCGGGCCCGGGCGCGACCTAGGCCTTCTTCTTCCCCGGCGTCCGCGGTGCCGATCTGGCTCGCAGAGCGCTCTCGACCGCCTCGACGGTGAGCCCCACCTCTCGCGCGCTCGCGAACGCGGCGAGTAGTGCGGGTCGTACGACGCGCGGCGAGGCGTCGAGCGCCTCGGCGGCGGCGCACACGATGACCTCGACGAGGCGCGCGGGGTCGATCGCCTCCTTGACGACCAATCTCGGGACCTCACTCGCAAGCTGCGTCACGGTGCCGAGGCTCTCCAGCGTCTGCCCTGACGAGGCCGCGACCCTGGCGGCGAGGGCAGGGTCGACCGGGTAGAGCGCCCGGGCGAGCGTCGCGGCCTGGCCGGGTGCGAGGACGGTCCCGCTCGTGTGCATCCACCGCGAGATCGTTCGACGCGAGACGCCGATGAGCTCTCCTATCTGCTCCTGGCTCTTCCCGAGCGCGAGACCGGCGCGAGTGACCAGAGCGCACTGGGGTTCTTCCTTTGACAGCGCCACGGGCGGAACGAGGTGGCACAGGGCGCGCGAAGGATCAAGGCGGATCGAGCCAGGATGGCGCAGAGCCGTCGTGATCGTGCGCCAGGTCGTCGAGCTCATGCGACATGCGAGAGCAGCGGTGAGTCCTTCTCGCGCGATGGTGAGACGTGCGACCGGCGGGGTGCGCCATGCGAACGTACGCATGCGACATATCCAGGCATCCTGGCGCATCACCGCCGCATCCTGGCGCACCTGTCGTGCCGCGTGGCGCACGCCTGCGATGGATCTGCGACAGCGAGGACTCTGGCGTGACTCTCGGGGGGAAAATGTGAGACTCACGCTCGCGGCTCTGCGCCACCGCGCAGCGAGACTGCGCGTTCCGCGAGCTGGCCTCCCCGAGCGGCTTGGTTCACGGGGGATGGCACGGGCGAGAAGGCCACCCGAAACGGTTCGGTTGCTGCGGGTCGAGCTACCGTCGGCGCTCGGCGAGTTTCTCATGAATCGCCTTCGCCGCGTGGCATGATCGCTCGTGATTCGCAGGCGATCCCACTGAGCTCGTCATCGAGGGTCAGACGCTCTTCGTCGCAGGCGGGGGCGGGGGCGTGCTCGCCTTCGCGCTCGACGGCAAAGGAGGCCTCACGCCGCGTGGCGCGACGACCGCAGCAGGATCCGTCAGCCGAGTCGAAGCCTTCGAGGGCAAGCTCTATGCGCTCTCATCGACGGGCACCGTGAGCGTGCTCTCGCCCCAGGATCTCTCCCTGCTCGGTCAGTTCAGCACGGGCATGACGCGCAGCAACGACATCGCGTGGAAGCGCGTGGGTGGCAAGCTCTACGCCTATGTCGCGTGCACGGGCTGGGCGAATAGCAGCACGGCAGCGATCAAGGTGCTGGACGTGAGCGACCCTGCGGCGATCGTGGATCTCGGCTGGAAGACCTTCACGCCCACCTTGACGTTCGGCATGGGCGCGCCGCAGACCTTGAAATCGATCGAGGTGGTCGGCGATCGCCTCTTCCTGGTGCACGAAAACGATGGTTTGTTCGCCTTCGACCTCGCAGATCCCGAGAACCCCGCGGTACTCGCGGAGTACCTGCTCAGCGCGAACAACAACACCTACGAGCTGGTCTTTCGAGACGGCTACTTCTACAACGCGCACGGCGACGCGGGTTTGTACGTATTCCAGTATCGCGAGGACGGCGCCGCGTGCACCGTGGCCAACGCTTGTGCGCAGGCGTTTGCGACGCTGGCTGATGCTGGCACGGCGGCCGTCATGCCGGGCGAAAGCGAAGCCGGCCCCCCGAGCACGCGCGATGCAGGCGGTGCGCCCAGCGGCGCCGCGGGCTCGCAATCGCACTCGAAGTCCGGCTGCGGTTGCCACGTGGTCGGCGCCAAGGGGCGCAGTGGCCTGCACGTGCTGTGGCCGCTCGCGCTGCTCTTGTGGCTGGGTCGACGGCGGCGTCTCGTCTGACCTCGCGATAGGCTCAGTGTCCCGCCTACCATTACTGGTGGAAATTTGTCTTCGAGCATCGGGAGACAAGCCGGGCAGGGACGTTACGAGAATCGTTCAAAGAGAGCGCCTCGCCGCGCGCGGCGGCGACCAGAGCGCCCACGCGCTGCTTGTCGGCAGGCACGTGCGTGAGCGGCAGGGGCTTCGAGTCGAGCAGATGCCTCATCGGACGGTCGGGGGCGGTCATCGCGACGACCGAGGCCATCTTGTGGCGCGCGGGGCCGCTTCTCGCAAGCATCAAGTGCTTGGTCTCGTCGAGGATGGCATCCATCGAGCGCAGCAGCGCGCCCCTCAGGCGGAGCAGCGTCCCCATCGAGCAGAGCAGCGCACCCTTCACGCAGAGGCCCCTGCGCGTGTGCTCGAAGAGCGCATCGCCGGGGCGGATGGCATGGCTCCTCATCGCGAGCGGCAGCCGAGTCCGGCTGAGGCGCGCTGCCATCACGCAAAGGAGCAGGCGCGCGCGGCGGATGAGCGCGAGCCTCGCGCGCAGCAAAGCCATTGTTCCGGCGGATGCGTGTGCCTCTCACGTAGAGAAGCGCACGTATGTGGCGGATGCGCGCGCCCTTCGCGATGATCGGTGCGTTCATGTGGCGGATGCGCACGGCCTTCTCGATGACGAGCGCGTTCATGTGGCGGGTGGCGTCGTGCTTCTGGCGGGTCGGTGCGCGTGCCCGCAGGAGGGGCCCGGAGAGCCTCCGAGCCCTTGCTTGCCCGCGCTCAAGATTATGGTCATATTTGGTCATCATGCATACGACGTCGCTGGCGAACGCCAAGGCCCATCTCTCCGAGCTCGTCGACGAGGCCGAGCACCGCGGCAAGCGGATCATGATCCTTCGGCACGGAAAGCCCGCCGCGGCAATCGTTCCGATCGACGTCGCGACGCCGAAGCCGGCCAAGCCCAGGCCCATGAGCACCGCGGAGGCACGGGCACTTCTCGACGAGCTGGGACGGCTCGGCGACCCCTCCGGGGAAGCCGTTCGCGACCTCCTCGAGAGCCGTCGGTGAAGCTCGTTCTCGACGCCTCGGTCGCGGTGGCCGCCGTACGACCGAACGAGCCAGACCATGCGCGCGCAAGGATTCGCGTGGACTCGATCTTCACCGGACGCGACGAGCTCGTCGTGCCTGCCCTGTTCCCGATCGAGGTGACCTCGGCGCTTGCTCGGCGCGCAGGTTGGCCGCAGCCGCAGATCGCGAAGTACGTGGCCCGCCTGCTTGCGCCGCCGACTCGGGTCGTGGCGATCGGCGTGAAGCGTGCTCGAGCCGCCGCACAAATGGCCGCCGTGACCCGTCTGCGCGCGGCCGACGCCCTGTACGTGTGGCTGGCATCCCGCGAGGGAGTGCCCCTCGTGTCCTCCGACGTCGAGATCCGACAGCGCGGCGCGGCAGCATGTCAGGTCGAGGTGCCGTAGCGGTTGGCCTCAGGCGCCCGTCCGGGCGCGTTCAGTCGCAGAAGCCCGTGCACGTGGCGGGGCACTCGGCCGGTCCCGGACAGGTGTAGCCGTCGGGCAGGAAGCAAAGCTCGGCCACCTGACACCTGCCGGACGGGCACTCGGCGTCGGAAGCGCACCGCGCTCGACAGACGCCGCAAGCGCAGACCTGGGTGGCTGTCGTCGTCCACTGGCTGGACGGGCATCCGCCGCCATCGAGACCGAGGCACGCCGGCGGCTCGCACCCGCTACTGCCCTGGCTGCGAACAGCGCACCGCCAGAGGTGGTCGACGCAGTCGCATCGATAGCCGCTACCCGGTCCACCCGCGCCGCGGCATGGCGGGCACCAGCCCGCCATCACGGCTGAATCGCACGTCGCTCCCTCGTCGTCGCAGGGACCGGAAGGCAGGTTCTGATCGAGAGGCGCCTGACCGGCGCCGGCGGTCGCGAGGACGGGGTGGCAGCTCGGCGTGCAGCCGGGGAAGCTCGTCGTCAAAGCCGACGGGTCGAACGGAAAGAGGCGGTATCCGGCGTCCGGATAGTCGACGCACTGAAGCCCCCCGGCGTCGTACGGGTGCTGCGCCGTGGGCGCCGAGTGGGCCCCGTCACCGCCCGCGTCGCCGGCCACACCGGGTGCGCCGTGCGCGGATTCGGCGCAGCCTGCGAGACAGAGACAGGAGGCGACGAGGAGCCTTCGGACGCAAGACGTCGGGCCCCTCACCTCCTCACCCCTCACCCTCTCACCACCACGCTCGGCGGGGTCACGTGGAACCTCGCACTGCCCTCGCCCCATGCATGGGCCCGAGCCTACACGGCCACCCACCTGTGTGCCGGGTCGTCACGGCTCATGGTGCCTCGCTCGTGCCGTCGCCGGGGTCCTCCTCGTCGCCGTAGGCGTAGATGTCGAAGCCGACCCTGGCGTGCACCCGCGCTCGCGCTCTCTCCTCGGCATCTCGATCGTG
>PLYU01000067.1 GCA_003153495.1 Myxococcales bacterium
CGATGAACAAGATGTCGATGGATCGGTTCCTCCCCGTGGGGCCGCTCTTCCCGCAAAACTTCCAGCTCATCGACGTGAGCGGCGAGAAGATGCGGCTCATCTACGACGCCCCCATCGGCAACGCGGAGCCGCACTACTCGCAGATGATCAAGGCGGACAAGCTCAAGCCGCTCCACGTCTACGCGCCGGGGACCACGGCGAACGGACAGCTCGACCCGAACCGCGTCGAGGGAGGCAAGGAGCGGATCGTGCGGAACGGCAACAAGGTGGAGGTCTTCATGACCCTCATCCGCAGCCACTTCACGCCCGACCGCATAGAGGTCAACGAGGGCGACGACGTGACGATCCACATGACGAGCCTCGAGACCGCGGACGATCAGACTCACGGGTTCACGATCGACATGTACAACGTCAACCTGAGCCTGGAGCCCGGCAAGCACGAGAACGTCTCGTTCAAGGCCGACATGCCCGGCGTCTATCCCTTCTACTGCACCGAGTTCTGCTCGGCGCTGCACCTCGAGATGACGGGTTACATGCTCGTCAAGCCGAAGGCGTGACGGATCGGAGCTCATGAGGTCGGAGCCGTCATGACGACGAACGCAGCGTCGCGCGCGCCGGAGGATACCGTGACCCGCAGCGAGGACGACAGGCACACGCACCTTCAGGTCGCTACCGTGAGCGCCCCGTGGGACTGGGCGCGCTGGGTGGTGGTGGGTCTCGGTGTCGCCGGGGTCGGGCTCTTCTTCGCGGCGTTCTTCCGGGACTGGTGGTCGTTCTGGCTCTACGCGCCCCAGTACCCGGGAGGCCTGAGGCTGCAGATCGCTCTCACCGGGATGTCGGGCGACGTGAAAGAGATCGATCTTCTCAACCACTACATCGGGATGAAACACCTCGCGGACGCGGCCCCGGTCGAGCGACACATCGCGGCGTACGGGGTCGCGGCGATCGGCGTGCTCACCACCGCCCTGCTGCTCGGGTCGGGACGCAAGCTCAACAAGGTGGTGGCGATCCCTGCGATCGCCTTTCCGGTCGTCTTCCTCGCCGACAGCCTCTACTGGCTGGTCACCTACGGACACCGGCTCGACCCACACGCGCCCCTCAAGATCGGCGCCTTCACGCCGCAGATGTTCGGCAACGGGCAGATCGGCCAGTTCGAGACCTACGCCCGCCCCGACGTCGGCTTCTGGATGGCCGTCGCGGGCGTCGCCTGCGTCGTCGCGGCGACGGTCGTGAGGTCGCGCGTGTGCGCCCACTGCAACCGAGCCGGGACGTGCGAGGCAACCTGCCCGCGGCTGATGATCCTCCCGGACCGTACGAAGGGCGGGATGCACACGTGAGCCCCGCCTTGCGGCAGGTCCTCGTGCTGCTCACCGCTCTGGCGGCCAGCCCCTGCTCCGACTCCGCGGGCGCGAGCGGCGGGTCCGGGCGCACCGGCACCGCAGGCCCGCGGGACCGAGACGTGCCGGATGGGGCGCTCGTCGCGTCGTCGTTCGAGCAGCTCGCGGCGTGGATCGCGGACCCGGAAGGTCCACCGGAGATCTGGCTGCGGCCGGGTACCTACCGCGGCGACCTCGCCGTCAAGCGCCCCGTCTCGATCCACGGCGCCGGCGGGGCGATCCTCGAGGGGACGGGCGCCGCCAGCGTGGTCACCATCGCCGCCAGCGACGTCACGCTCGACAACCTCCAGATCCGCCACTCGGGCCGGCGAAACACCACCGAGGACGCGGGCGTCAAGGCGACCGGCGAGCGCGTCCGGATCGCCGACGTGAGCATCGAGGACACGCTCTTCGGCGCGTCGCTGGAGCAGTGCCGGCACTGCGTCCTCGAGGGCGTCCGCGTCGAGGGGTTCGGCGACGACGCCGAGCTGCGCGGCGACGGCATCAAGCTCTGGGAGTCGCACGACTCGGTGGTGCGCGGATGCGTCGCCGAGCACGTGCGCGACGTGGTGGTCTGGTACACGCGCCGCGCTCTGGTCGAGGGCAACGTCGTCCGCCACAGCCGCTACGGGACGCACTTCATGTACGCGCACGACTCGATCGCGCGGAACAACCACGTCGAGGACGACGTGGTCGGCATCTTCGTGATGTACAGCGCGCGCCTGACGATCGAGGGCAACGTCCTCGCCGGGGCGCGAGGCGCGGCGGGGATGGGGCTCGGCTTCAAGGAGAGCGACGCGGTCCGCGTCCGCGGCAACTGGCTGGTCGCCAACACCACCGGCGTGTATCTCGACTACACGCCGCGCACGCCGGCCGATCCGGCCGTCTTCGAGGGGAACGTCTTCGCGCTGAACGACGTCGCGCTGCGCCTCCACTCCGCCGAGAGAGGGGCGATCTTCCACGCGAACGACTTCCGCGACAACGCCGAGACGGTGACGGTCGACGGCGGGGGCGACGCCCTGGCGTGCGACGTCCGCGGCAACCACTTCAGCGACTACGAGGGATACGACCTCGACGGCGACGGCGTCGGCGACGTCCCGTACCGCGTGAGCGCGCTCTCGAGCGAGCTCGCCGACGAGCACCCGGCGCTCCAGTTCTTCCACGGGACGGCGGCGATGCAGCTGGTCGACGCCATCGCGCACGCCATCCCCGTCCTCGACGGGCGCACAATCCTCGCAGACGCCGCGCCGCGGGTCCGCGCGCCGGAGGTTGCGCTGCCATGATCACCGTGGCCCAGGTGCGCAAGGCGTTCGGCCCGGTCGTCGCGCTCGACGACGTGAGCCTCCGCATCGCCCCCGGCGAGCGAGTGGCGTTCGTCGGCGCAAACGGGTCCGGCAAGACGACGCTGCTTCGCGCGCTGCTCGGTCTCGTGCGGTTCGAGGGGCGCGTCACCATCGGCGGGAGCGACGTCTCGCGCGAGCCGGAGGTCGCGCTCCGCAGCGTGGCGTACATCCCGCAGATCGCGCCGCCCATAGAGGCGCCCGTCGGCGAAGTGGTGCGCGCGCACGCAGCGCTGCGGGGCGCGCGCGACGACGAGACGTACGCCCGCGCCCACCGCCTGGGGCTCGACCTGAGCGCCAGCAGGGCCAAGCGGTTCCGGGACCTGTCCGGCGGGATGAAGCAGAAGCTCCTGGCGGCGATGGCGCTCGCGAGCAACGCTCCCGTCCTCGTCTGCGACGAGCCCACCGCGAACCTGGACGGGGAGGCGCGCGCCGCGTTCTTCGAGCAGCTCGCCGAGCGCCCGAAGAGCGCCGTCGTCGTCCTCTGCTCGCATCGCATCGAAGAGGTGCGGCAGCTGGTCGACCGGGTGGTCGAGCTGCGCGATGGCCGGGTCGCGCGCGACGCCCCGCTCGCCGACCTGCTGCGCGAGCTGCGGGCGTTCCGCGTGGAGGTCGCCCTGCGCGAGGGTGCCTCGAACGCCGAGGTCTTCCTGCGGGCCCGGGCGTTCGCCCCGTGCGGGACGCGGCGATACGCCGCGGACGTCTCGCAGAACGAGAAGCTCGACGTCGTCACGCGACTCTTGCGAGATCACGGTGGCGACGTCGAGGACGTGAGCGTCGTACCGGTCGAGGACCTGTCGATGGCGCGCGGCGTCGAGCGCGGTCCGCGGCTGCACGTCGTGGGGGCGCCATGACGCGGCGGCGCGCGCTCGCGCTCCTCGCGGCTGGCGCGCTCGTCGCCGCCTGCGAGCGGAGCGACGGGCCGACGGAGCCCGCGTGGGGGAAGCAGCCGTGCGCCCACTGCGCGATGGTGATGAGCGACAGGCGCTTCGGCGCGCAGCTCCTCACCGGCTCGTCGGACCGGTTCTTCTTCGACGACGTCGGCTGCATGGTCCTGTTCCTCGAGGAGCGGAAGCCGCGCGCGGCACGCGCCTGGGTGCACGACGCGCAGACGGGCCGCTGGCTCGACGCGCTCGCCGCCCGCTACTCGCCGGCGGCGTCTCCGATGGACTTCGGGTTCGAGGGACGCTCGTCCGAGGGCGTGTCGTACGACGAGATGCGCGAGCGGGTGCTGGCCGGGCGAAGGGGCGAGTCGTGAGCCGGAGCGGCGCCACCCGGGCCCTGGTTCGCCTCGAGCTGAGCGAGGCGGTGCGATCCCGCTGGCTGCTCTTCACCGGCGCCGTCTACGCCTGCGTGTTCGCGGCGTTCGTGTGGCTGGGGCTCCGCGAGAGCCGGGTGCTCGGGTTCACGGGCCTTTCGCGCGTCGTGCTCAACATGGCCAACGCGGTGGTGCTGGCGGTGCCGCTGGTCGCCCTGGTGGCGACCAGCCAGTGCGTGGTCCGGGCGCGGCAGAGCGGGTTCTTCGAGCTGATGCTCTCGCAGCCGGTACGGCGCCGCGACTGGTTCGCGTCCGTCGTCGCGTCGCGCCTGGCGGTGGTGGTCGGCCCGCTCGTGGTCCTCTTCGCCGGCGCCCTGGCGGCGCAGGGCTTCGTCGCCGAGGGAGACCAGCCGCTCGTGCCGATCGTCGCGAGGAGCCTCGCGGTGACGGCGTCGCTCGCGTGGGCCTTCCTCGGCATCGGGCTCTGGATCTCGTCGGCGACGCGCTCGCCGGAGCGGGCAACCATCCTGGCCCTCGTGGCGTGGCTGGGCGCGAGCGCGCTGCACGACTTCGCGCTCGTCGGCGCGCTCCTCCGGTTCAGGCTCGCGCCGGCCGCGGTCTTCGCGCTGGCCGCGATGAACCCCTCGGAGTCGGCGCGCATCGCCATCCTCTCGGGCGTCGACCCGGAGCTGTCCGTGCTCGGCCCGGTCGGCTTCTGGCTCGCCAACACGCTCGGGCCCCGGCTCGCGCTGCTCGTCGGGGTGGGCTGGCCGGCGCTCATCGGGTCGTTCGCGCTGTGGCGCGCCGCGAAGCGACTCGACACCTCGGATCTGGTGGGCTGACGCCCACGCTGCAAAGGAAGACACCTCAATGAGCAGACAATCGATCGCAAGCGTCGCCGCAATCCTGGGCATCCTCTCGCTGGCCGCTTGCAGCAAGAGCCAGCCGCCCGCGCCCGCGAGCGGCTCCGCCGGCGACACCGTGGCCGCGACCCAGGCCCCCGCGGCCGCGGCCAACGCCGCCGTCGACGACGCGCAGGCGAAGGAGATGTTCAAGGCTCGCTGCGCACCTTGCCACGGCGAGCAGGGGCGCGGGGACGGCCCGGCGTCGGCCGCGCTCAACCCCAAGCCGCGCAACTACCACGACAAGACGTGGCAATCGAAGGTCACCGACGACGACATCAAGAAGACGATCACCTACGGCGGCGCCGCCGTGGGCAAGAGCCCGATCATGCCGTCGAGCCCCGATCTGGAGTCCAAGCCCGAGGTCATCGACGGGCTCGTCCACCTCGTCCGGGCCTTCGGCAAATCGTGAACGCGCGCGCGGCAATGAACTGCTCCACCGGGAGCAAGAAGGGCATCCCATGAAGACTTTCGTCGTCGTAGTCGTGGCTTCTCTGGCAGCGCTCGCCGGGTGCGAGAAGGACGCCCCCCCGTCGAGCGGCCAGGCGGCGGCCGCACAGGAGAGCACCGGCGCCGCGACCGTCGTCGAGACGAGCGCACCCAGGGTCAGCCGGCCCGACGCGCCCAAGAACGTCGTCGACGTCGCCGTCGGCTCCAGGGACCACACGACGCTCGTCGCCGCCCTGAAGGCGGCCGACCTCGTCGACTCGCTGACGAACCCGGGCCCGCTCACGGTGTTTGCGCCGACCAACGCAGCCTTCGACAAGCTGCCCAAGGGCACGGTCGAGTCGCTGCTCAAACCCGACAAGGTCGAGGACTTGAGGAACATCCTCGAGTACCACGTGACGACGTCGATCTATCAGCTCAAGGACCTGCACGACGGGCAGGTCCTCGGCGAGGCCAACGGCGGCAAGGTCACCTTCCACGTGAAAGACGGGAAGGTGAAAGTCAACGACGCCAACATCGTCACGTCGATACCGGTCTCGAACGGGATCATCCACGTGATCGACGCCGTGCTGCTGCCCCCGGCGAAGAGCTAGCGGTGTAGGCTGCCGCTGCCCATGGGCGCGCTCTACTCGACCTCCGTCTTCGTCCACGTCGTCGCCGCCTGCGCCTGGATCGGGTCGATGGTCTTCTTCGCCGCCATCGTCGTCCCGGTCCTTCGCCGCCCCGAGCATTCGGCCTCGTTCGCGCCGCTGCTGCGGAGCCTGGGCGCCCGCTACAGGGTCCTCGGCTGGACGTGCATCGCCGTGCTCGTCGCCACGGGCCTCTCCAACCTGGCGCTGCGCGGCCTCGGGCTCGACGTACTGACGTCCGGAGCGCTCTGGGCGAGCGGCTTCGGTCACGCCCTCGCACTCAAGCTGGCGCTGGTCGCGCTGGTCGTCCTGGCGACGGGGACTCACGACGTCCTCTTCGGGGCGCGCGCGATGCAGCGCGTTTCGGCCGATCCGCGCTCCCCCGCAGCCGCCCGGGCGCGCCGCGTCGCCAGCTGGCTCGGGCGGCTCACTCTTCTACTGTCGCTCCTGGTGGTGCTGGCTGCCGTGTGGCTCGTGCGGGGGTCTCCATGGTGAAAGAGCGCGAGATCGTGGACTACGCTCCGGAGATCGCGCTCGCCCTGCTTCGCATCCGTACCTCCCGCCTCTCGGTCAGAGAATCTCGGCGACGCACGCCCCGCCGCGACACACGAGCGGCGAGCAGCACTGCGAGCTGTCCGCGCAGCCGCCGCACGTCCCGCTGTTGCACGCCTGGTTGCCGCAGTCGCGGCAGGTCGAGCACCCCGTCGGGGCCGCGCACCCTGCGCGCGCCGCCGACGAAAGGATCGCCTCGTCGTAATGGATGTCGAGGTCGGCCCCGGCCGACAGCCTCGCCGCGAAGATCGACCCGTACAGCGTGGTCGACGCGGACCCGCCGAGCGCGAGCTGCGCGCGCGGGGCGTACAGGTTGCCCACGAGCTGCGCCGCGCCCTGCAGGTTCACCGTTCCGGCGCCGCCGACGTAGGTGCGCGCGCGGGCCGGGTTGGACGTGTCTCCGACCAGGAACGCGCCCCCCACGGTGACGCCGCCTTCCACGAAGAGGTCGACATCGCTGCCCGCCGGGGCCTCGACGACGAAGTCGGAGCTCGTCGACAGGTCGGCCCCGATGAAGATGGCGACGTGCCCCTGCGCGGCGAGCCTGATGGGCGCCGTACCCCCGACGCGCGTGAAGAACGCGCGCCCGCACGGGATCGCGATGGTGAGCGCGGCCTGGACGTTCTCGAGGGCGCGAGGGTCGACGGCCATGGCGGCGTCGTCGTTCGCGGTGCGATGCGCCTCGACGAACCCGGCGACGTCCACGAGCGCCCTGGGGTCACAGTCGCACGCCGGGCCGACCTGGACCGGCCCGGGGGCGACGGCCGCGATCTTGCGCGCCCCGGCGACGTCGATCGGGGCGGACGGCGGGACGTGCAGCGTCCCGCCGATCGTCACGTCGCCGCTCGTCTGCACGCCGCCCGCCAGCCACGCGTCGGCGCCCACCGCGAGCGTCGGCCCGGAGTGGACCTCTCCCTGCGCGTGCAGCTCACCGGCGACCGCCACGGCGGCGCTCGTGGTCATCCCGGTGGCGTCAGTGGCCCAGAGCGACCCGCCGACGGTGATGGGCCCCGTGGCGTTCAGGTTGCCGTTGGTCCCCACCGACCCGCCGGGCCGCGCGCCCGACGGCGAGTAAGGTCCCTTCGTCCCGTCGAACGAGTCGGTCGCCAGCGCGTGGTCGCTCACGTACCCGTCGCAAGTGCACAGCGCGTAGCGAAACGCCGACTGCGCGAGCTGCCCGCTGCACGTCGCGGTGGCCCCTGCGGCGGCGCTGCCCACCAGGAGGGCTGGACCGCTGCTGGCGCAGTAGTCCGCCCGCGTGTCGCCGCCCGCAGGCCCGCCGGATACGACCTGCGCCTCGGCGCCTCCGTCGCCGCCGGCCCGCTCGAGGACGGGCACGTCCACCGACGCGCAGGCGCCGAGCGCGGCTCCTGCGCACACGCAAGCCAGGCGGAGCTCAGCGGGCGAAGGTAGCGGCATGTCCCGGCTCGATAGGTACCTCGGATGCGACGCCGCGGCTCAGATGAGAGTTAGGGAACCCCATTCCCTGCGCGTGCGGAGACGCTGCGGCCACGGCTACTTCTGTCACACCCGCGGCGACGAGTGCGTCGATGACGGCGACTGCGCCGGCAAGGGGACCTGCAACTACGACGCGCACGCACGGCGGTGGACCTGCTCGTCGTGCGTGGGCATCACGGGCGCCTGCACGCTTTCCCTGGGCTGGTCCGGCTGCCGGGACGGCAACGTCTACCGGGCCGAGTGCTCGTGCCCCGGGGCCACCTGCGTCTGCAAGAAGAACAGCGTGGCCACCGGGACGGTCGTTCCGTTCGATTGCGCGAGCTGCGCAGGTCCAGGGCGAACAGGTCAAGGACCAGCTACCCGCCGGCGGCGTGCACGATCACGGCTTCGAGCATGGGCGCGCAAAGGTAGCGCCGAGGCCCCTGGGTTTCTCGCTGATCCGGGAAGCAGCCATGACGCGAGTGTTTGAGCACGAAAGGCCGTAAAATAGAGTGCGCCGTGACGTTGG
>PLYU01000324.1 GCA_003153495.1 Myxococcales bacterium
GTCGGCGCTGGTCGGCGCGGGGCTCTGCGCGCTGGTCGCCGTCGTCGCCCACGGCGTCGCCGATCCCCCGCCCCTGCGGGACGCGATCGCCAGCGGTTACGCCGGCGCCCTGGGGGGCCTGGCGTACGCCGCGCTGTTCTCCCTCGGCGGCGCCTTCGGACGCAGGGGCGGCGGGCGCGCGCTGGCGCTGCTGGCCGACTGGCTCCTCGACTCGGTCGGCGGGGCCTCGGCGCTGGTGACGCCGCGAGCGCACTTGCGTAGCTTGCTCGGGGGAGCGCCGACCATGGGCGTGTCGGAGCGGGCGAGCGCAGTGGCGCTCGTTGGGGTCGCCGCGGTCTGCGGGCTCCTGGCTACGCGGCGCGCGCGCTCATGCTAACGTCGTCCCGGATGAGGCGCGCGCTCGTAACCGGGATCACCGGCCAGGACGGCTCGTATGTAGCCGTTCACGGCCACGGATGTTCTCCGGGCGTGGTGGGTCCATTGGCTACCGTGTGAGATCGAAGTGGTTTGGGGGCGTCGGTTTGGGCTGCGGCACGACGGAGTGGTGGTGCGCGACTGGCGTGATGATCGGATCGCCGAGCTGGAAGCCATGGTGGTCAAGCTGCTGGCACGTGTCGCCGACCCCCTCACCGGAAAGATTACTGCACTCCGGAGCGCCTCGAGCACATGACCCCACGCGCGTCCGTCGCGGTGCGGGCGAAGCGGCGATCCGCCCGCACATCAGCGGGTGGGTCCCTGGGTACCGGTGATTCCGGTGAGAGTGGGCCCCTACGTCGCCGGTGGCGACACGCTGCCCTGGCCACGCGCCTTACTTAGGCGGCCATGAGGGCGAGCATCTACCTCTTAGCGCTGCGACGCGATAATCTCGGTCCTCGAGTTCATCGCCGATTGCCACCGCCAGCTCCACCGGAGATCCAGCCCGAATGTCCGTGACGCTACTAATTCCGACGCTCAACGAAATCGACGGGATGAGAGTCATCATGCCGCGAGTGCGCCCCGAGTGGTGTCAGCAGATCATCGTCCTGGACGGCGGCTCCACCGATGGCACGATTGAGTACGCAAGAGACCACGGCTACGAAGTCGTCATCCAGGAGGAGCCCGGGCTGATCAACGCGTATCGGCAGGTCTACCCGCACATCCGAGGAGACATCCTGCTGACGTTCAGCCCCGACGGCAATTCCGTGCCCGAGCTCATGCCGCGCCTCATCGACAAGATGAACGAGGGCTTCGACATGGTCATCGTTTCCAGGTACCTCGACGGTGCGAAGAGCGACGACGATACGCTCATGACGCGCGCGGGGAACTTCGTGTTCACGGCGCTCATCAACAAGCTGTTCGGCGGATCGTACAGCGACGCGATGGTCATTTATCGCGCCTACCGAACCGCCCTCATCGAGGAACTGGGGCTGCTTCGTGACGAACCGTTCAGCGTCGAGCGGAACTTCCGTCACATGATCAGCTGGGAGCCGCTCCTCTCCATGCGCGCCGCCAAGCGCGGGCTTCGACTCGCGGAGATCCCCGGCGACGAGCCGGCCCGCGTCGGAGGAGAGGGGAAGTGCCAGCACTACAGCTGGGGGGCCGTGTACCTGCTCGAGATGGCGCAGGAAGCCTTGCGACGGGGTTGAGCTTATCCCTCGCCGGAGGCCGGCCCGCGGGCGCGCCGCGCCTCTTCGTAGGATTCCGGGGTGCCGATGTCGGTGAGCCTTCCGCGCGCCACCGCCGCTCGCAGAGTGCCTCCGACCCACGACGGTAGCACCTCCTGCTCGAGCGACACCGGGCGACCTTCGGGTATGTCGAGCAGCAGTCGCCGCCGGACGAGATACACCCCGCCGTTCACCCAGGCGGCTCCGGGCACGCTGCTCTTCTCGACGAAGCGCGTGACCGTTCCCTCGGCGTCGAACTCGACCCGTCCGAACCTACGGGCGTCGGCCACTTCGACGACGAGTATACTGGCCTCCGAGCCGCTCTCCCGATGCCTTCGTGCGAAGTCTCGCATGCTTGCGTCGCACACCGAGTCCCCGTTCATTGCCATGACCCATTCGGTTTCGACGCTGGCGAGGCACGCACGTAGCGCGCCACCGGTGCCGAGGGAGGAGGTCTCGCGGGAGTAACGTATCTCGACTCCGCGGTACGACTCTCCGAACGCGGCCTCGACGGCGTCCGCCGCGTAGCCGGTGCAAAGCACCGCACGCGTCATTCCGGCGTCCGCGACGGTGTCCAGGACGTACGTCAGGAATGGCCGGCCCCCGACGTCCGCCAGGACCTTCGGGAGGTCGCCTACCGCAGGACGCAGCCGCGTGCCCAGGCCCCCGCAGAGGATCGCCGCCGTCACGTCCTGCATGGATGAAGGCGGAGTCACGCGTTGGCGAACCGCTGCGGCCCCAGCATGCGGTACCCCTTGATCAGCTCGCGGATCCCGTCGTCGAGCGAGCGCTTGGCGACGAAACCGGCGTCGCGAAGGCGTCGATTCGAGACGAGGTAATCACGCTTGTCCGGATCGCTGCCGACCTCGGCGAAGTGGACGAAAAAGTTGGGGACGTGCCCCTGGACCTTCAGCGCGAGTTCTTCCTTCGAGAGATTCGCTTCATCCAGACCGACGTTGTAGGAGCGACCGCTCATCCGATCGGCGCTGCGCATGCAGTGGAGGAAACAATCCGCCACGTCGCGGACATGGACATAGTTGCGTTTGAATTGCTTCTCAAAGACGACGAGATAACCTTCGGTGACTGCAGCGTGGACGAAGTGATTGACGAGCAAATCGATCCTCGGCCGAGGCGACATCCCAAAGACGGTCGCAAGCCGGAGCGCGACCGTGTTCGGCTTCGATAACAACTCCGCCTCTGCTTCGACTTTGGTTCTGCCGTACAAGGATATGGGGGTGAGCGGCGTGTCCTCGGTGCAATACGTCTCGCCGGATTTCGTCCCGTAACCGCTGTTGGTCGTCGGGTACACGACCAGCTGCTGGGAGCTGCGGAGACGGTTGAGCATCCGGATGGCTTCGAGATTGACCTCGGTCGCGCGCCAAGGATCCCGATCGCACGCGGGGGCACCGACCACGCACGCCAGCGGGATGATCACGTCGGCATCCTTCAACAGGCCGGTGATGACGGCCTCGTTGCGGGCGTCGCCGCGGATGAACTCGAATCGAGGATCGTGGCACAAATGGAGCGGCCCAGAGGAGCCGTGCGCCAGGTTGTCGAGCACGACCACGTCGTTGCCCGCAGCGAGCAGGTGTTCTACGAGAACCGACCCCACATAGCCTGCCCCGCCTGTCACCAGAACCTTCATGTCTGACCCTCCGGGAATAGTTCCATTTCAATCTCGGAGGCCACGGCGTGCAGACAGAGCTCGTGGATCTCCTGGATCCGAGGAGTGCTCGCGCATGGCACGACGATCATGACGTCGACCAGGGCGGCGAGCGCCGTTCCCCCGCTTCCCGTCAGTGCCGCCGTCTTGCAGCCGACCTCCCTCGCGGCGCGCACCGCAGCGAGCACGCTCGGCGAGCGGCCGCTCGTGCTGATCACGACGACGAGGTCTCCGGCCTTTGCGAGGGCCTGGATCTGCCTCGCGAAGACGGTCTCGTAACCGTAGTCGTTCGCCAGCGCGGTCATCAGCGGCGTGTCCGCCCCGAGGGCGAGAGCCGGAAGCGCGCGGCGCTCTCGGGCGAAGCGCCCCACCAGCTCCCCTGCGAAGTGGCCCGCGTCCGCGGCGCTGCCACCGTTGCCGCAGACGAAGATCTTTCCTCCGCTCCGGAGGCAGCTCACGGCGAGCGCAGCGAGCCCCTCCGCTTGCACGACGACGCCGCCGGAAGCGGCAAGGACTCTTGCGTGATCGTCGAAGGTGTCTCGTATGCTCATCTAGGCGTTCGTCCGTTCGAGGCGGTGCGAGGTCATCTCGCGGACGTGGCGCACCGTGTCCGTGCCGAACCGACGCTCGACCATCTCGAGGTACGATGGACTGGTGAAATACGTGAGGAATGCGTCGTCGCGGAACTTCAGAACCTCGCCCGCGGTCAGGTAGTTCGTCGGCAGCGGCAGGCTGTCCCTGGAATGCTGCGAGTAGCCGCTCCAGTGCTCCGGGAGTCGCCAGTCCCGGTCGAGGGCAGTCCGATAGAGCGGAGACCCAGGATAGGCCATGGTGCTGTAGAAATTCGCGAACTCGGTGTTCAGCTCAAGGGCCAGCTTCAGGGTGTCCTTCATCGTCTCGTGCGTGTCCTCGGGGAGACCGAAGATGTAGTTGGCGATGACGCTGATCCCGGCCGCGCGCAGGCGCTCGACGGTCCGGTACACCTCCTTCTGGGTGAACCCCTTGTCGACCTCGTCGCGCACGTGCTCGCTGGCCGCCTCGATCCCGAGAGCCACCCACCGGAAGCCTGCGCGGAGAAGCTTGTCGACCATCCCCTCGCGGATCGTGTCGACGCGCGCGTACGCCCAGATGTTCAGACCGTGACCACGCTCGATCAGCAGATCGCAGATCCCGTTCACGTGCTTCGGATTGAGCACGAACATCTCATCGGCGATCTTGATGTTCTTGACGCCGTATTTCTCGACGATGTGATCGATCTGCCGGACCACGGCTTCCGGGCTCCACATCCTGTAGCTATTGGCCCGGGGCGCGAGATTGAGGAGCGTCTCGCCGCGCTTGAAAGGCGCCTGAATACAGCAGAACGTGCACCTGTAAGGGCAGCCGAGGGTAGTGTACAGCGCCGCGTACGGCTGGCGCTCGACACCGCCGAAGCAATGCCAGTTGTGGGCCCGGTACCGGGCCATCGGGAGAAGATCCCAGGCGATCCCGGGCATCTCACGGTCCAGGTCGGTCAGGTTCGGTGCGGGCGCGGTCGATCGTTGCTTGTCCCCGTCGCGGTACCAGAGCCCCGGCACCTTGGAGAAGTCGGGGGCCGTCTCGCGAAGCGCCTGCGCAAGCGCCACGACCGTCGAGGGGCCCTCGCCGTCGCATACGAAGTCCGCTGCCTCCTCGCGCAGGGTGCGCTCGGGCAGCGCCGCCGCGTGCCCGCCGACGAGGAGAACACTGCGGTCCGGCTCCCGCTGCTTGATGGCCGTGCAGATCGCGCCGGCTGCGGACATGTTCTGCGTGGACGCCGACGGCTGGTGCCCGTAAACGACGACGGCAACGAGTCGCGGATTCCGCTCGGCCACGCGCTCTGCAACCACGTCGGGCGACAGGTCGTAAACCTCGGCGTCCAAGATCTCGACCGAAAGGCCGCGCACCCGCGCGTGACTCGCCATGAGTCCTGCCCAGACCGGAGGCTCCGCGGCCGCGAGCTCCTTGGCAAGGCTCTGGTACGTCTGATGTTTCCCACCGGGGTGCACGAGCACCAGATCGAGCTTTGGTTCCACGACTCGCCTCAGGTGGCGCTCACGGCCAAGACCGTGTCGGAGATGTGGTGGATGTCCTCAGTGCTCAGCCCCGGATGATTGGGAAGCTGGAACCCCGTGGTATGGATTCGGTCGGCCACACGCATGTCCGTGCTGCCGAAACGGCTGGCCCAGAAGGGCTGCCGCGACATGTTGCCTCCGCCGATGGGTCGGGTCTCGATGCCGGCTCGGGCCAGGGCGGCGCCGATCCGGTCACGATGCGAGGCCGAGCTTGCGAGCGCGCAGAACGAGATGCTGCTTATCGTGCCCCGCGGGTTCTGCTGACAGTGCAGGCCGGCCGCGCCGATGAAGCGCGACTGGTACGTCTTGTGGTTCTCTACCCGGCGGGCCACGACACGATCGGCTTTCTTCATCTGAGACAGCCCGATACGTGCGTTCAAGTCCGTGGAGCGAACGTTGTACCCCGGCACGTAGAACGTGAACGTGCGATTGAAGGGGATGACGTGGTGAGCCTCCGCCATCCTCGCCTGCTCCTCGGCGGAGAGGTCCTTCGTCCAGCCGTGGCTGCGCAGCATCAGCAGCATGTCGCGGGTCGATTCGTCGTCGGTGCAGATCATTCCTCCTTCGATCGTCGACAGGTGGTGCCCGAAATAGAAGGAGTACGACGCCATGTCACCGAAGGTGCCGACGTGCTTGCCGTCGTATCGCGTACCCATCGCCGCGCACGAGTCCTCCAGCAACTGGAAGCCGTAGCGCTTCTTCAGGGCGAGGAGCCCTTCCATGTCGTTGGGAACCCCGAGGACGTGGACGATGATCACCGTGGCCGCCCCGTGCTGGCGCAACAGTGCCTCCAGCTGGCCTAGATCGAGGCCGAACGTCTGCTCGTCGGCGTCGCACATGATGGGCTCGAAGCCGAGCTGAATGGCCGGCGCGACGGTGGTCGCCCAGGCAATCGCAGGCACGATCACCTTTCGATTGGCCAGCGATTCCCGCGCCAGGAGAGCGGCGTACATGAGCAAGTTGGCCGACGATCCCGAGTTGACGAAGACCGCGAAGCGGTGACCCGACCAGCGCGCGTAGGTCTGCTCGAACTCACGGACGAGTTCGCCCTGCGTCAGCCACGGGTTCTGTTTCAGCCACTCGACGAGGTCCTTGATGTCGTCCCGTTCGATGGTGTGCTCGGCGAGCAAATACTTCTTGGACATCAGAATGGCCCCTTGAATTCGACGACCTCTGGGGCCTCGGACGTCCTCGGCTCCCAGCGCGTACCCTCGCCCTTGACGAGCGTGTGGGCCGCCATCGCAATGGTTTGCGGATTTGGATAGTACAGATTCTCGAGAGGCTTCGTGGTCGGACAGGTGCCTGGGGCGTACCCCAGGCGCGCGAAGGATACGTCGCGCTTTCCCTGGGTACGTTCGAGCACGGCGGTCACGATCTCCGCGCTCGTTCCGCAGAAGGTCCACGACGTGTCCACGACGACGAGCCTCCCCGTCTTCTTCACCGAAGCGGCGATTCCGTCCGCATCGAGCGGGCTGAGCGACACGGGGTCGATGACCTCCGCCTGGATACCTGCTTGCTCGAGAAGGCTGCGGGCGCGCAGGCACTCGACGGCCATGTGCGAGACGCCGACGAGTGTCACGTCTTTGCCCGGAGCGAGCGTGCGCGCACGGCCGAAGGGCACGGTGAAAGGCTCCTCGGGGACGACGCCCTTCTGGAAATGGACCATGCGATGCTCGACGAACATCACCGGGTCCGGATGGCGCAGGGCCGACGCCATGCACCCCTTCGCGTCGTAAGGGGTGGACGGAGCGACGACTCTGAGCCCGGGCACGTGCATGAACAGAGAGTGGAGGCCTTGGGAGTGCTGTGCGCCCTGCCCCCAGCTCCGGCCGATGACCGACCGAACCACGATGGGAACGCTGACCGCCCCCCCGTACATGTACCGCGCCTTGGCCGCGATGTTGATGATCTGGTTCATCGCGAGAAGGAGGAAGTCCATCCGGATGTGAACGTGGATGGGCCTCAGCCCGGCCAGCGCGGCGCCGATCGCAACGCCGGTCATGGCGTCCTCGGAAAGCGGCGTATCGAAGACTCGATCGCTGCCGAACTTCTCGACGAGGCCCTTGGTGGTCCCGTAGATACCCCGGAAGTCGTCGACTCCCATCCCGAGGACGATGATGGACGGATCGCGCGCCATCTCCTGCTCGGTCGCCTCGCGAATGGCCTCGGCGTAGCTCAGTTTGCGCGTCATCAGGCCACTCCGTAGACGTCCGTGAGCAACTCCTCGTGGCCTGGGAACGGGCTACTCTCGGCGAACTCGAAGGCGTCTCGGACCTCGGCCTGGACTTCGTGCTCGATGCGAGCGCGGACGGCGGGGTCCAGACGCGCGCCGATGAGGTTCAGCGAGTCACGCGCGTACCAGGGCTCCGCCTCGGCGCGCGTGCGGTAGCCCGCCGCGAAGTCGTCTCCCGGACCTACGTGCTCCTTCCAGCGGTAGGTCATACACTCGATGAACCTGGGCCCGCTCCCGGCTCGGATGGCCGAGACCGCGGCTGCGGTCCGATCGCGGATGGTGAAGACGTCGCCGTACTCGACGTGCTCGGCGTGCATCCCGTAGGACGCCGCCCGCTCGCAAAGGTTGCTCTTCGCCTGCCGCGCGGCCTGAGGAGAGTGGATCGCGTAGAGGTTGTTCTCGCAGACGAAGAGCACCGGCAGCTTCTTCAGCGCTGCGAAGTTCATGCTCTCGTGGAAAGCCCCCTCGTCCACCGCCCCGTCGCCGAAGAAGGCCGCGACGAGCGCGCCGGAGCCTCGCATCTTCAGCGCGTACGCATAGCCGACCGCGAGCGGGATCGTCGTGCCGACGACGGCCGACGTTCCCATCACGCCGGCCGCGACGTCGATGAGGTGCATCGAGCCGCCCTTCCCCCGGGTGCAGCCGGTCGCCTTTCCGTAGAGCTCCGCGATCATCGCGCGGAGATTCCCGCCCTTCGCGAGGAAGAGGGCATGGCTCCGGTACGTGCCGAAGACGATGTCGTCGGCCCGGAGAGTCTGGCAAACCCCGACGCTGACGGCTTCCTGGCCGATGGACAGATGGACCGGACTCTTGATCTTGTCAGTCGGATAGACACGCGCGACTTCCTGCTCGACGTGCCGAATCCTGTAGAGCTCACGGAACAAAACCTCACTCATCCGACACCGTCCCTCTACCAGGCCCCGACCGCCGCCGCGTACGTCGTGGCGAGCGCGTCGCGCAAGCCGGTCTTCGCGCACCATCCGAGACTGAACAGCGGAGTGGAGTCGAGACTCTTGTGCGGCGCGCCGTCGGGCTTCGTCGGATCGAACAGCAGCTCACCAGAGTAACCAACCACGTCGGCCACCAGGCGGGCAAGCTCTGCGATCGACACCTCAGAGCCGCTCCCGACGTTGACTGGCGCGTCTCCGTCGTAGCGCTCGAGGAGGAACAGGCAGGCGTCGGCGAGGTCCTCGGAGTAGATTAGCTCCCGACGAGGCGTGCCGCTCCCCCACACCGTCAGGGCAGGCGCGCCGGTGCGCTTCGCGTCGTGCATCCTGCGCATCAAGGCGCCCACGACGTGCGAGTCCTCGGCGGCGAAGTCGTCGTCCGGCCCGAAGACGTTGGACGGGATCATGCCGATGAACGGCGCCCCATGCTCGCGCCGGTACGCCGACACGAGACCGAGCCCCGCGAGCTTGGCGAGCGCGTACGCTTCGCTCGTCGGCTCGAGCGGCCCGGTGCCCAGTGCCTCCACCGGCGTGGGCTGCGCGCTCAGGCGGGGGTAGATGCAGGAGCTGCCCACGTAGACGAGCTTCTTGGCTCCGTGCCGGTGCGCCGCGCGCATCAGGTGCACCGCGACCAGCATGTTGTGGGTCATGAGCGTCGCCGGAGCCCGCCGGTTGAGTGCGATGCCGCCCGACTTGCCTGCCGCGACGATGACGTACTCGGGCCGACTCCGTTCGAAGAACGCGTCGACCTCGGCGTCGTTCGTGAGGTCGGGCTCCGGCTCTCGAAGGACCTGGGTGTATCCCTGCCCGCCAAGAACGCGCAGCATGGCGCCACCGATCAGCGTGCGGTTCCCGGCGACATAGATGCGCGCGCACTTCTCCACGTGCTCACCCGTCTAGACGGAAGAACCGGAGTCGCGCGTCGGACTCAGCTCTCTGAAGTCCGAGATGACCTGGGTGATCCTTGCGCGCTCTTCGGCCGGGTACTCCTGCTCGCGATCGAAAAGGATGATCTGGCTGCCGGCGGATTCGAACGCAAAAGGAACATGGATCAGCTTGTGCAGGACCTGGCGCATCCGTGCGTGCGTGGACGGCGGCGCGAACAGGAGCATGAAGCCGCCCCCACCGGCCCCCGTCAGCTTGCCGCCGATCGCCCCTTCTGCACGTGCCCGCTCGTAGATCTCGGCCACGCGGGCGTTGGACACGCTGTTGCTCAGGCTCTGCTTGGCCACCCATGCCTCGTGCAAGAGCTTCCCGAACGCCGTCAGGTCTCGGCCCTTGGTGAGGATGGAGATTGCCTCGTCGACCATTCCCCGGAACGTCCGGAGGGTTGCCTGACGCTCCGGCGAGATGTCCTCGACATAGCTGCGAGCGACCGTCGACGCCGTGCGCTGGATGCCCGTGTAGAAGAGCATTAGGTGCGAATTGAGCTCTCGCACGCACTCCTGCGGCAGGGTCATGGGCTGGCGGCTGAAGGTCCCATTCTCATGGAAGAGAATGCGGTTGAACCCACCGTACGCCGCGGACACCTGGTCCTGTGAGCCAACTGCTTCCTTGAGGCGCTCCTGTTCGACCTCGATGCTCTCCGCGGCGAGTTGCTCCTTGCTCGGCATCTGCCCCATGAGCCCATGGAGAGCGTGCAAGAGACCCACCGTGAACGACGAGCTCGAGCCCATGCCGCTGCGGGCCGGTAGGTCGCCGTCGTGGTGGATCTCGAGGCCGCGGTCGATGTTCAGGAAGCGCACGACCTCGCGGACGGCCGGATGCTGGATCTCGTCGACGCTGCGACAGTTCTCGATCGTCGAATACACGACGCGGATCTTGTGCTGGAAAAACGGCGGCAGGTACCGACAGGTCAGGTAGCAGTACTTGTCGATCGTGGTGGCCAGAACCGGCTCTTCCGGGTTTCCGGTGGG
>PLYU01000154.1 GCA_003153495.1 Myxococcales bacterium
TTGCCGTCGCCGATGCGCCCGGTCTTGGCGCTCTTCTCGATGGCGTCGAGCACGTCGTGCACGATCTCGTCGGGGACGACGACCTCGATCTTCACCTTGGGCACGAAATCGACGACGTACGCCGACCCGCGGTAGACCTCCTTCTTGCCCCCGGTGCGCCCGAAGCCCTTCACTTCGGTGACGGTCATTCCCTGAACGCCAACCTCGGCGAGGGCGTCCTTGACCTCGTCGAGCTTGAACGGCTTGATGATGGCTTCGATTTTCTTCATTCGTCCTCTGCCGCCGGGCGGATGGAAGCCCGCCCTGCGCGCTTATGCAAGCCTGTCGGTCAACGGGGCGCTCGGGTTGGTTACCACCCGAAAGTTTCGCGCGTGTTTCGCCGCGGGATGACGCAGCGCGACCTGGGCGCGCTATGAAACTGAGCGCGTGCAGCGGACCGACAGGCTTCCCATCGGGCGATACCCGACCCCCGTCGTGCACGTCGCGCCGCTGTCGAATCCGCAGAGCGACCTGTGGATCAAGCGCGACGACTTGACCCACGAGGTCTACGGCGGAAACAAGGTCCGCAAGCTGGAGCACATCCTGGCGGGGGCTCTCCGCCACGGCGCCCGGCGTCTGGTCACCCTCGGCGCGGCCGGCAGCCACCACGTGCTGGCGACGACGTGCTTCGGCGGGCGCGCGGGGCTGGCCGTGGAGGCCGTCCTCGTGCCCCAAGCCCCCTCCCCCCACGTGATGGACGTGCTCCGGGCCGCTCTGGCGCTCGGGCTGCGCGCGTTCCCCGTCGGCTCCTGGGCGGCCGCCGCGCCGGTGGTCGCGGCGCGCGTCGCCGCGGGCGCACGCTTCGTGACGGTCGGTGGCTCGAGCGTCGCCGGGTCCACGGGATACGTCGAGGCCGCCCGCGAGCTGGCGGCGCAGGTGCGCGCGGGGGAGCTGCCGGAGCCCGACGTCTGCGTCGTGGCCCTCGGCTCGGGCGGCACCGCCGCGGGCCTGGCCGCCGGCTTCGAGGCGGAGGGGATGAGGACACGCGTGGTGGGAGTGTGCGTCGCCACGCCGCGCTGGCTCGTGCGAGCGACGTCTCTCCTCCTGGCGCGCGCGTGCGCAGGGCGAGCGGGCGTACCTCCCTCTCGCGCCACCCTGGGCGCCATGCGCTCGCGCCTGCGTGTGGACACGCGCTTCCTCGGGGCCGGCTACGGGCTGGCGACCGACGCCGGCGACGAGGCGACCCGCCTGGCGCGCGACGCCGTGGGACTCTCACTGGACCCGACCTACACGGCGAAGGCGTTCGCGTCGGCCCTGTGGCACCTGCGCGCGCGCCAGGCGCGGCACGTCCTCTACTGGCACACGCTCTCGAGCGCCCCCATGGAGCCGCTCCTCGAGGGGGCCCCGCCGCCGGGCGCCCTCCCCCCCGGCTTGCGCCGCCTCGTTTCGTGAACGTCGGTTAAGACGGAAATTCGTCGCGTCAGATCTCGCCCAACGCCCCTCGCCCGGGCTATGCTTCCTGGATCCGTGGCGCGCAAGCAATCCCCCACCCGAATCAACACCCGACCTGACATCGAGACGTCCAAGGGTCCGAAGCGACGGAGTCGTGACGATCTGAAGACGCCCCGGGAGCGCGCGAGCGCGCCGACCCAGCCGCCGCCGGCGAAGAGCGGCGAACGGCAGAAGTCGTACGCCCCGGCGCGGGTCGACATCGTCACCGCGGACATGTCGAAGGATCCCAGGGCGGAGAAGAAAGAGGATCGCTAGAGAGCGAGTGAGTTAGTTAGTTAGGGGGCGAGTGAGAACGTCGGCCTCAGAGGTTGGTGTCTTCTGCTGCGCGCTCTCGGTCGCGGCGTGCGGGAAGCTCGAGTCGTGGGAGGGCCCGGACGCAACGGTCGAGACCGCCCCCGCCCGGCGCCCCACGCCCACGCCCACGCCCACGCCCACGCCCACGCCCACGCCCACGCCCTGCCCCGACGACATGTCGCTCGTCGACACGACCTTCTGCCCGGACATCGACCGCCGATGCGTCGACCCGGAGCACGACCGGAAGAACAACCTCGACATCTGCCACGCGTTCGCCCACCAGCAGCGGTGCCGCGCGCGCGAGCGCCGGATCGCCTTCTGCGTCGATCGCTACGAGTACCCGAACCGAAAGGGCGACCACCCTGCGTGGATGCTCGACTGGTACCAGGCGCAGGCGACCTGCGAGTCCCGGGGCAAGCGGCTCTGCTGGGCGAGCGAGTGGACGGCGGCGTGCGAAGGCCCCGAGCACATGCCGTTCGCCTACGGCTGGGAGCGCGACCACGACAAGTGCAACATGGACAACTTCTTCATCGAGCCCAGAAAGCCCGGCCCGCGCGCGCAGTTCCTCTTCTACTCGAAGGACCCGGCGACGAGCCTCGCCGAGCTCTCGCGCCTCGACCAGAGCGTGCCCAGCGGCTCGATGGAAGGATGCAAGAGCGGCTTCGGCGTCTACGACATGCCGGGCAACTTCGACGAATGGGTCGTGAGCGACCAGCCGCCGCGCGAGGTGTCGAGGTGGGCCGGGCTGAAGGGCGGCGCCTGGGGCCACGTGCGAAGTCAGTGCCGCCCCACGACCTACAGCCACGATCCGGACTTCACGTACTACTTCGTCGGCTTCCGATGCTGCCGCGACGTCGACGGCGCCCCGCCGTGGGCTCCGTCGGCGCAGGCGATCCCGCCTCCCGTCGTCGAGCCGCACGACTTCGCCCCCGACCCCATCGTCCCGGTCGGCCTTCACGGCCCCTCCAGGATCAAGTTCTCGCGAACCGGGCGGGCGGAGTGAAGCAGAGTCTACGAGGCTACCCGCCGGACGAAGTTCCGGATCACGTCCGGGCCACGCGTGCCCTCGTGTACGCGGGCGAGGAGGGCCTCCGGATCCCCGCCCTCGCCGCGGACGATGTGCGCGCGCGCGCGGAGGTAGCCGCGCATGACGTCGGCGTCGAACTCGGGGTGGAACTGCACCGCGCGCACGCGGTCCCCGACGCGAAACGCGGCGACCGAATCGAGGGCCGTCCTCGCCAGCACCTGCGCCCCGGCGGGGAGCCTCGCGACCGCATCGACGTGAGTGGCGTTCACGTCGAACACGCGCGGCAACCCCGCGAAGAGGGGGTCATCGGCGAGGCGCTCGAGCCTCACGGTGCCGATCTCGCGACCGCGCGGGTTCTTCTGCACGTCCCCGCCGAGCGCCTGGGCGATCATCTGGTGGCCGAAGCAGATGCCGAGCAGGGGCACGCGGGCCGCCACGATCGAACGGACGAGATCCTCGGCCCGAAGCATCCACGGGGCCCGCTCGGTCACGCTCGAGCTCGAGCCCGTGATGACGAACGCGTCAGCATCGCGAGGCCCCGGAAGCGGGGCGGCGGTCCGCAGGTCGTGGCTCGTCGGGCCGCCGTGACCGCGGCGGGCGGAGCGGACGTGCGAGCCGATCCAGTCCGCAAAATCGCCCCGCCGCGCCGCGATCTCGGGCACCGTGCCGCCGGCGACGAGGACGATGGTGCGAGCCGCGATGCCACCGGCCTCCCCGTACACCCGCTCAGCCGATTGCGTGAGGTGGCCCTGCATGGGACACTCAATCTAGCGTGCGAGCTGGCCTCGCGCGCCCCAAGCGCGTGAATCCGCACCAGCTCTCGCTCCCCATCGACGAGTACCTGTCGCGGTCACACAGGCCGGGCATCGCGCGCCCGAGGCGGATGTTCTGCAACCGCAACCTTCGCATGTCGCACATCGCGTGGGTCGGCTTCGACATGGACTACACGCTGGCGATCTACAACCAGCGGGAGATGGACGAGCTCTCCATCCGGGCGACCATCGCGAAGCTCGTGAAGCGCGGCTACCCCGAGCTCGTCCGCACGGTCCCCTACTCGACCGACTTCCCCGTGCGAGGGCTGCTCATCGACAAGCGGTTCGGCAACGTCCTCAAGATGAACCGCTACAAGCACGTGACCAAGGGCTACCACGGGCTGCGCGAGCTCGGGAGAGACGAGCTGCGCAAGCTCTACCACGCCAAGAAGATCCGCCCGGCGACGCCGCGGTACCACTGGGTCGACACGCTGTACGCGCTCAGCGAAGTGACGCTCTACGCCGCCCTCGTCGAGGCGATGGAGGAGCGGGGGCTGGCCCTCGACTACGCGAAGACGTTCGCCGACATCCGCGAGAGCATCGACGAGGCGCACCGCGACGGGACGATCCTGGAGACGGTCATGGGCGACTTCCCTCGCTTCGTGCTCAGGGACCACGACCTCGCCCCGACTCTGCACAAGCTGCGCAGTGCCGGCAAGAAGGTGTTCCTCCTGACCAACTCCCGCTGGTCGTACACCGACAAGATGATGACGTACCTGCTCGACGACGAGATGGCCGAGTACCCGCACTGGCGGAACTATTTCGACGTCGTCGTCGTGGCCGCGACCAAGCCGGCCTTCTTCCAGGAGCAGAGGCCGCTCATGGAGCGCAGCGGCGACGTCCTGCACCCCGCGGCCTTCCCCCTCGAGCGGGGGAAGATCTACGAGGGCGGCAACCTGCACGACCTCGAGCGGGGCCTCGGCGCGGCGAGCGACGAGGTGCTCTACGTCGGCGACCACATCTACGGCGACATCCTCCGCAGCAAGAAGGAGAGCGCCTGGCGCACTGCGATGATCATCCAGGAGCTGGAGGGCGAGGTCCTGGCCTACGACTCGTGCCGGGAGGACTTCGAGCGCGCCGAGCACCTCGAGGACGTCCGCGATCGCCTCGAGGACGAGCTGCGCTTCTACCAGAACCGCTACAAGGAGCTGACGAGGCGCCTCGAGCTGCCCCGGGGCAAGACCAACGGAGCGGTCAAGACCGAGGGCGAGGCCGAGCGAGCGCGCGTGAAGCGTGCGATCGACCACGTCCGCGAGCGGCTGCGCCACGTCGGCCCCGAGCTCGAGGCGATCGAGCGGCGCGTGGACCAGCGCTTCCACCCCTTCTGGGGCTCGCTGCTGAAGGAAGAGAACGAGGAGTCGAGCTTCGGCGCCCAGGTCGAGGAGTACGCGTGCCTGTACACCTCGCGCGTGAGTAACTTTCTCGCCTACTCGCCGCAGCAGTACTTCCGGAGCCCGCGCGACGAGATGGCGCACGAAATCGGCTAGGCCGTCGTGCAGGTGGGACGACGGCACGTCGCTCGCGCTAGGCTCCCGCGCTCACATGCTCCTGCCCCCGGTGCGCGGCCGAATCAAGGACACCCCGGAGGACTTCGTCGTCGAGGAGCTGCCGGCCTACTCGCCCAGCGGCGCCGGCGAGCACGTCTTCGTGCGGTTCACCAAGAGGGACCTCAACACGCTGGACGCGGTGAAGCTGCTCGCCGCCGCGCTGTCGTGCGACGCGCGCGCGGCGGGCTTCGCCGGGATGAAGGACAGGCGTGCCGTCGCCACGCAGACGATCTCGCTTCACGTGCCGCGCGGCGTCGCGCCGGAGGACCTCGCGGCGCGCGCGCGCCAGGTGTCGGTCGAGGGAATCACGGTCGTCGACGCGACGCCCCACGGCCACAAGCTCAAGCCGGGACACCTGGCCGGTAACCGGTTCACGATCGTCGTGCGCGGCCTGCCGCCCGACCGGCTGGAGGACGTCACGCGCGAGCTGGAGCGCGTCGGGCGGGAGGGGGTGCCCAACGCCTTCGGAGCGCAGCGCTTCGGGATGCGGGGCGACAACGTGGAGCGCGCCCTCGCCTGGCTGCGGGGCGACGAGCGGGGCCCGCGAGATCCGCGCAAGGCTCGCCTCCTGTGGTCGTCGGTCCAGTCGGCCGTCTTCAATGCGGTGCTGGACGAGCGGGTCCGGGACGGCACCTGGACGACCCCCCTCGAGGGCGACCTGATAAAACTTCGTACGTCCGGGGGGATGTTCACCTGCACCGACGTCGCCACCGACCGGGAGCGCGCGGCCCGGGGCGAAGTGTCCCCCACGGGGCCCATCGCGGGGGACGAGATGCCCTGGCCCGGGGGGGCCCCGGGCGAGCTCGAGCGGAAGGTTACTGCAGGAATCGTGGGGGCCGACTTCGACCTGAAGCGCACGCACCGCCTCGGGGCGGGAAGCCGCCGCTCGCTGCGCCTCTGGGTCGAGGACCTGCGGTGGGAGAGTTTGGGCCAGGGTGGGCGGAGCTCGGACCCCAGCATCCGGGTTTACTTCGTGCTACCGAAAGGGGCGTACGCAACGACTGTCCTGGAAGCCGCCATGGCCCTCGAAGAAGACCCCCGGAACCGAGAACTCGAAACGGTGAGCCCGTGAACTCTCTGATCGAACGAGTGAAGAGCGCGATGGTCGGCCTGGGGACGGGCTGGATCCTCGCGCTCATGCTGGTGCTGAGCGTCATGTCCCTGGCGGTCATGCTCGAGCGAGCGTGGCTCTACTGGTCGCTGCGCGACGACATCGATGAGCTCATGCGGGACGTGGGACGGCTCCTGCGCGCCAGCGACCTGGAGGGCGCGCGCAAGCGCCTCGAGGCCTCGCGAAGCGCCGAGGCTGCCGTCGTCGTGGCCGGCCTGGTCGAGGCGGACCGCGGGGTCGGGGCGGCCGAGGAGGCGATGGAGGGGGCGAGCGCCCTGCAGCGCGTGAAGCTCGAGAAGCGGCTCGCGTTCCTGGGCACCCTCGGCAATAACGCCCCGTTCATCGGGCTGCTCGGAACGGTCATCGGGATCGTGGCCGCGTTCGACGAGCTGAGCAAGGCCAAGATGGCGACGGCCGCCGCGTCGACGCAGCTCGCGCCGGAGGCCGTGATGGCCCGCATCTCCGAGGCGCTCGTCGCGACCGCGATCGGCATCCTGATCGCGATCCCGGCGGTCGCCGCCTATAACGCCTTCCAGCGCGTCGTGCGCGGCACGGTCGCCAACACCGAGGCCCTCGGCCACATGCTGCTGGCTCACCTCAAGGCGCTTCCCCTGGCGGAGGCCGCCGGCGCCGCGCCGGCGGGCGCCAAGTCGACGGCGCGCGCAAAAGCCGAAGAGTCCGAGAGCAACTGACAGCGTTGAGGAGGAACCGATGGCTGGCGGCGGCGCGCGGGAAGTAGACGAAGGGATCACGGGGATCAACGTCACCCCGCTGGTCGACATCACGCTCGTCCTGCTGATCATCTTCATGGTCACCACGAAGATCGTGCTCAACCAGACGGTGCCCCTCGACCTGCCCAAGGCTGCGACGGGCACCAGCGACGTGCAGACGGTGTTCAGCATCGTCCTCGCCGCCGACGGGCGAGTCCTGGTCGACAGCAAGACGATCGCCAGCGACGACGCGATCCTTCCCCTCGCACGCGACGCGCAGGCGCAGCACCCCGAGCTTCGTGCGGTCATCAAGGCGGACGCCGCGGTGACTCACGGCCGTGTCATCCACGTGCTCGATCTGCTCAAGCAGGCGAAGGTCGCCAAGATCGCCTTCGGCGTGACGCCCGTCGCGGCGCAGCCTCACTGAGGGTATTGCGATGGCGGAGGCGGAGAGCGGCAGACCGCGTGGCGACTCGATTCGCCCGCGTGCGTTCGCGACGGTGGGGGGCTTCTCCCCGTACGACGACCCGATGTCGAAGGTGCTCGACCTGGACTCGCAGGCCTCGGGGCCGATCGCGTGGCTCGGCTACTACCTCGGCGCGCTCGCGCTGATGCTCGGCCTGATGAACGGCGTGCGCCTGGTGACCCTGATCCTTGCGATGACCGATCAGGGACCGCCGCCGGGGGCGCCTCCGCAGGAAATCGACGTGATGAGAGAGGAGGCACCGCCCCCGCCGCCCGCGCCGACGCAGGCCGAGCCGGAGGCGAAGCCCGAGCCCGCACCGCCGCGCGCGAAGCTGCACGACGCTCCTCCCCCCCCGCCCGCTCCCGCGCAGGCCGGCAAGGTCCTGACGCAGGAGCCGGACCCGAACGAGCCGGTGGACCTGACCGGGAACACGATCGTCACGGGAAACGCCGACGCGTACGCCGGGGGCACGACGGCGTCGAACGGCACCAGCACGACGGCGGTGCGCGGCCTCGCCACTCCGGGCGGGGTTCCGGGCGGCACGGGCAAGCCGCAGGCGGCGCCGGTGGCGGGCGCCGACCGCACGCGCGCCGCCTCGGTGGGCGGCGGCGCGGAGTGGAGCTGCCCCTTCCCGCCCGAGGCGGACACCGGCCAGCAGATCGACGAGGCGTACGTCTCGCTGCAGGTCGACGTCCGGGCGGACGGCTCGGCCGCGAGCGTGCACGTGCTGACCGACCCCGGCAACGGCTTCGGGCGAGAGGCGAGGCGGTGCGCCATGAGCAAGCGCTACCAGACCGCGCTCGACCGCGACGGGAACCCTCTGCCGGGAGCGACCAAGCCGTTCCGGGTCCACTTCTCGCGCTGATGAACGACGATCCTCGCGCCGAGCTCGCAGCCATCGCGGCTTCTCTGCGGGCATACCTGAGCTGGCAGCAGGACTCGGGGGCGATCGGGTTCCCGCGAGCGGCGAGAGGGGCCACGACGTCGACCTCGACCCCGACCCCGACCCCGACCCCGACCTCGACCTCGACCTCGACCTCGACCTCGACCTCGACCTCGACCTCGACCCCGACCCCGACCCCTGCCCGGCTCCTCGACCGACGCCTGGTCACCTATCTCGGGATCCTC